>CAZGQY010000005.1:0-61558 GCA_964528035.1 uncultured Methylococcaceae bacterium | reverse complement strand
CTTATAAATGAATGAGCCGTGAAGGAATCGAACCTTCAACCTATTGATTAAGAGTGTAAAACTAACATTTTTGGTAAGTTGTTGAGTTTTGGTCGATTCCTCTTTTTTGCTTATTTTTCAGACATTTCCAACCCCTTCCATAGATTCCATTATTTCTAACAGTTCTACCTGTGGAGTTATGTTCGGTCATATGTCGTCATATGTCCGTCATAAATCGGTCATAGTCATCATCCCACAGGTGGAAATTAGGGAGAGAATCTATGAATCATCTTTTACCAACCAACCAAACCATTATCCTAGATCAAGCTTCCGTTACCATAGAAAAATTTCTGGGATCAGGAGCGCAAGGAGAAGTATATCAAGTACTAGTCGATAACAAACCTTTTGCCTTGAAATGGTATGTACCCAAAGCCGCTTCAACAGACCAAAAGGAAAATCTTGATCGGTTACTAGACATGGGACCGCCTTCAAGCAGTTTTTTGTGGCCGCTTGAAATAGTTACATCTCCACAAGGTTTCGGATTTCTCATGCCGTTGCGTAGTCCTCAAGCAAAAGGCATCGTTGAAATCTATTCGCGTCGGTCACCGGTCACCATGCATATGCTTACTACCATATGCATAAACATTGTAGATGCGTTTTCCGACCTGCATTCCAAAGGCTATTGCTATAAAGACATCAAAAGTGAAAACATCTTTTTTGATCCAAAAACAGGTGATATATCCATTTGCGACTGTGACAACGTCGCTATTGATGGGGAATCGTATCAGGGCATCATAGGCACCATGGGATACAGCGCTCCAGAAATTGATCGCGGTGAGGCCCAACCCTCTATTCGTGCTGATTTGCATTCGCTTGCGGTACTACTTTTCAAAATACTACATCTACATCACCCTTTAGAAGGAATGAGGGAAACCGCCATAAAATGCCTTGATCTTCCTGCACGTCAACAATTATACGGTGATGATCCTCTCTTCATTTTTGATCCCATCAACAAAGAAAACCGGCCAGATCCAGTGCATCATCAGACGGTCTTAGCGCATTGGCCCATTTTTCCCAGTTTTCTCAAAAAACTTTTCATTCAAGCCTTTACTGATGGATTGCATGATCCAGATTGTCGTGTCCGAGAAACCGTCTGGAAACAAGCGTTGGCCAAACTCCGAGATTCGATAGTGGTGTGTCAATGTAAAGCAAACAATTTTTATGATATTGCCCATTCCAAAGTGGCCCCACATGGATTGTGCTGGCGATGTAAACAACGCATGCCACCTCCGGTTCAATTACAGGTGGGTAAAGAGATCATCATATTAAATCCTCAGACCACCTTGTATCCGCATCATGTGGAGACTGGTAAGCGGTATGACTTTTCCAAGCACATTGGAACCATCGTCACTCATCCTAAGAAACCTCAAAAATGGGGTCTTCAAAATCTTTCTTCCACTCCGTGGTCTATCACCTTACCAAACGGCATCAGTAAAGAAGTTCCTGCTGGGAAAAGCGTGGGATTAGGAAATCAAGTCATCATCAATTTTGGCAGCACCGAAGGAGTGCTGACGTATTAACAATTTGTAGAAGGAAACAACCAATGGAAAAGAATAATAGTTTTCGACCAGGTGGAGACATGGCAAGTCGCCCCTTGCATTTCATTTATATAGCAGACTGTTCTGGATCTATGGGAATGGATGGCAAAATTCAGGCGGTAAATGAAGCCATTCGAGAATCCATTCCTCATATAAAAGAAGCAGCAAACGATAACCCTCAAGCAGAAGTGCTTATTCGAGCAATTACGTTTTCTAGCGAAGCACGTTGGCATATTGGTGAACCTACACCGGTTGAAGATTTCACCTGGAAAGATATATCAGCGGATGGATGGACCTCTATGGGAGCAGCCTTGTCGCTGGTTGCCCAGCAATTGAAAATGCCACCTATGTCTAATCGTGCACTTCCTCCTGTTCTCGTGCTCATTAGTGATGGTCAACCTACCGATGACTTTGAACAAGGGTTGCAAGAATTATTTGCCCAACCGTGGGGAGTCAAAGCTGTTCGCTTGGCCATTCCTATTGGAGAAGACCATAACATGGAGGTGTTACGGAGGTTTATTAATAACCCAGAAATCCAACCCATATTTGCCAAAAACGCTGAACAGTTGAAAGCGCAAATTAAGTTTTTTTCTACTTCAGTATTGAAATCAGTCGCAAGCTCCCCTTCTATGCAGCAAGGCGATAAGGGATCAAATGTGATTATGCCTGATAACGCCTTGATCCTATCTCAACAAAATACCACTTCAGTGGGCGATGTCTGGTGAGGTGATATATGAATATACAACCAAAATGGGAAGCCTTGGGCAATAGTGTCCGAGGCGTGTCTCACATAGCTTCCAATAAACCAAATCAAGATGCCATTCAGATAGATGCTACATCCTCAATAGCCTTGGTCGCTGTGTCTGATGGGCATGGCAGCCAAAAATATTTTCGTAGTGAACGAGGATCAGCAATTGCGGTGAAGGTGGCACAATCTTTTTTACAACAGTGTGTATCATCGCTTGAGAAAGCAACCGTGAAGGATATGAGCTTTATGACTACGGTTTTAGGTAAAAAGCTTTGTCAACGCTGGGTAGATGAGGTGAATACAGACATAGAACAGCACCCCTTTTCTGACCTAGAAAAAGAAACGTTAGAGTACTACGGGATAGCTTTAGAGGAGGGATTTGTTGTCTATGGGGCAACCTTGTTGGCTGCTTTAGTTACCAATGAGTACGCGTTATTCTTCCAGTTGGGAGATGGGGATATAGTATTTGTTTCAGAAACTGGGGTAGTTGATCGGGTGTTTTCTGCTGAAGATTCTCTTATTACTAACGAAACGCATTCACTTTCTGAACCCGAGGCGTGGAGGTATGGTCGAGTGTCTTTGCGTTTGTGGGAGTCTGAAGTTCCCTCGTTAATTATGCTCTCAACCGATGGTTATAGTAATTCGTTTTCTAGTGATGAGGGATTTGAACAAGTCGGGTCAGATATGATTTCTTTGATCAAAGATAAAGGGGTTGCTTATGTGAAGGAGAATCTTAAGGGGTGGTTAAAAGAGGCATCAAAAATTGGGAGTGGGGATGATGTAACCGTTGGAATACTATCTCGCACAAAATAGAATATTTCTGGGAAACAGATTCTTTCCCCTACATATCGGGCTGGCTGAATCAGCGTCCATTAAGAAAAGATCCAAACGCATTTTTTTTTAAATCTTGGAAATACTGGGAGGTATCGACAGCTTAAATCTAAAAACATCAACAAACAAATTAAAGAAAAGCTTGACCTTCTTGGAATCAATAAACCAGCAACATGCTATTCTTTAAAACGCTCTGGGGTTACGCGGTTTTGCATAGCTTTGGGGCTTTTATTTTGGAGTTACAATTTCAATGGGAGAAGATGGTTTTACTTTTAATGGCAGATTTATTGGAGTTTCAAGAATATTATCGGTTATATTTGGGAGGACACCTTTCAAATTTTTTTATATGTTTTCATCAAGAATAGAATAGGGACTTTCCGACAAAGGATCAAGCCTATCGGCTTGCTGTTCAGCCCAGATTAACCATTTTTCTAAATCACTTTCCGGATCAAGGGACTGTCCTTCGTGTTCCACACTTTCCTTCACCGCATTAATATACCTTCGAATATTTTGGCTTTTTTTCCATGATTCGGCTTCGTCCAACAACTCTTGAATCTTGTCTTTTTCTTTTTGTTGCTTTATTGCTAATTCGAATCGTTTTTTTTCCCAAACTAGTCTTTCTTTAACTCTTATTTCATTTTCCTTTTTTCTAGTTCTTAACTCGACTGATGTTCTGATTAGGCCAACAATAAAATCATTTAGACAATTTTCAACTTTTTGAATTTTGCCATCTGACCAAGTTTTTCGATAAGCACAAAATTCTTTAATTTCCAATAATAGCTTACCTGATGGAGTGAGATCATACTCGAATTCCTTTTCTCCAAGCCAAAACCTTCTCTCTTCTTTAGTAAGTTTCCGTTTTATTTGTTTAGTCGATTCGCGAATACCAAATTCAATATTTTCACCTAAAACTTGGGCTATCGTTTTAGTAGAATACTGCCCATTAATATCTTCTTTAATGTTTAATACCTTAAACTCTCTATCTTCTATTTCCCTAATCAGGTGATTCATAATGCAAAGAGCCCGATTGAGGTTTTTAGGGCTGACACATATGTCCAAGCACTTTTTCCAACCGGGGCTTAAAAGTCCATTATAAAGGGCACTATTTTTAGTATTTTTTTCAAGAAATTTCTTCGATTGTTTAACAAGTGGATGAAGTAAATCTAAAATGGGAGTTACCTTAATTTGATTTTCAGGTAATTTTTCAAATGCAATTTTTTCCTCTGCATTTCTTAATTGATCCTTGTCAACTGGTCGAGTTGGATCACCTTCCCATACTTTTTTTTGAATTTTGAATTCAATTTCATCAGAGCCATTATATGGAGGTAACGGAGGTGGAGACCCAGGATCTGCAAATTGCTTCCTTTGCCAATACCCTTGCTTAGGAACAGGAATATTTAAGCTTTTACATTTCTTTCGAAGCCCGACATCGGAAATACTAAAATTCTTCGCAAGTTTTGTCATCGGTTCTTCCCAAACTTGCTTATATAATTCCTGTCTTGTGATTTTTTTCTTTTGGGACATTAAAAAAAGTTTATAAAACTACGACGAAATAATACTTTACCGATTAGTATTCTCTTCCATTACTTGATTCATTCTGATTCTCCGATATTCACATTATTCTTTTTTTAGGCCTTCAATTAATATGGGTCTTTCAAACAACCACCTTGCTTAATTGTGTAAAGTCTTAATTGATGAAAAAAAACAATTCAAATTAACGATCAGGTAGAAAGTATCTAAAAGGTTATAATTCTTTCTTTATCCCCTCCCTATCGTTATTGCCATACGGTGAAACATCCCAGTAAAAAGCTTCAAAAAAACACAAGTTGGAGTTCAAGATAAAAAGTGACTTCCATGTTAACCAGTACCGACACCATTTCCGAAATGTATAATCCCTCACTCCATCCGGATTGCCTGACTCATAACATCGAATATAAAAATTATTTGGAATTAAAATGCCTTAAAAATTTTAGGAGCCCTCTACAAAATTTTTACAGCTATTGGAATAATTAGGCCTTAAATATATCAACCTTTGTTTCTAAGCATTTTCTCAAACTCAAATCATTCGAGCCAATCTCAAACCAACTAAGAGGCTTTTGGTAAAAATCTAAACCGCGCCCAATTTTAATTACCCAACCGTTATCTATCCGAATTTCACGATCATGAATTTTTACGTTAAATTTAATATCTAAAATAACATCAACTTCCAAAAGGCTTTGTTTAAGTTCATCTAATTTATCTCTTTGCTCAACCATAGATTGTTGATCTTCAAATCCAGTTGTCAATTCAATATTTTTTATGGTTCCTTCTTTTATGCAAACCTCGCAAAATCTTACCAAGTTTTGGATTTGGTGAGATGCTCTAATATAAGGGTCTTCTATACTTATTTTTTTGGCGTCTTTTATATAAGGACTGAATATAGAGTCGTAGCTGTATCCCGTATCGCCATACAAAATATTAAAATGGCGATCATTTAATGTCGGTTCATCATTTTGAACAACTACAATTTCTTGATCCTCTTTTTCTTCAGAACATGAAAAAGTATTTATTGATTTTTGAATATTTTCCGATTTTTCAGGTAATCCCGCAATCTTCGACAAGGAGCTTCTAACGGGTTGTTGTGTAGCCAAAGCTTCCTTAGATTCAGGACAAAAGACAACTATTTCTTTACCAGAAGAATCCACATAAGATAAATTTATTTTAGCAAACTCCTCATCCGGCTTCCTTTTGTTCATTTGTTCTTTGACACGTCGGCGAGCTTCAACCGCATAGGCAATATATTGTTCAAACTCTTCATCAGAGGGTGGTTCCGAAGGATGCAAAATTTTCAAATAAGCGCAAACAGTTTTTTTGATACTCTTTTCATCTCTCCCCTCCACTGCCTTACCTAGCTTTATCCTTCTACTTACCTCTTCATAAATATTGGAATGTTTTAATTGATAATGAAATGCTTCCGCTAAAAAGTCCGTAATAAAACCATAGTTGTCCGTTAAAAACTCACTACTATTTTTTGGTATCTCCCACCCAGGAAGATAACAATTGAACCGGTCCATAACTGCCAAATCAAATTCTTTCGGTAATGGTAAAAATAAATCGTAGTCCGTCGAATTAACTATTTGGTTAATTGAATGGTCAATGTTACCGATAAAAGCCATACTCGCATCAGCGATGACTTCTACTCCCCTAGAAAATCTACCATTAGCCATGAAGTCTTTCATGATTTGAATGGTATCTGGATCTTTGATTTTAATTCCAGCAACTTCGTCGAAAGCGACAGTATCCCAAAACCCGACAAAACCTAATTTTTTTCGAGCATTATTATAAAACAAAGTCGCTTTAGTAGCTTGTCCCCCACTAATTAGCGTTGAATATGGAGAAAACTCACTGAAAAAATATGATTTTCCCGTTCCTCTTGGACCTAATTCAATAAAGTTATAATTTGCTTCAACAAGGGGGGTAAGCCGTGAAATATAATGAAACTGAAGCCTCTGGTTAAGTTTTGAGGGTTCTAAACCTACAGAACGAAGAATACACGCCATCCATTCATCCCTTGAAAACCTTTTTCTACCTTCGCAGTATTGCTCAAAGTCAAATCGGCTTAATTGTATGGGACGGAGATCTTGAATGTAAAAAGCATATCCATCATCGTCAATGTCATTATAAGAGAGCGTTAATTCAGCCCAGATTCCACCTTCTAACAGGCGGTCATTATCCCTATAAAATTTTTCCCCAATGGCTATTCTTTGGGAGTTAAAATTCTCTAATGAAGCCCAATGCCTTTTCTCTTTTTCAACATATCGAACGTGAACTTTATCAATAAAACGGTGCTCGCCTTTTGTCGCAACCCTTGATTGAGCGGTATTTGACTCATCTGGCCTAACATAATTTTCCTGAAGTGTAGCCAAGACAGCCTCTAACCCTGCCTGGATTTCATCGAGATCGTCACTGGCACAATAACGAGCAAGCAAAAATTCCAAAACAAAGGTTGGTATGTTGGTTCCTTTTTTTATCCTATGCAGGAGATCCTTGCGAACCACACGGCCCTCAAAGACTTCAACTAACTTTTTATCTAATGAATCCATAGGTTAGATATTGTAATCCGTTTTTAAATCAATTTTCGCGTAAGTTTTTAGCGTATTTGGATCCATCGTTTTGACAACAAATGAACCCTCATGCCCTTCTTGCATTTTTAATGTAACTTTTATTGGATCGTTGGGTCTTAGAGATATCGTTCCCGTAGCAGGGTTTACCGGCCCCCCAGCTTTGGCCTCGCCAACTACATTCCCTTTTTTATCGTGAGCTTCAAGTATAATTTCAAAATCGGAGTCGGATCCAAATATGGTGGGGCTTTTCTGATCCCAAACCACATCAAATACAGGGAGGTAGGTTGTTATTTTTTTTGCCCCATTACGGTAACTTAAATTAACGCTTAGTTGTCTGTATTCCGACTTTTCTTCACCTAACCGTAAAGTAAGAACGGGCACCAGACATTCCTGTAATGAAACACCACCATGAAAATAGGAAACGCCTGAGCGATACGGAACCAACCCTCTAGGACCAGATATTTGAGGATAGTCCCCTCGGACACCTAACTTCTCAGAAGAAATGCAAAAGTTTGAGCTATTTTCAGAACCATTTCCCATTAACAGCCGATCATGAACATTAACCCAATTCCCTGAAGGTTTCGAACATACATCCCCAGCTTCAGTATGCGTATTTAAGAAAAACCCATGGTCTGTCGCAATAATGATATTTTGAAATTTCATTTTTTGAAGTTTATGACACGCAAACCGGATTCGTTTTAAAGAATCATGAATCATATTCAGTGTACTTTCTGGAGACGACTCCAACTGACTATCAATTTCAACACTCCTTATCACCAGGAGGTCTGCGGTTCCATCAAGTTTCTTAGTCTTTTTAAAATTACTTAGAGTCATTTCTTGGAAACGCTGGCCATAGATACCGCGAAGAACCTCCATCCTCTGATTAACATTTGTCAATGTCTTCTCAGCCAAAACCGGGACCGGCTTATTATCTTTCTTCGAAATTACTAGGTCTTTACTTGCTTTCGGCAACAAACTAGCCATCCCTATATTAGTCACTGTTGGTAATTGGGCAAATGCAGGTTCAATTTCCACTTGCCAATCCTCAGCCAGTTCCTTTTCCAAAGCCACACCTAATTCATATCTCAAGGCATCAACAAGGAAAAAAGCCACTTTTTTGCCGCTCTCCGACAGCTTTGAGGCTACCTTTTGATCAAACACATCGTTATTAGATAGCATTCCTATAGGGGGCCATCCAATTTTTTCAAAATGTCTTATAAACACATCTTGGGCCTTACTCGCCAACCGGCGATATTGATCCCTAGTTGATTCAATTACCTCCCCCATTTCTCCGTGGGCATCAATATAATTGCTTATTGATTGCTCAAACTCCCTTTGTAAACGGTCTGCCTCTCTAAGGTGGGCAACATAAAATTTAACAAGATGTTCCATACTATTGGTATGCTCAGGCAATTGCCTTCCTAAATCTTCACAAACTTCGCCTAAACTTAAAGCGGCCTTAACTAGACCCCATTGAACTTGACTTTCCCCTTTGCCTGACCAGACGGAGTCCATATGCCCTTTAATTATGGTGCGAACTTTGTCCGTATTGTTTTCCTTAAGCGCCAATAATGCCAATTTAAGAAAACAACGTTCTTCAAAGGGAAATGTATCTCGGTTTCCTAAATCTTTAATATCCTTACAATGTTGGGGTAAATACAAATCCCGCTCTATAGCCTCTGCCCGGTCTAGGTATAAAGCTTGAATCCTGGAATCATTGCGAAGCCGATCACATAATCCATCGATAATTGGCCTGGCCTCTTTTTTCGAACAAGGAACGTTTTCTAGGGCGTCAGGCAATGTGACTGGAAGGTCGAATACAAATTCACTGAACAAAATAAAACGCCACAATTCATCCGCTATCGAATTCCAAGTTTTTCCTCTGGTAATCAGTTTCAAACCAAGACAAGTGCTGAATAAATCCTTTGCCTCTGAAACCCAGCTATCTTGGGAATTTAATTTGGTCTTATGTTCTTCTGAAGGCGCCATTAGGGCATAAAGAATTTCATTAGCGGATTTCATTCCCAATATAGCTTGTAAATTGGGCCATCCCTTCCCATTGCCTATGGCATCTATGACTTCAAAAGAAGGATTGGCATTCTCATTAAATATTCTTCGGATTTCAGTAGCATGATTTGGCTTGGCCTTAATGCAAATATTCATATACTCATCCCCATCCCCATCAGGAAACATACTTCCACAAACAGTATAGATAGAAAACGGATCATTTTGCTTCTCTTCATCTGTCATTGGAGGCTCAGCTGGAACATAAACCAACATTCCCTCCAAATTTCCATTAGATTTCCCCAATTCTTGGAAGCAATCCAAAGCCTTCTCGCGGCTGATAATGCTACTTTTGGAAGTATCAATAATTTTTCTTAATGGATCATCTTTAAACTCCAGGCAAACTTCCCGATAAACTTTATTGGGATCATAGACTACTAAAACTCCCGTTTTCTTTAGGCGCGGTATTAAAACCTGAGTTTGAATAAATTTTGCTATAGACATAAAAAGTTATCCTGACATACCTTGCTGCTCTGCTATTTTGGATGCGATAAATTCATGTAATTCATCTTCGGATAGATCCTTTGGAACCCATTTATATTTTGGTTTACCTTTAGAGCCTTTATTATCCTTTACCTCTTCCCAGAGATCATTTTCTAAACCATGGGCAATAGCTAAACTTCGATCTTTATGACTTTTTTTAATGACTCGTTCCGGCCAAGCGCTATATGCCAAATGCGACCAGTCATACTCTCCCTTTTCGAGTTTTTGCCAGGTTTCTTTGAGTTTTTTCTGCCATGGTTTGTGTTGAAATAATTTCCATAAAGGAGCAGCAGTGATTTGAACCCCGTCATTGAGACTGGGTTTCCAAATCTTAGCGATTCGGAAAAGTTCACCTAGAAATTCTTTTAATTCACGCTCCAAATCAATTAATTCTTCCAGTTCTTTTTCTTCATGCCGGGTCCGTCCTGTCTTTTGACGTAAATGAGTGGAACTCTCCAAGACTTGCTTGAGTTTTGGCTCCACAAAATCATTCACACAAATATAGAGAGTTTGGTCGGTTAGCCGATGATAATAAAGCCAGAGGGTGTAAGACATTGAGGGCGTCTGAAGAGGCCAATAAATGGGAGCTTGACGACGGCTCTTTGAGTAGCGCTTTAGGTGTTCGGCAAAAAAGCCGGTAGGCTTGCTAAGGTAAATATTAATGTTTTGGATATCAAGATTTTCACATATTTCTAATTCAATTTGCTCTGATTTATTTTTCCAAATTATTTCAATAATTTGTTTTAGTTTTGAAATAATATTAGCTTTGTGTAGATCATCATCCACCATAATTCCATTCCACTCGACGATTGCAGGGTAATTAGGGGGAAGTTCCTCTTGCTTAATTGGTAAAAAATCCTTATTAATTAGCATTCCCTTCGCACAAGGAGCCAATGGGAAATAAGGGTCATCATTTTCTTCCTTTATTTTTTTGCGATTAGAAGTAAACCGTGTGATTTCCCACCGCCCAAAAGCGCAACCCAAAGTAATTCCTAAGTATCTATTAACAAGTTCTTTGATTGTGATTTTCGGTAGGGACCAAACATACCTCGAATCACTATTAATTGCATCATCAATAATTTCCTGGTCTTCAAGATTTAAGTTGTAGGCTTCATATACTAATTCATTAATTTTTGATAAATTAATTTTTAGATTATTATAATAATCCTCCCTAAATTTATTGAAGAGTTCACAATTTTCTTTAATGCTAAGTTTTACTTCAATTGCCAACCAATTATCGCTACGCAGGGATTCTTCTTCAGATGATAGTTCTTCTGCAATTTTTGAACTATTTTCGACCAATTTAGACATAGATTTTGACAATATGTAAATATTAGAGTTTGGAAGGGGGAGACGCTTCATCATTCCAGCTTCCCAATTGTGCCAAGCTCCCATCAATCGCATTAATATTTCCCCTAATTTTGAATTGCAAAATGCTAACCAAAAATCCTTATTATTTTCTTTCGGGAAAGCCGCCAAGCCTCCAACCGAAAAAATTGACCCAACCGGCATAGGCCTTGCGCTTAAACCCGCGACAGTTACTTTTGGCCATGTAATACCAGGAAGAAAATAATGCTCTACTGATTTAATAATTCTTGACCAACCCGAATTACCGTATAAAGGGTCCGCCCATGCTTTCATTTCTCTTCCCAAGTGTTTCCAATTTACAAGTAAATGAATATCCGCAAAAAAGGGCGAATACTCTCCTCCTTTTGCATAAGGAAACCATATTGTGCCCTCTAAACTCTTTTGGGAAGCCCAGTCTTTAATTTCCGACAAATTTTTATCCTCTAAATAACCTTCCTGATTTAGTATGTTTTCAGGAGCCACTTCCCACCAAAGGCGAAGAAACCTAAAATCATCCGAAGTTTGCAGACCAACTCTAACCGAGCCATAATTTGGGTCGAAATTTTTATTTTTAAAAAGAAACCTTATTTTATCATTGACCCAATAAGCTAATGGGGCTCCAGGAATAATCTCTATTGATCGCAAAGAAGCAATAAATGTGTTTTTGTCAGGACTCGCAACCTTTAATTTTGAAATGGAATTATGTAAAGAGGAATTTTTATTTTCTTCGTGCAATTGCCTAAAAAATATCATTTCCGGCATTTTACTTTTCGATAAACAATAAGCCGCTGTCTCCACCATCGCCTCTAAAACACCCCCACCAAGATCTGCAAATATGGTTGGAGGAGCATGTGTGAAAACTAACTCCTTTCGCCATTTTTCTAATAGAGATAGAAAAAAACCTGTTCTTGAAGTAATTGTTCCAATAAAACCTCTACCAGTAATTTCAATGGCATTTTCAACAAAAGATGCATATAAATCATTCTTACTTAGAGGGTAATTTTCCTGAATATAGTTTAGAGATTTTTCAGAGGGAGCCCCAAAAGGTGGATTCATCAATACAACATCATAACGTTTTCGGGAGAGATCTATAAAAGCAAAACCTCTGGCGGCATCTTCAACAAACAAAAGTTTCTGGTTGGTAGACTCCCCTTCCGCCATTTCCGAATAATCTTTTAAAGCATGGAAAATTAGTTGTTCAACTTGTTCCCAAAAGTCAGCTTCAGTTATTTCGCTTAGATCAAACAAACCCTTTTGACCAGCTTTTCCTTTTATTTCATCCAATTCTTGTTGGGTAAATAGAAGATCATCACCTCGCTTGTCTTTAGCTTTTAATGTTAACCCTTCCCATTCTTTTTTAGCTCGAGCAATTACTTCCTTAATTTCCTCTTCAATTTTTAGTAAGCTCCCCGCCTCTCCCGCCAATTGCATTTTGTCGAATATCACTTCCACCAATTGTCCTAATAATTTTGGTTTCAGACTATTGGTAAATTCCTTTAAATATTCTTTTTCCCCAGGCATGGGCTCCGCGCAAACAATGTTTGATTTGCGGATTTGAGGACGGTCTGGATATTCTAAATTCTTAGCACTCCAACTACGGTGAGCCCTTAGCCATAATGAGAGGCCCGCGATTTGCACAGCCCTGGAATCAATATCTACTCCGTGGATGTTATGCTCTATGATTAGCCTGGGTACTTCCTTTAAGAAGACCTCCCTCGATTCATAGGTTTGTGTTAATGGCTTCAAGGTTAACCCTCTCTTAAAAACCTCTGGCCCTTTCCCTAATTCTAAATTCCAGGCTTCCTCATATATTTTTTCATAAAGGTCAAAAGCATATAATCCAAAATGCATAGACCCACAAGCAGGATCCAGCATTAGTATTTCCCTAGGGTCTTTGAGTTGACGGTGGGGAATATGGACTGGTTGTTTGAGCAATTCTTCTTGAGAAAGGTCTTCATGCTCATCTTCTTTAGGCGGACCCATTTCGCCCTCGGCTAAAAATATTTCGGTCGGGCGGCGTACTAAATATTGACAGAACTCTTTTAACGCTGTTTGCCCTTTGGTCATTTCATGCCAAATTCGCCCCAAGGTATTATCTGTCAGAAACTCGACCACATAACGAGGAGTAAAAAATTGATTCCGTACCGCCAATTCCCTGCTATTCCGAGGAGCGGAGGATTCGTCCCGCATTTTTTTGCGCTCCTCCTTGGAATTGAAATACTGGTAGATCCATCCAATGGTTTCATCCTCTCCCCAAAGATGAGCAATTTCTGTATGATTAATCCCTTCTAAGATTTCCAGCAAAACTGATTCTTTTGGAAACAGCCTTCCCATAGGAGAAAATCGGTCGAAGAGAACCGCGAGATCTACGGCAAATTCATCGAACAAGCTGAACAAATAACAGCGATAGGTGTCCCCGGTTTCCCCCAGAGATATTCCCGATACGCGCTGATATAGTTGAAACCCCTTTGAATTAAATCCTTTACCAATAGATTCAATTAAAATGCCTCTGGCCTCCGCAATGCGTAATGCGCACAGACGATTAAGAACTGTAAATGCTTGTTCCCTGACAATTCGGTTTAGGGCTTGCTTAATGCCCTCCGATGGGCTTGAAGCTAAATAGTGATTTAAAATATCCCGAAGAAGGTGGGCGGTCTCCAGGTCAGCATCGTTTAGGTGGGTTAACTTTTCTGTATCGCTGACGGTTCCTGAAGAGGGGTCTAGGCCGTAATCACCTTGTAATTGACGAGTGAATTCATTGGTTAAAATTAACCGTGATTCCGCAACAAACTTCTGAAGACGGTTTCTGGTACTTTGGTCAAAGGCCATATTCTATTCATCAAACTCGATATTAATTTTAATATCCTTAAATAGCTCTAAATCGTTTTTTATTTCCTGAAGTTGAGTAATTAATTCTTCTAGCTGATGGACCTCTGTTACCGACTTTGGAAATTTCAAAGTTCTCGTAAGGCTCTCTCCTGATTTTTTTGCCTTTTCTCTTTCCTCTTCAATTCGGGCGAGCCGACGTTTTCTGCCTTGTTCCTCAATATTATTTTTTATTTCGCCCAACTCCGAATAGATTACGAATTCCTGGTTAACCAATTGCTTAAGACCTTTTAGGTCTTCGGTAACTGTGATCTCTAAAGATTCTAACTGGCTAAGCATATTTAACTGTTCTTCCTGGGTCAGCTCCCCCCATTCAGGTGATTGACTTAAATCTGCTTGGGATTCCTTAATGACATTAATCTGCTCCTCAGCCATTTTACTCACAGCCTTTCTGGCAACAGATTTTATATTAGTCAGCATGGTATTTAGATCTGGAATATGATCATAATAATCTTCCTTAGCTAAAAGTCCCGACAACTGAACGAGTGTTTCATTGAGTTCATCTTTTAACTCACCGGTCAAACCTGTTCTTGGCAAATCAAGGATCTCACGCCTATGATCCTGAAGATCTCCAATTGTGACGCCAACATCCTTCTTAAACGCCAAATCAATCTCTTTGGCCCACTTAAGATCATCATAAAGGGTAGATTGCTCTCCTCCTAATCGCAAAGGAGCATCCGAGGCATCTGTCGAAAGAAGATCGGCGATATTTTGAATGATAGATTGAATTCGATCTCCTCCTGGTAAGCCTAAAGAAGTCAGCTTTTCACCTAAAGGAGCAAAACGGGACTGTAATTGAGGAAAGTTTTTGACGGAGGCCTTACTTATATCATCCTCAAGAGGGAAAACGGTATCCCCCACTAAATCAGTTAAACGTTCAGCGGCACGTGCAAGCACCTCATTTGATGGCCGTTCTTGTCGAAGAGCAACCCCAACTGGCTTGAATGTATTATTGGTTTTTAACGCATCGATAGCTTGTTGGCCTTTTACTGTAACTTCATGGCCAGAAACCTTAAGTTTTAACTCACCCCCAACAAGCAAAGAGGCCACAAGATAGCGTAAAGTATCTTGGGACCATCCAAAAGGATCTCTTGTAAAATGATCTATTAACTTCCGGCCTTCAATATTTCCATTTCTATCAATATAATCTCGAATGCTTTGAAGGGCCTTGTAGTCTGTGTGAATGGTTGGTCTACCGCCTACAATTTTAACCAGGCCTAAAGGATCTTCTTTGGAGGTCATGGCGGCAAGGTTTTCAAATTTTAAAAACTTTTCAGCAATAGATGTTTCAACCCTAATAGGCGCTTCTGAATACCTATCAAAAACTTGGCCTACGACCTGACCTAAATATTTTTTAGTGGCTTCTATTACATCTACATCCAAACTCTCAACTGCTGTGGTTTGCCCTCTAAAAATAAAAGAACCTTTTGATAAACAACTTTTAAAGTGGCGTTGGATCTCCAAAGATAATTTATTCGCGCGATCAGACTGTCCTGAGCAATAATCCTTAACCTCCTGGTCAGGCTGATTTCTATAACGCTGGCAAATTTCTCGGCAACGGTATATCTCGGATATTCTTTCTTCTATCTCTGGAATTCTTCGACCTAAAAGAAAAATTACATTTTTGAATGTAGACTGTCTAGAATCTTCAATTAATCTTAATTTTCCTGTTTCATAATCTCCGGGATCAACAAGCTCAATTACGGTTTGAATCGCTTCTCTATCACCAGCCAAGCTTGCATCAAAAGAACCGCTTCTTGACTTTAGCCCCGTTGTGACAGCTAACGTTCCATCCAGTCGGGTAGAAGGAAGCGGCGTGAAACTTTCCTTTAATAACTCATTAAATAGTCGCCTGGACTCCGATGAACGTAGCGGAATTTGAGCTCTTTCTTGTTCAATATCATGTAGCTTTTCGCTATAGAACCCCAGATTTCCATCCTTTTCGCCAAAGGGAATATGAGAATCATTGATAAGATCATTAATTATCTTCTCGATTTCCTCTCTGCGAAACGCCGCCATCACACTGGGGTGCATTAAGCTTGAGACATTATGGGAAGATACGGGCATATTTGAAAGAATTTGTAAAATCGCAACAGTTTTGGCTACATCTTGATGAATTTCAGAATCGGGGAACCTAATCAATACTTTCCCAACAGCCTGGTGGAGAGACGCAAAACCCTTCCTTATATCTTTTTCTAAGGAGTCATAAATGGTAACTGTGGTAGCTAAACAACCAATTGTTGATTCCGCTAGAGGCTTTTGATGGTCTATTTCTTCAATTAAGATGTCTTGAACTACTTTAATGGCGGATCTAAGCCCAATACCACCGGTGGATTTAGCCAAAGCCCCCAAAAGGTGAAGGAGAATATCAAAATGGGAAGGCAAAAAGGGGTAAAGATTGACAAAGGTTTCTTTATTAAATTCTGAGTCATAATATTTTGCATCTTTTAATTTTGTATTAAATCTAAGCTCTTGGCCATGCGTATCAAAAAGATCCCCTAATTGTTTTTCTCCATCCGATGATTTCCCAAGTAATCGCCGATAACAGATCTCCTTAATATCTCTGGATTCCAAGTCTATTTGAATTGGGAAACGATCTTTTAACTTGTAGAGTTCTGGGGAATTAAGCGCTGCTTTAGGATCATCTTCTGTAAGAGTTTGTTGTGCAGTACCTATAAACCAAACCTTTCCAGCGCCAATATTCTTTAGATTTTTAGCCAGACCGTCCAAATTAAGTATTAGTTTTGGCGAAGACCCAACATATTGACCAACCTCGTCGACAATAAAGATTATGTAATCCTTACCCCTGGATCGAACAATATCTATCATTTCTTCAACACGTTCATTTTCAAATTGAATATATTCGCTTGTTTCGGTTGAAAACGATGTTGGGGTTTTAAATAGATCAGGATAAATTTGATGTGCAATTTCCGGAATTATACTATCTATTACCAATGGATCATTTTGTATCTTTGGCCATTCTAAATCTGCATTCTCTTTAACTTTTTTCCTAAACTCTTCATATCTATTGTCCTCTTCAAGTTTACGCTCAAACCTAAACACTTTTAAATTCTGAGAATAGCCCGCCCACTGAAGTACTTTATAAAAAAGAACGGTGGAAACTTCTTTCCCCGTAGCTCCGGCAAGCATCTCACTTGCTAAATCCAACATAATAACTGCCGCCGGAAAACGTTTAGTTATGGCCCCGATAAGGGCCTTTGTTTGCGGCTTGCGCAAACGATTTTGAAGGTGATTAAGAAATGGCGCCCCATCAATTTGGATTTGATCATCAAAAGCTAGGCCAAGGTACTTAGTGAAGGAACTCTTACCAGAACCATAAAATCCAGAAACCCACACTCCGATTTCGTTTTCACCTGAAAAATCCATCGCATTTTGCATTTTTGTCAAAAGCTTTTCAAACTGATTCTCAATACTCTCTGTTACAACATATTCAGAGACTTCAGTTTTGAGCCTGATATCCTGGGCTACATTGTATGTGATGACTTTTTCTATAGTTCGATAAATATCTTTACTAGGATCGAAGAGCAATTTAATAGTATCCATATTTCAACCACCTTTAACCAAGGTCATCCCCCAACATGCATTGATCGGTAATTGCCGTCCTCAGGATAAAAACCTAAGAACTTCAACCTTGTTTTACCTGTTCTTTCACCTGGATAGAAAAAAACTGTCGGCACACAAAAGATCCCTTGAAGTTGACTTTCTATAGCTCCAATTCGAATATAAGGATGAAGAGCTTCTAAATCGACAACCAATAAAATCTCATTCTCCTTTCCTGAAAGGCTATTAAGTTTTTCTTCAAGTTTTGAGCATAGAGAACCATTTGTCACTGTATTAGCAAGAGACTGATTAGTTTTTTGCCATTTTGTCGGAGCCTTTTCATCTGCTTTCAACCAAATATTTCTTTGAGTTGCTGATTTTAAAATTTCGCCAATATTTTCTTTTATAGAAAACAAATGGACTACCCACCCATCATTTTTTAGTTTTGCAATCCAAGCTGGCATTTGACGTTTTACTTCCAATATTAGAGATGGCTGAAATACTAGATAATAAATCGGCTCATAGCTTGCATGAGTCAATTCCCTTCCTTGTTTGACTCGCTCCAATAGTTCATTAATATCAGTTTTCAGAGAAGACATTTATTATTTCTCCCCAGTTTTTATATTTCCAACTAATACGAATTAAATCCCCTGCGGTTTGATATAAAATAACTCCTGTCCGAGAAATTCTATTAAATTCATCTCGAACATCATTTTTTTGATATCCAAACAAACGCCAGTCCTCATGGGCTAATATTGAATTATCCCCAACTCCTAAAAAGTGCAAATCGTAAGCTAAAAATGAAGCCACTTTTGGTTCAATGCGAAATGTCTTAAATTGCCTTTTCTTCCCAACGCTATTTCCCAGCAAACCAAAATCGGAACAACAACCCAATAGATAGGTTGATACACGTTTTACTGTGCCTTCAGACCAAGCCCGAACAGTTTTTCCATGGTGATTAGCAGAAATAACAAATTCCCTTGCTAATTCGCCAACCAATGCTTCTTGCCCACTAATATACTTTTCCCAGTAAACCTCTTTCACGAAATCATAAAATATTGGATTTGCTCTGGCGGTAAAAATAAATAACAGCTGCGAAAACTCATTACTCGTAAGACAGCCTTTTAAATTTTTTAAAACAAGAGCAGGGTAATTATCTTTAAGGATATATCTCGGCGCAAAACACTCCCTAACAATGTTTTGAAGGCGACGCGCAGAAATATTTGAAAAAATTCCTGACCCCAAGGAAATTTGGAACAATTCAGAGTTTTTCATTCCAGGTTCCCATAATTCAAGCAGAGTTTTTGTTTCTGGAATCATTCCCAACCCTGCTTGCAGTTTGGTTGTGTATAAATGATCATTTTTCATCTGAAAAATATGGGTAAACTCTCTTCCCCTCAGAAAAACCCTTTAAATAATAATTGGCTATTTCTCTCCACACAGGGCCATCAGCCAAGTTTTCTCTGCTCCCCAATCGAACGGGACCAACTGATACTACGTTACAATCTTTAGATAATTCTTTTAAACTTCCAAGAGCTGTTTCTGTATCTTGAATGTAGGGTTTAATGTTCTCAATAGCCGACTCATCGCAAACGATAGAATGTAATAGTTTTTCCTGTGTTTCCGGCAATCTAAATAGATGAAATACATTTCTACCAATCCCAATGTGTTCATCATGAATGTTTGTTGCCGCTTCCCGGGCTCCATAATACTGAGAAGAAAAAGATGTTTTTCCAAAAATGGGTGACAAAAATTTAATACTACTATTTGAAAAAAAAGAACTAGACCACCAGTTAAATTGCCCTTCCTCGCCCAAATAACCAACCAAAGTTCTTAAGCTTAAAATATCTCTTAGGTTCAAATCGTTCATAGTAATTATATTTTTTAAATTTTTTCGTTATGCTATTAAATAGGATACATTTTTCAACTTTGGCATGGTCGGCATTATTCGTCAAACCAATATATCATTCTTTTATTCTTTCCTTTTTTGAAGAGAAAAAACTTAACCACCTTAACAATATCTGCAATTTTTTAGATTAAGTTTAAACGCCAAATTTTTTCACATATTTGTTGATACAATTTTTGCCGTTTTGTAACATCAAATTTTTTAAATTCATTATGAGGTTCAAAAGGAAAATTTAAATTGCCACACATGGTCAAAAAATTAGGATTATTTTTGTAAGTTAATTCACACAATGATCGAACTAATAAATTTTCTTTTATGTAATGATCCAATTTTTCAGAATAAGACTTCGCGCCATAAGACTGATTTGTGCCCCGCGGCAATAACACTAAACAACCAAGCCGATTTCGGCATTCGTCAAAATCCGTTTTCTGGGTAAACTCGTCAATGTGTTCGTCAAACTTGTTTGCCCAAATATGTTCTACCTCAAATGGCTGGCCCTCAGGGCTTTCAAAATAGGTTTCAAAATTGATATTAATTCCTGAATTCTTTTCTATGAATGTGATAATTCTAGATAATAGAAACTTCACAAAACGTCGATTTTGTCCATGTAAACGAAAACTACTAAACCCCTCCCAGCTTTCTTCCATTTCATCAAGTTTTCCTTTAAGGATTTCTTTTAATTCATCAATACTCTTTCTGCGGATTTCTTTGACTAATGTATACATTGTGTAGCGAATAGAACTGGAAGCAAATTTTCTAAAATTAACTGATCGTCTTACTACAAAGATCTCAATGTATTGCGCAACCAAATTCATTTTATGGGCTATGTCTTCTTCAGTATCATTTAAATCCAACGGGGCCAATAACAATGGATAACTTAATGAAGTTGCAATTCCATATCGTTTAATATAAAAAATATTCTCTAATTCTAGGCAAAAATTTTCCTCCGCATTAAGTATTTTAAGGTAGGCATTTAAATAAAATTTAAAGTTTACGAAAACAAATTTTTCAAAAGTTTCTGTAGTTTCTGGTTTAAGAGAAAGAGTTTCCAAGTTGTCACGTACCCAACTATGGAATCGAGTACCAATCTTTTCAAAGTCCTCATTTTTCGAACCAGCCTTTCCAGGCCTAATAGTTTCTGCATATTGGCTACGAAGCCATGCCTGAAAAAAACGTTGATCCTCATCCTTATCATAACAATGAAGTAATTGAACATTATTTTTCCAAATCGCATTGGCTTTATGCCTTGTTTGTAACTCTTTAAACCTCGATAACAAAAATCCTTTTAACATCTCTGTTGGCGTTAGGTTTAACCCCCTGTCATTCATGGTTTCAAATATGGTATATGCATTATCATCTGAATAAGCAACAATCTCTACCAAGACCACATTGTGTTTTAACCAGTCGATAAAAAATGGTAGCATTTTGCCTTTAATTTCTTCAGGAAATGCTTCCTCAATATCGTAATATCTATTAACCATATTGATGGTTGATTCATCATCTTCTTCTTTGCATTGAAAATTTCCCCCACTAAACAATTGATCCAAACAATCGATACGCTCCTCGACTTGAATATTAAAGGATTTTGAACCACGTAATTCAGAAAATATCAAAGGCTCAATTGTTTCATTTAAGCCTAACTTTTTTTGCAGATTATTCAAATAAATCAAGAGTAATGTTATTGAGGTCAAGCGTTGCTGTCCATCGATAATACTTCTTTTGCCATTTTTTTCATTAACAACAAAAGGACCTAAATAATAGTTATTATAATTCTCACCGTCGGGCCGACTATCATCCGGTGAATACTCATTTAAAAATGCGCCTGTTAAATCGGTAATTAATTCCTCAACATGTTTAGCTTCCCAGTTATATTCTCTCTGAAAAAAATCTACCTCATATTTTTTCTCATTTAGCACTTGGGCCACTGTTCTATCATCAGCTTCAATTTTGTTGGTCAATTTGCTCATTTAAATCCCTAGCGAATATTCGAGTATCTTGTAATCCAAATATTTATCCTACTACCTTTAACCCAAGAGAAGTATTTCATAAAATAAATACGCTTATTAGTTTTCTAACTCATTAAATTAGTTGAGATAATATCATATTTGGAAAGGCAACCTTGAATAAGCTTCACAAAAGAAAAGTTTAACATTGGGGATTTTATTATATCTTGATTTTAGATCAATATATAGGATCTGCTGATATTTGAAAAACTGCAGATTATATAAATTGTCCTAATATTTTCCTTTAATATCAGGAACCTCATGTCTATTTTTTAAACTATAAGTTTGTGTCTTCCTTAAATATTTCTTTTACAGACTTTTTCTGTTAATAAATCCAACCGGTAACAATACTTAAAGTTTTCCCAGCCAATTTATCTGTTTTTCACCTATACGCAAAGCTTTTTGAAAAAAATTTCATTAAAAAATCATAAACCCCAGTTAAAGCCTGTTAAGTAGAATGCAAAGATGGTTTTTATTAAAAGCAAACTTCATTAAATTTAAGTTCTTTTAAAATGGAATCATATCGTGGATCTAATTTCTGAAGGGATTTTTGATCCATAAATTTCCCTATATCAGGATAAAGAGATTTTCCTACTTTTCTAAAATCTGAGTAATTATATCCTGACCAAGATAAAACTTTTATTAAATTATCATCAGGTTTAATAGATTTTGAAAAATCTAAAACAGAGGCTTTTTTTGTTATAAAAATTTTTTCAAAATGAATTACCAGAGGCCATTTATTTTTTTTATCTTTTTCTTCATCGTCAAACCACAGCGTATTTTTTTCTTCTTTTATCCCTATAATACTGTAACCCAAAATTGATGGCTGAAGCTGATCCTGATACCAATAAGCCGATTTTTTTGTTGCATGAAAAATCCCAATATCTCCTCGATTGATTTCGTTCCATAATTTAGCGTTTGTAGGGTTTTCCGGAAACGCCCAAACTCCATTTTTAATTCCAGTTAACCAATTTTCTGTAGATCCCGTTAGCATCCATAAGGTTGCCATAACTAATTTCCTTAATATTTTTTATATGCAGTAATCATTGTTTCCCCTGAAGGATCTAATATCAATTTAGTACCTATATTTTTTTCGATATTTTCTGCTGTTTTTCTGAGTTTTTTTGCTAATTTTGAAGCTGTTTTTCGATCCAGAACAATTTGATTACTACCCTTCCCATAAGTTGAAGGTACAAACCGCTCCATAAAATTTGCCACTTCCGGAATAATTCGCCTTTGTTTCATTCGATCAAATGCGTGATTACTTATTTTCATTTAGATTCTCCCTTGAGCTTGGCTATAAAAGAATTTTCCGCATTATCAAGTCGATTATGTAAATCTTTTATCTTTTTAAGATCGCCTAAATATTGGTTTCTTTTAGATTTATTTTTTGGGAATGCTTTTCCAATGGCTTCCTCAATAACTTCAAAACCCTCTTCATAAATCATGTAAGCTTTTCCAAGATACCAAAAGCATCCTTCTTCAAATTCATTTGGATCATATAGCCCGCCTTCGACATCCTGCATTGCGATTAACTCAAAATCGTTGGGAGAACTGGGGGCAAAATCCTTAATAAGGTCCATAGCTTCTTTTCCGAAATGAAGAAAAATACGAACAAAATTTAAATGTCGTATGAATTTTGATGGATAAAGTGAAACGGCTCCATTCTTAGTTTTTATTTTTTGATTGGCTCTAGGTAACAGGTCTTTTTGAATATATTGTTTTATTGTGTTGGTAGAAATATCCCATTTTTTATTGATTAAGAATTCAATATCTTTCATCAATAAACCTCCCTTTTTTTCAGTTCCTTCTTCTTCAATTTCTTGTAGCTCTTTCTCTGAAAAAAAAGGTAGTTGATTTTTTACAATCCCTTTATCCAATTGATTTTTTATAATTGATAAATATTTTTTTCTTTGTTGAGAATTACTTACTGGAATTTTATCGAGAGTTTGTCTCCTTTTTCCTTGAGAATTCTTTTGGCTTGGTTTTTCTTTTACCGGTTGTTTTGATTTTTTCATTTTGAGTCCTTCCCATAAATCCAATCATTATGAATATCATTCTACATCTAAAATATTCATTGTCAATTAAAAATATACTATCAATATTTTAAAAATTGAGAGAATGTCAAAACTCTTGCTTTTTGGTTAGTTTCTTTACTGCTGATTTATTAACCATTATTCAAGTACCAACCCCATCAACTCCTCAGCAAGCGGATATAAATTCACCGTATCTTGTTTGTTATATTCCAGTAACAAGTTCAAAGCGTTTTGATCGCCATAAGTGATATATCGCTTCCACAATTTCACCGCAATTCCTCTTCGTTTGGTTCGAGGATCAAGCCGATCAATCCCAAACGTATTTTCCAACACTTTTAAATTAGTTTTCATGCCTAATCTTCTTGCAAACAAATAAAGATCAAGAGTCGGAATAGGTGGAATAACGCCAGGGAATTCCCTTTTTATCCTGGGCAAGTCAAACTTCCTACCATTAAACGTAATCAGCAAAGAACAATTTGAAAATGCCTGCACTACGTTCTCCCTGTTCAACTCCCTTCCCTTCACCAATTGTTGGCATTCAATTACTCCCTCTTTAGGTTGATACAATCCCATCACACTAATGGGTCCATTGAAACGAGTCACTTCAATATCCAAACAAAGTGCTGAGTGTTTGTGTCGCTCATACAACGTACCCCAGTAGGAAAGAGGAAGGACCATACTAATTGATTGTTCCACTGTCTTAATAAGGTTGTCGTTACAAGCCTTTTATACCACTTGCACTTCCCTAGTCTTACCATGGACAACAATGTTGAACCTTTTGACGACTTTTTCGAGAAATACGAAGCGTTTGAACAAGAAACCGTGGATGACATCATAGAGAAATATGCTTCATCCAAAGCAGAACGCCACTACACCATTTCATCACTCATCGATTCCCGCCACAAACAACGTGATGCAGAACTTGAAGCATTAGAAGAAAAATCTCAACAACTCTTGAAACGCTTACGTGCCACCCAGGTACAACGGATGCTTGAAGAGCTTTACTGTTTTAAAGATATCCTTGCCTTACAAAAACGTCTTACTCATGACTCCCACACCTGAAGAAAAGCTACGTAAACTTGCACCGCTTTCCAAAACACAAGCAGACCTCGCATGGTTGCTTTATGTGTCTAGTGAAGGTAAAGATCGGCAAGAAACAGAAGAGTTGGTTGATATCTTGCTTCACCAACAAGCGCAAAAGGATTACCAAGAACGCATTCATCTTGATCCTCCTCAAGCGTCTGATTGCTGGGGTAAATACCAACTAGGTACTGTGGAGTATCCTCCAGAAAAGAACTTTTGCTCCTTTGGACTGCGCGAACAAGAATGGATTAAACATACCCTCATTACCGGTATGACAGGCGCAGGCAAAACCAATCTGGCGTTTCTCATCTTGAGTGAACTCAGAAAACAAAACAAACCGTTTTTAGTCTTTGATTGGAAACGTAATTACCGTGATTTGGTTCAACGACCGGAATTGAGAAACCTCCGTGTCTACACTCCAGGATCAGAAGTACGCCCCTTTCGTTTTAATCCGTTGTTACCCCCTCCAGGTATGGAACCAGGTCAATGGCTGATGAAACTCGTGGACGTGATCAAACACGCCTATTTTGTTGGAGAAGGGGTGGAATACTTATTACGAGAAGCCATTGACGTAGTGTATGACGTCACTGACTTTTTTAAGAACCCTGGAAAAGAAACTCCTCAGTTGTATCAAGTGAAAGAATATGTTGCCAAACAACGCCTGCAAGGTCGAATGTCTCTGTGGAAAGCATCTGCAATGAGAGTCTTAGAAAGTTTGTGTTTTCGACATGGTCTTGGACCGGTACTCAACACCCGCACACCCTTTACATACCAGCATTTCCTCACTACTAATGTCATTTTAGAGCTCGATGCCTTGTCTGACGCAGACAAAATCTTTCTGACAGAAGCCATTATCTTATGGCTCTATGAATACCGTAAGCATCATGGAAAACGAGAACTCTTCAAACATGCGCTCGTCATTGAAGAAGGTCATCATATTTTAAGTCACCACAAAGAAAACCTGGAAGGACAAGAAACCATTATGGAAACGTGTCTTCGTCAAATCAGGGAATTTGGTGAGGCAGTCATTGTTATTGACCAAGAACCATCCAAATTATCTCATTCGATAAAAGCCAATACCTATACCAAAATCACATTTAACTTAGGTAACGGCAAAGACGTGCAAGACATCGCTCAGTGTATGAATCTTACCAAAGAAGAATCTGATTACATTGATTTGCTGGATACCGGTAAGGCCATCATTTCGCTAAAAGGTCGGGTGAAGGTGCCATTGCATGTGCAATTTCCAAAGATGGTATTACAAAAGGGGTTGGTTAAAGATAATGATTTGCCAAATACAAAAGGAGGACTTGTACCACCATAAGATGAGCGTCTACGATATTGTTACTGATACCATCGTAAAGAAATTAGATGAAGGCACTATTCCCTGGAAACGGCCCTGGAATGGACTTGGATCTGCAAAAAACGTCATCTCTCAAAAAGAATACCAAGGTATCAATCGTTTTTTACTTGATCTATCCAGCTATGATTCAAACTATTGGCTCACGTATAAACAAGCCAAAGATCTGGGTGGTCATATTAAAAAAGGATCGAAAAGCACACCCATTGTCTATTGGAATTGGCTACAAAAACAAGATGAAACAACCAAGGAAAAATATTCAGTTCCCTTGTTTCGGTATTATCGCGGATTCAATATCACACAAACCGAAGGCTTAGATCATCTCATTAAAAAGTTACATCAAGAAGATGAAGCGAAACAAATACAGTTTGAACCGATAAAAGAATGTGAACAAATAGTTCAACTGTATCCCAATGCTCCGCCAATAGAGCATGGCGGTAACCGAGCGTATTACCATCCCTCAAAAGATTATGTCAAACTTCCTTTAAAAGAACACTTTCATTCCATTCCAGAATATTACTCAACGTTGTTTCACGAACTTGTCCACAGCAGTGGAAATCTGAAACGATTGAACAGAAAAGGTATTGCAGAACCAACCTATTTTGCAACTTACGAGTATTCCAAAGAAGAATTGGTTGCCGAAATGGGAGCAAGTTTTCTGTGTACTATGACTTGTATTGATAACGATACCTTAGATAATTCAGCAGCGTATATTAAGGGGTGGTTGGGAAAATTAAGAAATGAGAAGAAATTATTGGTGACTGCGGCGGCCCAAGCGGAAAAGGCGGTGCAGCATATCAGCCCAAACACGACACCAGAGTCATAACGCTCTACATTCGCAAAGTATTTAAACAGCTTTTCCTGTACAACACACGGTGATCTCTCATGAAAAGTATTCAAGTGAAACCGTCTGATGTTAAAGCCATCTTACGTACTGCTGAAGTGTTGCTTGATCGCGTGGAGCATGTGCTCAACCAAGATGATGTTGCCAAAAGGAGATTGGCAGACATTAAAAAAGGGAACAGAAAAACCGTTTCTGAAAAAGCAATATCGGGCTATCTCCACAACCGAGGCGTTTTGCTTGAGTGAATGGCAACTCCACGCTCATCCAGATTTCCTTAAAGATATGAAACATCTCAGTAAAGAAACGTTAGAACTGTTTCATAAAAAACTACAAAAAATAAAAACTAATCCTCTACGCCAAAAACATCTATGTGGAACTGGACATTTATATCGAGAACCTATTACTAAAAATATTCGCCTCGTCTACGCAGTGGAAAAGAAATTTATTTGGCTGTTAACGATAGGGGTGCATGACAAATCATATGCAACATTCAAAAAACGCTTACATTCCTTGCGTTCACGGTATGACTTGAAATAAGTTCATATAAACAGCAGATCTAGAAATTCTTGAATCGTCATGTCTTGAGGAGATGTTTGCTCATCCTGTACTTCCAGATATTTCAATAATGCATCCTGGGCAAGCAATCCTAGTTGCCCTCGAAAAAACTTTTCTTTTAAAGGAGATATACCCTCTTCCATAGATAGAGATTATTTCTTTTCTATAAAAACTTTATGTGAAGATGTCCAGTGAGGATGCTTGAATAACAAGGTCGGGTTTTTATTAAACCTTACAGAGCAAAAGAAATAGGATCTTGATAATCGTTTAATAAAATAACTATAATTTGGTCGTACAGACAATGTCTGATTAAATCGTAGCAACTATAATTGAATTTACTTTGTAATCTAAACAGAGGCTTCACGTTTACCTAATTAAAAAAATCTGTGACTAATTTTGCCTTAAAACGGAAGTTCAATTAAAGAATTATATTCTTGTTATAAAAACAAAATTATTACAAAAAATATCGGGTAAAAGATACTAAGCCTGAATAAAATGCTCTGCTCTGAGATGTGGCAAATCTTAAATTAGGACAGATTTTTTAAAAGGAAATTTATTCCTAACCTTTGACTCAATGACAACTTTATATTATGGCCAAATTTAGCAAAAAAAAGGCAAAAAAATATATCTTTACCCTAGTACATGGGACCTTTAAAAAAAGAGCCAACTGGATTAATTCAGAAAATTTTTATAAACGAATTACTGATTCCCTAAATGGATCTGTTGTTTGTTTTGATCCTTTTGAGTGGTCTGGAAAAAATAGCCATAAAGCCAGGAAAAGGGCAGGCCAAGACCTCGCAGATAAACTCAAACAGTCTCCCGCTTGCGAAAGTGAAATCGAACATGTTGTTTTGGCTCACAGCCATGGAGGCAACGTACTCCTTCATGCACTTGAAGATGAAAAGGCGGCTTCAGTTGTTTCTAAAGCGATCCTACTTGGCGTCCCTTATTTCCACATACAAGAAAGAAAAATAGATCTATTTCTTGAAAATCTAACTCCTGCCATTGGTTTTTTAGGATTAACAACTTTTATCATGACTTTGGGACAATTTGCACGCACAGAATTTGTAGACTTTGCGAGTTGGTTTTTGCTTTTATCATTGTTTATTTTTGCCTTTTTGCTAGATCGTTTTGAGTCATTTTTTGATTCATGGATTGTTAGAAAAACTGAAAGTATTTGGAAAAATCTTATGATTCTCCCTAATCACCATGCTCATTGGCGAGCTAATGAGGCGTTCAATAGTTTTTATGGATATCGTATGTCCAAATTAGATTTTTCTCTTTATTTCTCTGAAGTATTTAAAATAAAAGAACCTGCTTTTTCTTTACCACGGATTTTTTCTATTACCAGTTCAAAAGATGAAGCGGCGTGGTGGCTCCGTACTTTGACTTACATAGGAGATATTCCCTTTGTGTTCTGGGATCGTTATGTCAAATTAGCATTGTTTGGGTGTGTTGCTCTTTCCTTTTTTTTTGTAATTTTTAATATGTCGGACAAAAGCCAACCTTTTTTAGGCTTTCCTATACCCTGGAGTTCTTTCTCAGAATTTATCGTTTTTCTTTTGACAATTCCTGCGCTCTTTTTCCCCACAATAATTCTTTCATTTTTTTTAGGTCTTGGAATTATTACTGTGAGCCAATTATTATTGTTATTGACAACTTTTTTGCGAGGTCACCCATTTGGCACTGGCTGGGAACCAGTTTATCAAAATCTTTTAGTTGAAATCAAAGCTTCGGAGATTATCCCTGAACACTTGGAGAATCATATTTTAAGATTTGACTTTGATAATGTGTATTGCCCTTTATCCCCTGACTTCCAACCTCCTAAATCATGGCATTCTGTTTTGTTGGATGACCCAAATTTGGTTCGTGATTATGTAGCTTTGCTAACTGATCAAAAGTTAGATCTATTGATTAGATGAAAGAATCATGTCGACTCTTAACTACAAGTGATGGGTGTTCGCTAATGGCCGAACTCAGACCCACATAAGAGCGTTGGATTGAATTTGATTTGATAGGCACTGTAAGTTGGGTCAATTCATAGCTACTACTCTTTACACCCATCACTCTCCAACACCTGCTCTAACCAATGTTCTCTTTTTATACCGATGATCTCCTCTTGAGGGAATTCTTCTGAATACGCAGTGTTATCTCCTTGCACTTCCACATAATTGGTTCCGTTTTCTTCATACAGGGCTATGATACGATGAGCAATAGGACGTTGTGCTGATGTTCTGTTAAACACCGCAATATTTCCCAATTGTATGTTGCTTGGTTCTACGGTTTTTCCTGTTGCGCCATAAACAAAACCGTTGGGAAACGGAAAATTCGCAAATTGTTCTTTGGTAATGCCTGGAAACTTATCGTTGTGTTGTTCCCACCACACATCAAAGTCCTGGTCATGATACATACTACAGGTATAGTCAGGTGGATCAGGATTCGTAGTCATCATTAATGCAGCACTTACCAACACTAAGCTCCATACCACAATGAGAAGACGCCATGCGGTCTTGTTGTGATTATTCGTTCCAAAAATCTGTATAGCAGATCGTGCCACAATCAGAACCAGAAGGTAAAGTATCAACAATACCCATTCCACTTTATACGCCTGTCCAATCCACGTTTGCACCAAAAGATACCAAACAAGAAGAAAAGGAACTATAGAGAGTGGGATACTCCACCAAACAAAATTTTTCCTTGCCATTCCAAGCGTAGAAAACTGATCTTTTTAAATTTAGTTAATTTGCCTGGTACTGTTCGTCCGCCTTGAAACCAAGAAATTCAAGATATTCATTGTCAAATTGAGTAAGGATCTTAGCCAAAACCTCGTCACCTCTAACAACATACCGGTAGCCGCCCAAAGGCCAAGAGTTGTCTCGAAGCTCTCCTACATTTCTATCTCTAATTAAGTCGAGTAAGTCATTTAAGTGGTTAAATCCACTTTCCGTTATAGTATGGTAGGATTCTATATCCTCGGAAATTCCTCCAAGGTTTCTTATATAATGGCAAACTGCACGAATTTCTAAAGCAATTTGATCAATATAATACCTTGGATAAGAATTAGGCCATCCAACCACAGTGCTGAGATTTTCTCTCATAGAAGGATCCCAGTAGGGACTGTTAATACAGTGATTGATTAATTTGCCTAATTTATTGAGAGTTGATTTGTCAATCTTAAATCCTCTTTGAACTGCTTCACCTTTAAAATTTATCAAAGCGTGGTTATTTATCGAAGAAACTGCGCGAAGAGATAGTTTTTTTAGAAATTTCATAGAGTAATCTGTATCAAATAGACTATCCAAGGAAACTTTAAACCCAGGGTCTTTACCCTTTAATAAAGCATAAAAATTCTGAAAGTTTTGTGCGTAAAATTTAAGTGATTCTTTAAAATGTTTAATTGAAGATAATTTTTTATCAATTTTTTCTAAGGGATCAGTAGTTTCCAAGGAAATTTCATATTCTATATTTCCCAGATCAGAATAAGCTCCTGCTATTGTTTGTGTAACCTCTGATCCTGGCTCTAGATATTTCTCATATCCACAAATAGCCTCATTAATATATTTCTCCGCTTGGGTAAGTAAATCTTCTTTATTATTTTGTTTTTTACTGGCAAAAAAATAAGCCATTCCCAATCTATGAGGTACTGTGTTTGCTTCACTATTAAAGGTAAACCCTAAGAATAAATGATGAGCAACTCGAAGAAATTGATCTGCCCTAAAAAGAAAAAATTTATTTTCTTCAGGTTTTATAGATACATGGTCTGCAGGAAAATTTAATTGAATCGGGAATTGTTCTAGAATCTTTTCAATTTTGCCAATATTTGCTTTTAAAGAATCCCATTCAGGTAAGCGTTCTACTGGATCTATTTCACGAATTCTTTCCAACATCATGGAAATTTCTCCAAGGCGCAATAGAGCTACGGCAAGGCTACGTACCGAGAGGAACTTAGATTTAAACTGTATTGTATGGTTGTTACTTTTTGCAATGAATGTGTTATCTTTCGCTTGAGAAATCACCTCTAAGGAATCTTTTATGGCATCTTCAAAATTAACAAAAAATTTATTGAAAAATTCAGAATTTTGAGCTGGGTCTTGGAGGTAATTAAAAAAATCATCTAAACCTAAACTAATATTAGCTTCTATAAGCCTTATTTTTGTTTCTATACTTTTCCTATAATGTCCTGATTTTAAATGATAGTTTTGAGCTCTTCGACATAAATCATTCATGGAACGTTTATCATATAGAAGTGTATTGATGGCCATTCCAACCATATCGAGAATGCCTGCTAGCATTCTATTTTCCATGTAAAAAGTCCATTTTTTTGCCAATTTTTCTTTGTTTAAATGGAAGAATGCCAGACCATAATATTCTACAGCTTTAGTAAATTCCAAGCTGGTAAAGTGAAACATAGCCAACTGTAATCTTTGAATGACAGAGTTTGAATCAAATGATGTATGGTCCGAAGCAGGAATTCCAATAAGTAATAACCTATGTGAGAGCCCTTTTTGTCCCATTCGACCATAAACTATCGAAAGCACATTGAGGCAATACATGAGCTTTGGGCTAAAATATAATGGAATTCGCATACTTCTGAGTTTATATCCCATTAATCGAATATAAGGACCTAACCAACCTAAATTATGTTCGTCCTCAAAAAATTCCTGATACCTAAAACCAGTGTCAGATTCTATTCTTTTAATAGCTTTTTCTAAATCGTTTAATTCTTTTTCGTTTTCCTTAATATTAGTAATTTTACCAGTTCCACTTTTTTGTGATTCGAAAAAATATTTATAATTTCTTTTCATGAATAGTTTTGCGTTTTTAAACCTCCATGGGAAATAGTAATTAGTGGCATATTCTTCCCAGTCCCTTTGAGATATGTCATCTATTTTCCTAAAAAAACCTTTTTTCCTTTTTTCAAAAATCTTTTCATCCTTTTGACTGATTTCTAAATAATTTATAAAATCCTCCATAAACATATTATTTTCTTTGAAGTAAATTGGAGAGGTTAAGTCAAATTGCTTGGAGGTCACCCTAGAGTTTGGATCCGATTGGGTAATTCTCTTTTTGTCTATTGTGGCCCCCTCGTCACAGAACCATGCATAATAATCAAGCAATGTTCGTACACCACTCCAAAGATATCCCACTGCAGTTTTGTGATTGCTTAATTTCATTTCGATAATTCCAATTTCAATTCGGGCTTCGCAGACCAGTTCCAGGATTTGCTGGGTATGGTGGGATCTAAAGGCATCTCTACTAGCAGGTGGTTTTAATATTCTTTCGGCTTCATCAATTCCCATTCGTATAACTTTTTTGAATAAATCAATAGCCTTAACATGATCTTTTATTTTTGATTGTATTCTGGCCATTTGCATTTGAATAAGTAAACTAGATACTCTTTTTTCAGGCTCAGAACTTATACTCTCATCCTGCTTCTCTAATTCAGATAATACTTCTTTAAAATCATGAGTTGAAAAAATAAAACTATGCTGCTCGTGAGGCAAAATTCTTACTAAAAAATTAACAGTTCTTCTAAAAATGGGAAGAAACTGATACAACGTTTTTCTCCCAAATGAGCGTTCTATATAATCTCCTTCCAATATTAAAAGCGCATCCTTGTAAATTTGTTTTGTAATGACCACTTTTTCTTGGTCTGGAAGAATACTAAATGCTTCCCAATCTTCTATGTTTAGGCCATCTTCATAGAACTTAAATGAACTACCAATAACAAAATAAAGTAAAACTTTATTTATATCGTGATCTTTATAATGAATGGGTATTTTGTCTTGAATCCGCATTTCAACGCCAGAAAACAGCTTTATTTTACTAGCCTCCTCAGGCTTCAATCTTATGAAAATATTTTTTGCATTTATATTATTTGTAGTATTAGCCGTGGGTTTTTGTGGGTTTTCTTCATCTCCTTCAATATAGATATATTCGTTTAATTCTCGAATTAATTTCCTAGGAATTCCTCTACATATAAAATTTAAGTAATTGCAAAACTCTTTTAAGGTAACAGCGCTTCCTTTCGTCGCATTTTTTTCTAATAGGTTCTCAACTAATTCTAGAATAATATTTGGACTTTCCTCTTCAGAAGAATCGTACCTCTTTTGCGTCAACATTGAGTTGATATAAAAATTTTCGGAAAAGATTCCTTCGTATAATCCATCTCCGCGCGATTTTTCAAACTGCCATTTCTCATACATATCAACCCCTGCTACAAATATGAAATTTGCTTTTGCCTGTGTAAACAATACTTTTAGTTCTCCAACCAAAGATTCCAATTGGTAGATATCTGATTTTTCTTTACCCTCCTGTTTTCTTGCGATCAATTGTTCCTGACTCTTCAACCTATCCAATTCATCAAAAACAAAAATTAATTTTAGTTCTTTAAAATTCCCCTTAAAAATTTTTCCTATGGGGTCATATTTTTTTGAGTAATCAACTAAGCAATTAATATATTCTTTTAAATCATGAATTAAATGAGCTGTTGTTACCATTCTTGATGACGAGGTTTCAGAATCATTTGATATTCCAAATTTTCCTGATTTCAAATCAAAGTCTTTGAATTTTTCAAAAATAGATCCCACTCTATAATCAGAACTATTCTTCCTTTCTGCTGAAACAAATCTAGTTGTGGATTTTGTCTCTATAGCCAACCCTTCTTCAAGAGCATTATGTAAATTAACAATTTGCATTGCTAATGATCTTCGTTCTTTATCAGAATGAAAAAAACTAGAAATAATTAAACTAATTAAATTTTTTATGCTTGGAATTGAAATGAAAATAACAGAAAAACCTAGCAAATAAGTCAAAGGAACAAGATTTATTTCGCCTTTATCAGTGAATAGGGGTGAATTTAAAAACTTTGCTACTGTGGTAAGAAGGGCAACCAAACCAACGAGCAACAATAGTTCAAACGCAAAACTTCTAAATATTGAACTTAAGTTTATTTTCTTAAACTTGTGTGAGTCCTTTAATATTCTTTCAATGCAGATATCGTTTGACAATCTGTTAAAAATCATTCTTACTAATGAAGCTTTTTCAATGGATTGCTCCATGGGTATTGAATTAACTATGATTTCTTTTTTATCATCTTTTTCTTTGTTGGATTTAAGGCAAAAATTAATAGATCTATTGACTACACTCGATTTTCCAACTCCTCTAAAACCAGTAACTAAAAAGCACCCTGATTTTTCAAGAAAACCTGATATTTTTCTCACCAATCCTTTATGTAAATTTTCAGATCGAAAAATGGTTTTGCCTCTGAGTGGCTCATCCCCTTGATAAATTTCTAAATCTAAAGGCGAATGATCCATTTCTTGAAATTGATCAATTTTTACTTTCCATTTGATATCATTTTTTCCAACCGGAGAAGTCATATGAACTCCAAATATGGTTTTCCCTTTAAGGAAAATATTTTTTTATTAGTTTGCTATAAGAAAATTAATTATAGATAATCGAATTAGGAAATGCATTAGTGAAATAGTAAATATAGATTTATGAAATTCTAATTATTTGTTTATTTACAAGTTAAACAAAATTTAATTTTTTAATACATTGATGCTGTGATTTGTTTTTTTGAAACTTTACTCAAATAATTTTCGTATGCATACATTCCTTGGTTGTTCAAGTTAAATTCTTCAAGCAAAAATGCTTTTCTTTTTTGGACTCCAATTAAAAGATAGTTTTGAGATTGCTGGTTTTTTAGTTTGGTATCATTCCACCGCTGCACTTCACCAACGATATAAATCTGATCGTTAAACTTTTCTTTTTCTTTTTTTATTACGTCTTTAATATTTTGAGGGATATATCCTGAAAAAGGAGCATTTAAAATTGTTTTGAAATGATGTTCATTTCCACCCCATTTTCCATAGGTTGTTATTTTTTCGATGTGCTCATCAATACCTTCAGGAAAACGACCTAGTGACTTTACAGTTAATTTATCCCTCCCCGCACTATATCCATCTATTTCAAAGTACACCCTGCCAGAAACTTCAATCTGATAATCAGGTGATTTATGGTGGTACACACCGAAAATAGGAAGGGCAGTATTTATTTTAATATCTCCATGTTTTGTATGAGCTGAAACGGTCTGGCGTTTCTTCAATTCAAGAAAAGAGAGGTCAATTATTGGGTATTCCTTTGAAATGATACTCCAGGCTAAATTGTCATTTTGAACTTGTAGTTTATTTTGTAAACGGACTATAGAAGTTTCATAATTTTCTTTTTCAATTCCTAGCAATTCATCCTTACTTCTAGCCAACGCTGTTAAGTTTTCTTTAGTTTTGTTGATTGACTCTTCTTGGAAATTTATTTTATCCATTAATTCATCCAAGCCTGCTAGACCATTGAACTTGACCACACTAGTTCTCAATTTGTGTTTATCCAAAAGTAACTCTGAAATACAAACCACCATGGAGCGGTAATGCTTAACCATTTATAAGGTTTACTTAGAGAATTTAATGAAATAAAAATATATTTGATCCAACGGCTTGTGAAAAAAGGGGGGTGGACAAGAGTAAACAATTCAGGTCACTCTTAGAAATATTGACTTTATTTGATTAATTTATTAAGCGAGAACTATTTAAACCTTTATCCTTCCAAACCAAAACTATACGCGTACCCCATCCCTTTTAGCCGAGACTGATTATCTTCAAACACCAGAATGTAAGAGCCATCGGAGTAAGGCCAAATGACCGTAGTAGCATCAATCGTATCTACATGCGTTAGGTTAATGAGTCGTTGATTCGTATACGTGGAGGTTATTGCTTCTGAAGCATTCCATAACGAACGTAAGCGAACTGGAAACGTAGAAGAAAATCGTTCCAAACGAAGTTGTTGGGTACTGATGCGAATGGTTATGGGTTGTGTCCACTCAAGTACTACTTCCTTGTCCGTGATACGTGTGGTTACTTGTTCTTCCTCAACCTCAATCGTTGCTCCTTTAATACTATCGATAGTGTTAGTAATACACTCAGGCACGTGTTCTCTAAGATAAAAAGACACTTCACGTTCGAGTTCCGGTAGAGTGACGAGTCGCTTTGCAGCATCATAGACTTGAATGTCTTCATATTCGATATAGCGTTTGGGATACAATCGACCTTGCAAGCCAATCTGTTCAAACGCTGTTGTTCCATGTAAGTGCAAACAATCAGTTACTGCTGTGCTCACTTGCTGTTCTCGTACCACCAAACGTTCGGTAATTTGTTCTTGGGTGAGCCCAAAACCATCCACGTTGTTGAGCGCCAAAAAACCAAGAAAGAATAAAAAGAGAATGACCAAACCTACAAGGAAGAAGGTACTTATCTGAGCTTTGGTTGTTTTCATGAGATGAGGTAGTCAATCAACGGTACGTTGCGAATTCTGTCCCAATAGGTTTGCAGATACGTTTGGGCTTGTGCAATATCCAACGAGTTAACACCAAGCACTTTGACCTGGGAGTTTCCCTGTTGAACGATCGTGGTGTTGAACTGGAGAGTGGCGTTGTCAAAATTGGTTTGGTAATGCTTAAGGACTTTGGGTGTCCAGTGTGACGTGCTATTGAGCAATCGGCTTGCGCCTGTTTCTTGAATCTGATGACGTCCCCAACCTATATCAGAAAGTGGCACAGATGGTTGAGTTTGTTCGTTGGTAAGCAAAAAGTTATCCACAAACAGTATTTTGTTATCCAGTTCTAACAGTGCCATATTGTCTGGATCATAACTGGCATACACCGGCACCGGTGTAAATGGAGGAAGGAGGATAAAGTCATCAAGGATAAGTTCAAAAGGCATTCTGAGATAGTCTACGATACCGTTGAGCTCCATCGTATTGGTGGTGAAGTCCACCAGTCCGTCATAGTCGGTATAGGGTCTTCCATCCAATCGCTGCAAACACAATTTGTAGGATGAAGAATTTTCTGGAACATGGATACCAAAATTACTGGGTAAGTTTTTTGCGGTGTGCCAATACCGTCCTACTGGTTCTATAGTCATGCAATTGAAACATTGCGATCCTAAATCTAAGGAGGCAGAGATATTAGCAGTGATGGAATCAGTGAGATTATTGCCAAAGGAACAGGTGAGGATTCCTTTTTTGAGGTTGTATTGTGGTGGTTTCCCTTTAGAGAGAGTAAGAGAGCTTTCGTTAGACAATGCTTTAAAGACCGTTTCTGTTTTACCACAGTCACTCAGAGAAAAGGTCAACGCATGGTGAGGATTAATCTCCAAGGTTTTATCTGTACTAACCACACGACTGTCGTGAAGGTCATAGACAGCAATACAGCCGTCTTGAAGTTGGTTTACCTGCCCTACATTAAATTCAATGGATGTGCCGGAGAAATTAGTAACACCGTTGAGCATACCGTAGCGCGTATATAACGTATCAGCATATTCCACTGAGATATTGTTATCCCTATAGGTAATGCCTTGACCATTGATAATATGGATACCGTCAACGGTTAATAACAGAATGTTGTCAATTGCCCAACCGTTGTCAAAGGTAGTGATTTGAGTGTTTTGATTTCCTATTTCCGATTCGACTTCTTTTGCACGACCAAGGAGTTTAAGCGCTTCGTCTCTTGCTTTAGGATCTAGTTTGTTGGAATCAAACTGGTCTATATTGAAGGTGCCATCTGGGTTTTGGTGGGTGAGTTGTTTTACGGAGAGATCATTTTCTCTATCGAATTCTTGAACTTTGTCTACATCTACTTGGTCAGGCGGAACATCGGCTATGGGGTCTGTTTCATAATTGAAGGTGTCGGAGTCGAATGATGTTGTGCCTTGTTCAAAAATTTCCCCTCCTTCCTGATTAGCAGCTCCTAAAACTAAACTTAGGTTAATTAGAAAAATTACAGAAAAAACAATAACCTTTTTCATAAAGCTATTGTTAAAGATTACTATTTAAAATGATTTATTGTAACTTGCCTTAAGTAACCATTCCGGGGTTGTTCCTGATCCTTTTGCTTCAGCTTTTCGGTCAAAATTTCCATTCCCTTCCATATCCATTAACATATATTCCATGGGCATTTTTCCGTTAGTATCCACGTAAAACCCATAAATACGGCCATTATATTCTAGAGTGTTGAAATAAGTTCCATCAGGACTTTTATATCCTTTTAACAAAGTTTCCTTTCCAGGAATTTCAGAAATAATATCCTTTTGCTTTTGACCCAAAAATTTAGCATTAGATATATTTGGTATCGGCCAACCATTGGAATTAAATTCTTCCGCTTTTACTAATTTTGCTAATCCTAGAGTAGTAGCTATGGCTATCCCAGATACCACTGCGGCGACTTTCTTATTAATGGTCATGACACACCTCACCATCTACCCTGTGTTTTAGGGTATTTAAAGGTTTCGGTTACTACTTGGGGGTGTACATTCTTAGAGAGGTAGGAATTACAGTTTGGCTTTGGTCAGAAGGTCTGATCCAGTCAGTTTCAATGCTTTTGCGATTTTTAACAGACCACCAACTGTTATGTTCTTCTCGCCACGCTCCACATGACCAATATAGGTGCGGTGGAACCCAGACAATTCAGCAAACTGTTCTTGGGAAATTCCTAACTTCTTTCTTTCCTGGCGTATTGCATCCCCAAGCTTGAGTTTTGGCGTCTGTCGTTTCATACGAGCAAACATAGCCCAAATGATGACTATTAATCGACAGACTATTAATAGCTATTCTACATACTATTAGTAGCATCACAGAATATTCAATGTCAACACATATAAGTATTATCGATTCAAGATATAACCAAAAAGTCGTCTGCTACTTAGATATTTGAAGATAATTAGATCTTAAAAATATATTTAGGTGTTCCTGATCCAAAAGAACGAACCGTCCCAGTTTTTTTTAGTAATCGTTTAGGGGAGAAAAATTCTGACAATGAAATTAACTCTTTATCACTTGCTACCCAGCCATTTGATCCCTCCAAATCACTTTTTTTAAGATAAAGGTTCAACATAAACAAACCAGTAAGAGCTTTAATGAGATTTCCATAATTACATTTTTGAATATTTTGGTTACGCCCATGTTTCACAACATTATAGGCATCGAACCAAGTGGGATTTTTACAATTATTTGGCTTCCATCTTGAAAAAGGTTTTATTACAACTTGGCTCAGATCTTGATGGGGCCAAACAATTTCTACTTCTTTGAGGTGCAAGAGAATTTGTCGAGTTATCAAAAGACCAATTTGACTAAAGTTTTTATTTCCAGCATAAACCTGGTTACTAGTAACTCCAGAAAATGTCAAAGCCAATTCTTTTGCTGCGTTTTCGCACTCAGAACAACATCTTAATAATAGGTTCATTATTTTTAATGAATAAACCTTTTGATGTGAATCTGAATATCTCACAATACTTTATTCATCTTTTGCATTTATAATACAAAAACAATATTATTCCATGGTTATTCCTGTCATCAGATAAAATTCTCTAAGGCCACTCTTATTGAAACGAAATATTTGTCAGGCATAACCTGTCGGTTGACAAAATATAATAGATTATGCCTAAAGTGTTGATAGCATTTCAAAGAGATGATCAAAGAAGCATATATTTTAACTACTCCCTCTAAACCTATCTAAACCAACCCACAGAATTATCAAACTTCAATTTTTTATTTTTCGTATAATTCAAATAATCTGCCTTGGTATTTTTGAACCTAATTCCGACACGTTTTAACCAATCCTCTTTGGTTTCATTATCAGAATCCATATAAAACCAAATCCTGTTATTTTTTGGACTTTCCTTTTCCTTTCCCAAAATTTGTTTTTCAATATCTAAACAAATGGTAGAAGAATAGGCTAAATTTTTTGCACCCAAAAAGTTTAGTAATAAATGCTGATGTTTAACACTCTTAAATTTCCTAACCAGAATTTTAATTGCTTCTTCTTCTTCAAACATTGAAACATTTCTTTTTCCAATCAAATTAATATGTTCTGGGTTTGCGAAATGTTCTAGTGTATTTTTAAATAATTTTATTTTATTTTCATTTTTTGACTGAATTAAAAACTCTGCAATATTGAGAACTGAAATTCCTGTCCCCTTTTTGTTTTTTATTGAGATTTCATTTTTCCTAAATAGATTTTTAAATTGCCAAATAATAAAAGGATTTTTTAAATCTACTATTTCTAATAAAAATCGATCAGGATCATTCCACAACAATACCTTCTTCAAATCATCAAACAAAAACTTCTTGCTATCTTCGCTTAGTTGTTGTCCAGAAAAAATATTGCGATAAGTTTTTCCATACTTTTTAATTAAATAATCTTGAACCACAACATAAGCTTTTTCTATTTCTAAAATTATACTTTGAGGTAATTTAGTATTATGTTTTTGAATACCATCTAAAACTATAGAAAGTGTCCATGAGGGATTTGTCGGATCATGACGCTTGTTTTCTATAAAATATTTTGAGTCAAATAAGTTACATTTAACAATTGTTTTAATAATGGAATTTAATAAATCTTTATCTTCCGTTTGTGCCGAAAAGCCTAATGCGTCCCAAGCCACAACCATTTCCCCGGCATCACAGCTTTTTTTTCCAATTGAATAAAGAAATTCGTACTCATGAGCACTTCTTAACATTTGGAAAAACAATTTAGATCTTAAATTGCTAAATGATTTTGTATCAAATAAGTATTGGGCATAGTTTTTTACTTCTACTACCTGCTCTCTATTCTGGGGATCAAAAAATAATTCGGAAAGTGACCTTTTTACCCGATTAAATTTTATTCCATATTTATCAAGCCAACGAATTCCAGAGTCATCCAGAAAAAAAGAAATAAACGCTTCCATCTTTTGGGACTCCGGTAAGTTTTCTACTTCTTCCCTAGCAAAATCCCAATCTTCCATTAAGATATCTCTATCTGGACCATTAAATCCAGCTTTCCATTTTTCACCTGATTTAATATTATTAATTATTTTAAGAAGGTATGAAGGTTCTGGAATTTCTAAATCAAAATTTTTAGCAATTTTGGCTAAAGCTACATCAACACCAAATTTTGGCCTAGGAAGGAAAAAATTAACCTCATGTTCCTTCCGATTTTGAGTCATTTCACCATTTATAGGAAAATTTTCTTTTATATCAATTATTAGGCGAAGCATAGCAGACATTCCACTATTACCATTTGGAATTATTGACCCCCAAATAACTATATTCGCTTTTTCTCTGCCTAATTTAGTTGCTTGGTTCAATTTTTCAGGTGGACTGGTTAAATTAAAATCTTCTTTTTCATAGATAGATGAGAAGTTTTTCTTTTCCTTTTCTAAAAATTCGGAAATTTTGCTTTCTAAATATTTGGAAAACGAAGTAATCTCCGGACTCTGCTCCGGTTGAGAAACATAAAAACCAAAAAATGCAATAGAATCTAAGGGGATCTTGGGATTTAATATTTCAATATCCGGAAATTTTGGAGATGCAACATTATCAGTTCTTATAATTTGGAATTTATAATTATCTGGTTTTGTATTTGAAGGAATTGCTACATCAATTTTTGTATTGTCCCAATTTCGAATTTTTTTCAAATCTTTAATTATGTTTTCCTTATCCGAAATCATAAAAACTGTTCCAGAATTTTTCCCAAAATTTGCACCAAATAACCTTAAAACTTCACCAGCCTTGTTTTTCTCAGAGTGTCCTGAAATTTCAGGTATGGGAGGTGGAGGAGGATAAAAAATGTTTTGAAAAATAATAGTTAAAATAACACCAATAGGAACAAAAATAACTGATTCAATAAATTTTCCTTTTAAGTTCATATCTACATTTCTTTCATAGAGCTAATATAAAACTGTGAGCATTTTTTGGTGAACCATTTGATTTCACTAAAAACCCTTACCTATTTTATTGTGCCCCCAAGTTTTCTTTAATAGTTTTTGATCAATCTAAGAATTAGTCCTATTTATCCAATCTAAAATTATAGTATTTAACCAATTTTTCATACCAAAAGTTTAATTATTTCTTAACATTTTTTCACCTTATAATATGATTGAAGTTTTTCCCCTTTTTCCCTTCCATTTGAAGAGCCCACCCCCCCCTTGGGATTGTATGAAATACTATTTTAGCCTTGTAACGACAAATTACTGATTCTGCTGATTCTACCTTTAAAATCAACCTCATTCGCCTGATTCGGGTGTCTATAATATATAGATATAATAATTGAGATATTGAGTATGTTGAGTTTTTATTGTTTCTTTTTTTGGGTTTATTGGGTTTCTTAGTATTTGGTTGTATTGTTTAGGTGTTAGTTTTAATGGGTTTTATTTTATTGTTTTTCTTCGTTTGTTCTTCCTGAGATTCATATTCTCTGTTAGCTTCTTTTAGAAGCATCTTGACCATCCATTCTGTCGCTCTTTAGATACCGGATTTATTTTTTTCTTCCATAGGATCTTCCCTATTGGACTATTAGATAAATCTTTCTTTTTAGAAATATTGTTTGATCTATCGGGTTCAAAACCCCTTTGGGATGCCAAGGGGTTTTAAAACATTTATCGGTCTGAAAACCAAGTTTTCATCCACGTAAATGTTTTCCCTCAATTTGTTTTCTAAAAACCCCCGCCCTTGGGGGATGCCTCCAAGTAGCGGGTGAAAACTATATCTATAGCCCAACCAGTACGTTCCTATGAAAAAAACAAATCCGGTTGAGTTTCAAAAGAGCTCATCTAACAAGAATGGACGGTCAAGACACCTTTCATCAATTGACAGGGAATATGAAATGGATCAGTGCTTAGAACTGTGGCGTTGTCCACAAGCATGCCAAGCAGCGATTAGAGGTTGTCTTTTGAAAAAAAACATTGAGGTGAACAAGAATGATGTATGAATTTAATAACAGAAGGGAGGCGATGATCTTTGCAAGGGAGAGAAACACTATGCTCAGGTTTTCAATTTTGCATGAAAAGGGGAAGTACGCGTTTCACTCGCAAGGAAAACAAGAGTGCTTTCGGGTGAGATCAGTGTTCAACAAGCATATGGGTTTAGATTGGGGAAGTTGGAAATGCCACCACCTACCAAAAAACACTCCCCAGTTTCTAGTTGAGGTGTTAGTTGATGGACATTAACTCAACCCGGAATATACGACCATTACAATCCTTAAATAGGAGAAGAAAAAATACAAGGAGGTGATAATGTATGACACAACCAAAAAAACGAATTTCAGCAGGAAGTTGCACAGCAAGCGTGTTTGTGAATGAGGTGAGAGGTCCTAACGGTACTTTTACTAAACAAACCGTTACCCTGCAAAAATTCTACAAGGACAAGGAAGGCAAAGACCAATATACAAACAGCTATGACGTGAATGAGTTGTTTAAACTACGTTTGGTCATTGACCACATCCTTGAACATTTGGTTTTGAAAAAGAATGGGGAGTAATCCCCTTTCTCTTTTTTTAATTTACACCAAACCTGGTTTATTTTTGTGAATAAGGTTTAATAAGTAAACTATCGAATAATTTCTCTTATGGGGAAAATAAATAATAGAGTTGTTCAAGTTCGTTTCACTAAAGACGATTATATGAAACTAAAGTTCATTTCCACATTGAAGGGTTTTCAAACGATCTCAGAATATGTTCGATACGTCACTTTAAGACAGGATGATGAACATATCCAAATGATGAAAGAAGTTCACCAAGCGATCATTTCAAAACATCAAAAAGCCGTATCTTAAAGTAACAACAAACCTACCTCTCTATGACCAACACATAAAACCACATACCTTAATTTAGAACATTTGATAGCGTATGCGGCCGATAAACCAGCAATACAAATACTTAGTGCATCTCCTCCCAACTCAGAATCAAATTCATTAGAGAAATTGCTGTTAGATAAAGTGCAATCGCTTACTACCATCATTTCCCAAATTGGTTCTGAAATTCAAAACCGTAAAAACCTTTCAACCCAAATTTCCTACACCATCGACCAACAGTATCTTTACCTAAAATCATATTTTTTAACTTTTGACCAATGGGAACTAGGTAGAAATAAATCAATAGAAATGCGGCGTACTCGACTAGAACAACAGTTACAACAATTGCATCAGGAAAAAAGAATGGAGCAAACCCAATGCTGGAAAGATATTGCTCAACTCAACAAAGAATGTAGAACGTGGTTTAAACAATATCGCGATTTGATGCAACGAGTAAAAATTGTAGCTCCAGGTTTAAATCCTAAATAATAAATTGTGCTTAATTATTCTTTGTAGATCTTTTCCTTTTTTTTATTTTTTTCAATAATTGTTCAAACCAAATGGGTTTTACTTCGTCGTGAATGGTCTTGTTGTGAATCCTCTTCATGGTTTGAAAGGAACATTCATAACTTATAAATCTTGTAACGACAGTTAAGCATTAGCAAAGTTTAAATAATATTTTTACTTCCTTATGTATATTCTAAAAATAACTCTTTTCTCGTCGGAAGATTACGAATCGTGTTCTGTTGGCTGAGGGCGTCATACCATCCGTGTGCGTCTGCACAACATTTATATAGGAGTACCGCTCTCCTTTTTCTATGCCAGCAAAAGATTATACAAAAGCAGCACAAGTTGCCCATAATCGCTTGTTACAAGACCCGCAGATAAGTGAAGAGAATAAAGCTCTTTTTAAAGAGTTTGTGACCTTCTACCACCAAAGCGCTGCGAGAAAATCTATTGTCTTTGAGAAATTACGTTGGTTTTTTCTGTATTCCTCAGACTTTAAAAAGGACATGTGGGACAAAACTCTTTTTAAAGGCATTCTCAGTACTCTTTACGCAGAAAAACAAGGTTATTTCGAAACATTTAGAAATATTATTCCTATGTTTGCAAAACGTGTTAATGAAGACGAACCAGTAAAACCAGTAATTGACGCGTTTCGTGTGTTTCCAAAAGCAAAGACCAAAAGAGATCTCAGTCCTGAAGACATGATTACTTTTGAAAATAGGGACACGCTCATTAGCCATACTCATTCGTTGCAAATGCATGCCGTTATTGCAACTCAACATGATGCGGGTTTTCGTCCTTCAGAGCTAACTGACTTAAACTATGGTGATGTGGTTAAGATTAGTCCACCATATGTGTGGTTTAAGATTAGAAAGGGGAAAACTGGTCCGCGTGAAGTATGGATTTTTCGCGCTGTTCCTCACTTTTTAAAATGGTATTACTTACATCCTACCAAACAAAAAAACGATCCTTTATGGGTCCAGGAAAACAATACAGGGGGACGTATCAAAAGGTTTGAATATGGAGCAATGGTTAAACGAGTGCGAGAACTCAATCAACGTAAACGCGCACCCATTTTGCTAAATAAGCCATTGGACTTTTACAATTTTCGTCATAGTGCGTGTTATCAAGCGAAAAAGGACAATATCCCACCTGAAGAAGCGGCCAAAAAGTTTGGTCATTCCGTTGACCACTTTATAAATACTTATGGTCGTTTGGACCGAACTGATCGCGAAGATCGATTAGCAACCGCGCATAATCTGTGTGTACCTGAAAAAAAGAAAATGGAAAGCACTCAAATTTGTAAACGTTGTGATCACATCAATTTGCCCCAGGCGACTATGTGCGACCGATGTGCTTATACACTAGGGGAAACAAAAGAAATAGAAGTGGAAGAACTCTCATTACAATTGAAAAGACTTAAAACTCAGTTCTCTCATATGAATTCTATTATGAATACCATTGCTTCTAAAAATCCAAAGATTTTGGATGTGTTGGCTAAGGAATATGATAATTAGGCTTTAGTTACTAGAAGTTGGTGGAGTAAAGCTAAAGGCCTTAGTGAATTAAATTGATATTTATAACCGTACAAACTTATACGCTTGAGAAAATTTTTAAACTATTATATTTTACACAAAACTTCCATGCAATTTTAAGCAAATACAAAAATGGATTCTTCTAGAGTATTAAAATTTTATAGAACGGCCCTAATTTGTTTTTTGGTTCTATTTTTATCATTTTCATCTCCACCTTTAATTTATGCAGAGGGTCTATTTGGTAACGCAGATGATGATACAGGGGAAACAGTTGATGATGATACAGGGGGTCAAACAGTTGATGATGTCGTAAAGCAAATTAACGACGAAATCAGAAAAGTTGAAAGTAAAGAATTAGAAGTATTAAATGAAATTACCCAAATTGATTCAAAGACTGATAGCACAATAGCAAATGAGTCAACTGTTCAAACGCGAATTACAGAGGCTGAAACCAGTTTAGACTTTGTGAAGAACAATATTACAGAAGTAAATACAGCAACGGCTACTTTAAAAAGTAAAACGAGGAAATTAAAGGAAGATAATCGTGACTTGGAAACAGAAATAAAAAAACTAAATACTAAAATTACAAAAAAACTAGGCGAGCTAGAAGTTTTTATCAGTGATATTAGTGAGCTAGGGAAGCAAATCGATCTTAAAGCAGAAGAGATTGTTCAGGTAAAAATATTTATCGAAAGTATTAAAAAAATTTTCTCGGATTTATCCATATCAATTACCTCTGATAAGGTAATCATCGACTCATTTACTGATGTTTCTGATTTGCATGGGCGCTGGCTGGATAGTTTAATTAGGCAAATAGAGCAATGGACGCCTGATTTTTCAATGGTACAGGGAATTCCTTCTTTCAATAATGAATTCGGAAAGGTCAGGTCTTTCGAAAAAAACATCCCTTCTGCCAAAGGAGTTGAAAAATCGGAAGCTTTGTTGTCCAAAAATATAAAGAATCAAAATAAATCTGTATCCACAATCCAATCTAAAATTAGAAAAATAACAGGCATTCAAGGTCTAGCTATATATAACAATTTCAAGAAGTCAAAGGAATCATTAAACATTTTTGAAAATATCGACAAGATATTACAAGAAAAATTAGATTCACTAAAAAAAGCACAAGAACTTTTAAAGGAAATGAGTACTAAAAGAACTAAAATCCCACTGGCCGTGAGGGGCTTATGGATTAAATTATTAGAGCTGAGTCTTCAAGCGGCTAACGTAATAAATGCTGAGGAAATCGTAAAACAAGCAAATTTATTGGAAAGAAGCGAAGAAAACTTGGTTAAGATTAAACAAGCTTTAAATAAAAAGAAGGAAAAAATAAAAGAAACATTATTTATTTATTTTTCACCTCTTACTGCCAAAAGAATTAATCTATCCTTTATTCAATTGATTAAAAATATAAGAAAAAATCTAGATGAACTACCCCTTTCACTCCCCCACCGAAACACGATACTAGACTACCTTAACGATGGTGAAAATTCTTTTACCAACTATTCAAAGGAAATTCAGTTTTCTCTTCAAGCACCACAGATCAATGAATATCATGAAGATCGTAAGAACGAAATTAGACAGAACTTACCTGTATCAATGACCGATAGCTGTCGTGAAATGGCTGATTTTATTTTAGACTCTAGTCCGGAATTAAGAAATGAAATTGTTTTCTTAAATTTTAAATCCAAATGCTAATGAAAAACCTAAAATTAATTTCCATCAATTTCTCTTTAAATCAATTTGGGCTGCGAAATTTTTCTCAATGGTTAATGATATTATCTATTTCGTATTTATTATTTTCAACCTCAGCTTATTCAGAAACCTTAAATAGAATTTCTTTAGATACAGACTTCTTGGAATGGATGAGCATAATTGAATCTAAACTGGCCTCAGTAGATCAGCTGCCAATTGTTCTACTAAAGAATGTTTATCAGGACAAACCAGGAACAGCTGACACTCAATACCAAGAGCAAGTAAGCGAAGTAAATAATTCAAAATTAAGTGACGATGAAATCACGAGAATATCTTTCGACTTAGGCTGGTCCTGTGAAAAAACCAAATGTAAAAAGACCAACACAAATCTTATTGATGAACCAATTCTGGTACTCCCGAGCAGTGCTATCGAATTCCCGCTTATTATTGAAGATTATCCAACTTTAAGTAGTGAACATCAAAAGCAAACACAAGTGCCTGTGAGTTTGATCGATCCAAAAATTACTGAGGCCGAGAATAAATTAAAAAGTGCGATAAATAGTATAAATTCCACCATAGAACGGCGTGATTTGGCGAACAATAGATTATCAATAGCTATAACAGATTTAAAAGCTACAAACCGTCAATTAAGAAAAACTAATAAAAATTTAGCAGACAAAAAAAAAGAATTAGAAACCGCTATTAGTCAAAACAATACTGCGATCACAGAAAGGAATTCGGAAAAAGATAGGAATGATACTAATTTTCAAAAACACTCAGAAAAAGATGAAGAGAATGAACGCCTAAAAATATTAATTGATGATCATAAAGAATTAAAAGAGAAAAAAAATGAAGAATTAAGAAAAAATAGAGAAGACCTTGAGTTGGAATTAACAAATACAGACAACGAAATCGAAGTTTTCTCTCAACAGTCACCTAAATTATCGGGACAAACCCAAAAATTATATAATGGGGTATCAAAAGCTATAATAGGTCATAACCATAAATCCGCTGTTATCAATCAGAAAAGTCAGATTGAAGAGGCAAAGAATAATGTTAACGTTAATCTTACGGATGTTGTTAGTCTCGCCCCTAGTATCGACTATGCCTTTGATACCCTAACAGCAAGTTTTATAACCTCTGAAAGTAATTCGAACTACCAATACCTAGCTGATTCCTCACGATATTTTTCTTTTGCCAGTTCAAAAATTTATTCTGAGGATCCTGAGTTCAAAGATGAACGCTTGATTCTACTTGAGAAAGCTCAATTTTTAATAAGACAGGCTGATACCCATTTTTTAATTGATGACAGCGCTGAGGGTCAGAAAATATTGAATGATGCGAATATTTTAATAGGTAGAATGATGAATGAGGAAAGCTTGAGAAGAAATGATTGGGAAAAGTTATCTGAATATAATATTGCCTGTGCGGGATCTCCTATTTTCAACGGATCTAAATCAGGAAGAAATGCAAGAATTTCTGGTCAATATGCTGAGATTTTTTTAAAAAATCCAGAATTTCAATGGGCTGGTTTGGCTCAGTATGCTTCTCATTACGTTGGTTGGGGATTAAAGATTGCTGAATTGGCTAAACGTTTTCCTGAAATAATCCCCGAAACATGGGGTCAAGATCAAATAATTGGGAACGTTGAAAATTTTCTCTCAGAAGGTAATGATGCTGTTTTTCAAAATATTGCTTGGCAATTCAAGGTTTTTGAAAAATACGGATTTGAAAAAATAAAAAGACTTCACGAATCTGGAGATATTGTTGACGATCAATTCGAAGCTTGGAAATTGATCCATTCAGGAAAACAAAATAACGATAACGGCACAATATGGGAAGGAAATAAAAAATTGGTTGAATATGAACAAAAACATACTCTTCAAAAAGTATATGATAAACATATTATTTTTGATTTTTTATCTGCTTTAGTTTTCTCCCCAGTTCCAGGCCAGTGGGATTTATTTACAGCTCCAGATTTTGAAGATCCATATTTTAATGTCGGCCAAATAGGAAACGAAAAATACCGTTGGGATTGGATTGAACGTAGTATTCTACCTGATTGGGAAAATGCCTTAAATACTATTCCAAGCGAAATAAATGAAACATCTAATGAACTAATTGAGGAAGCCCGAGAGGTATGTAAATGAAATTTTTCCTTGTGATTTTACAGATAATTGTATTCCTACCTTATTTGTTGATTACTGATGCGCATGGATCGCCTACCAAGTTCAATATTTTTCTTGGCCGGAATATTTCTAAATCGCCCGATTTAAAATGGGAAAAAGATAGAGTAAGTTATAATAAATTGCACTCCATTAATCGACCTCACAGCATTTCATTAAATGTAGCTGGGAAAAAATTAAATATTTTTTCGAATTTGTCAATTCTGGAGCAACAATCTGGAATAATTTCAAAAATAAAATTCTGGCCTCTTGAAGAACAATTAAAATATTTTAGGACAGTTGATAAATTAGAAGAGTATTTCCAATTATTTGGAATTCCAAAAGTTCAAGGCAAAGAAATTATTCAAAAATATCGAAATCAATTTGGTATAAAATTTTATCCTAAAATTTCTCTTTCTCCATTTACCACTTTAGAAGTAAATATTGCTTCTGAGGAAAAAGATCCTGTTTCTAATTTAGGATCTTTATGGCATATTTCTGCCTCCATTAAGATAGATATAGACGGAATTATCGCTGCTAATTTTATAAGCCCTGGAGACATTAGTTTATTGGAAAAATTATTAACTCCTCCTGCAACACCCTCTACCTCAAGCCCTACTATCATATTACGGGCATCTCCTAGCGCTCCATTTTTGAACCCTCCATCCACACTAAATCATGATTCTGCAATAAGAATAGTTCCGTTTCCTGGCTCAAGGGTTGCCTCAAACACTAGCCCACAAATATTGGCGCATAATTTTGCTAATTACTCTCTTGGAGCCACAGCCAGGTCCATACGCTCGGACGATGATGAATTATTAAATGACTACTCGGTGAGTGATGTAGTTAGAAAGATTAAAGAAATAGAGGAACGGTATAAATATCTTATAGAAGGAGAAACGCAAATACTTTGGTTAATCTTAAACGATATCAAACAAGAATTAGAAAATCGATATCGAAAGTATTGTGGGTCAGAATATCTGGATTTTATTAAATCTCGAGGTGGCCTGGATATTTTTGGGTTGACGATAAGGTTGGCCTGGCAAGAAGCTGATGTTGATCCTCGAAATATTAGCGTAGTAGATTGGTATAAAGATTTTTATATTATTGCCCCTTCATTCCATCGTATGGGGGTTCCACCTAAGCCATGTGATTTAAGTGGGAAAAATTTTGGTAACATTCATTGGGTAGGTCAACCAACACCCTCAGGACGGGATCTAGGAGGTCTATATTTATATAATGCTGATCTTTCAAATTCTAATTTGCCAAATACGAATTTAACAGGCACTAATTTGGGAGAAGCAAATTTAACCAACTCCAATTTAAGTCATTCGGGATTCCATCTAACCGAGTTAAGTAGGGCAAAACTTATAGGTACTGATTTAAAATCCGCAATACTTAAAGGTGCAAATTTAACTCAAGCAGATTTAACTGGAGCAAATTTAGAGGGCGCAGTTTTCGCAAAGGCTAATCTAAGAACAACAATATTAAGGGACTCTTTGAATTTAAATTTAGCGATTCTTAAACAAGCGGATTTAACTGGCGCTGATTTAAGTAATTTTAATTTAGAAGGCGCCAAACTATCTGGAGCTTTACTGTCTATGGTGAAGCTTAATAATGCAAATTTAATCAATGCTGATTTGAAAAAAGCAGAATTAATGGAGGCTAATTTACAAGGAGCAGATCTTCAAAACGCAAATTTCGACTTGGCGAAATTAACTTCAGCTGATATGAGAATGACAAAGAATTTAAAAAAAGCCTTATTATTAAACAATGCATTTATGAACAATGCAAATTTAAGCAATTTGGATTTGTCAGGTTATAACTTCACATATGCCCGACTAAGTAAAGCAAACTTTTCCAATGCTGATCTTTCTGGGGTCGATTTTAAATCTGCAAATCTAATAAAAACAAATTTAGAGGCCGCTAATTTAAATGGGGCAAAATCCTTGGATACAGTGATGTTCAATGATGCGAATTTACAAAAAGCAAATTTGTCCCACACCAATTTATCCAATCAAAATTTCCAGGGTTTTAATCTCAACCAAGCAAAATTTATTGGTACTAATTTGGCTTCTACTAATTTGAAAGATGCAAAATTAGAACAAGTTGATCTTTCGAAGGCTAATTTAAAAGGTGCCAATTTTACCAAGGCAGTTCTTGAAGGTGCTAATTTTGAAAATGCCAAATTTTCAGAGACAACTATATTTATTAGTTCAAATTTAAAAGAAGCTAATCTTCCTGGTGCTATTTTAAAAAATCAAAACCTTAAAAATGCAAATTTATCTTATGCAAAGTTACCTAAAGCCAATTTATCTGGCGCGGAATTAAATAATGCAGAATTAACGTACGCCAACCTTCGGGAAGCAATCTTGCAGTCCACTGACTTTTCGGACGCAAATTTGGATGGAGCTAATTTAGAGCTCGTAAAATCTATAGAACAGGCCAATTTTTCTAGAGCCACCCTCAATGGCGCACTTTTTCAAAACGAGAACCTTTTAAATTGCAAAAAACGTTCAGAGGGCTTCATTGAGGATTGTGCTTTTTCTTCTGAGTCCCCTAAAAAGGGTAAACCCTCTTGGAAACTTATTTTGGATGTGAAAGATAATAAAAAAACTGATTCTGAAACATTCACTTTTAAAGAATTATTTAATAACCCTTATATTATTTTTGGAGATGGAGATCCACAAAAATATGAAGGGCTCATTCCGCATTTGGTGTTTACTACAGATTGGGAAAATGATAAAAATAGCTGTTGGCTAGAATCTCCCAGTAAAGGTGATGCAGTTCCTCACACATTGGTTTTGTTTGTAAATGGGGAAAGGTTTTCTTTTAAAACGGGTTTATATGAAACCACCAATATAGAATTAAGTATGAAGGACGACAAACCATTATGGGAAGCCAAATATTCAGAACTAGGCCATACTCATATTTTCCTAGATTTCAGTATAGATGATGATTTTCCTCGAATTTTTTCCAGCAAAAGAAAAATTCCCAACACTTGTGAAATCAAGATCTATAATATTCAGTTAGTATATGACTCAAAAGAAATAAATGAAGACCTGTTAGCACTTAAAAATAATGTTAATACCACCATCGCTTTGCTTGCTAAGATTTTTGCTTTAAATGCTACCTATTTGGACAATGATAAAGGAGAAGTTTGTTCCATTTTATTTTGGGCAAAGAAGTTAAAAAAAATTCAAGGTCTAAAACCGAGTGACTCGGATGAGAAATTGAAGCGTGTTGCCCAACAAGCTATAACGGAAAGAATGATAAATATTGAAGACAATAGCTTTTTTACAAAGCGTTTTTCTAATGGTTATTGGAACGCCTTCCTTGAAAATAAAACGCTAATGGAAGATTTTTGTAAAGAAGATTTTGATTATTCTGTTTCATTAGATCGATTTAAAAAAGATGGAATTATCATCAATCATGAAGGTTTCACTAATGCCGAACAATATTTACTATATAAAGATAAATTAAAAATTTACCTTAAGGTGAGTTGGGCTTTGGCACATGCTGCAGAGGCATCATTAAAAAGACAAAAACAAATCCCATGGCTGTTAGATGCTTCTATTGTTATGGGGCACCATCAAAATTAGTCATAAGAAAGAATTAAGATTCTGATTGAGGAATAGCAACCTTTTCAATACTAATAGTAATCCCCTAAAGGTCCACTTTGGGTAGATAAGCGTCAGTTCAAATTTCAACTGACAAAGGATGGAATCAGTTCTCTTTACAAGCTTTGTGCATGCGAATGGTTTCTATCGCAGCTAAACTCACTCTTTACTTTCCTAACCTATTGTATTTTTTCACTAGGACATTGATTGGCGACCAATACAATTTCGCCCCAACTTCCCTTTCTATGTGTGCCAGTAATTGCTCTGACCTTCTTATTCCAAATCTACATTTGGCCATTTTTCGCCACCATTATAACCCAACTTAGTTTCCCCCCTTATCTGGTAGTCCTCCTCATGAATCCTCCCCTTACCCCTTAGGCACCTTATAAATAATGAAGAGATATTCCTTTGACGTGACAACACCACAAGTCAACTCAGTAAATTTATAGAACTGTGTTTTGAATTGTTTTCGATACGTAATGGGAAAATGAAGCCATGCGGTAGATGAATGACGCGCTCCAGTTTTTATGATCTTGGCAGGCTCAACGATAGTGTCTGCTGCAAACGAATGAATATGGGATAAACATCCTGCTAATTGTTTAAATTCACTTTCCTGGACGGAAAACGTCACTTCAAAAATCTTATTCTCACCGTTTTTCAAATGAATTATTTTGATACGAACCACCTCGATTACACCGCATCACAAGAGCAATTAGTTAAAAGTTACTTCTCTGTTGGGATAAGTTACAACCAACACTTATCCTTGTTCTTCTTCCTGGTGCATTTTATAGAAGTTTCTATATCCATCAGTTCGCTTTTGTATATACCCTTTTTTGGAAAGCACATCGAGATACTCGCCGGCTTTATTTTTTCCAATCTTTGTTTGGGCGACGAGTTTATTGAAATGCACTTCTTTGAAGTGTTTATGGTGGTAATCATATTGATTGGTGAGAAACTCAGCGATTTTACGATGGGGAAATCGTAAGTCCTTATCATGTCGTATTCGTTCATGCAGTTGGGTAACTTGTTGAGACTCAGTGGTTCGTTTCTTATGTGCTTTTAATCCATCTTGCACTAATTGAAATAATTCTTCTCCAGACTTTAATCGATCTTCCAGTTGATTGAGTTTGAGGTGTATTCCTTGTTCTACATCTTCCAGTTTTTTGAGCATGTGTTGTTGGTCCATTGTTACCACCCTCCAGTAAAGATAATTAAGACGCTGGAACATAAAAAGGCCACGTTGCGTTTTGTGGTTTTTTTGGAGGTGGGGTTTAAGAACTTTGAATGCTTACCACTGGGTTATGGTAAACATCATCAAAGACACCAACGATATACTGGAGTATGTGGAACAAAAAGCCAAGATCTCGATTAGATGTTTGGGGTCACGCGATAAGGCAGAGTTTTCGTTTAGAAACTATGCGCTGACGTATCATAAAGAACACAACCTATTTGTGATTCATTATTATGAGAAGTTTCCTGATCAAGTCTATGGGTTGGCACAAGAAGCAGTGCGCATTCTTCGCGCAAAACAGGCGTTAAAAAAAGATACACTGTTTCCGTATGCAAGTAAGGTCGGTGTAAAAAAAGCTTGTTTGCAGCTAAAAAAGGACTATAAAGCGTTGAAGATACCGCACTCTCAAAGAGCGTTGGCATTTCGACACGATTATTTTACGTTGATGCATTTGTTAGGAACGATTCCTGGAAATTGCTGGATTACCACATGGATCTATAAGAAGTCTCCTGCGTTGAAAAAGGCGTCAATGATGATTTTGGAGTATTTGTATTCAGAGAAGATTTTGGGGTTTAGTTTTTCTGATGAGAAACGAATACCCAAAAAGATTTTTAAGGCAACGATGAGCATAAAAGCGGCCTATGCGTTGTTTTTGGATAGGTTGCTAAAACAAGATAAGTATTTTGTGCCGTTTAAAACGACGCCTTATGCTTCGATTGCTCGTACGTTGGTTGCGTTGAATGATAAGGATAGAGGGGTAAAAGGGGATATTGAGGTGGCAAAGAAATGGGCTGCGGTGTTGGGTGTAAAGGGGTGGTTTTTGTGGGGGTGATTGTAGAATTAATTCATTCGGATTGTTCAAGGGAAGAAACTAGCTTATCTAATTGTTGGCTATATGGATTCCCAGAGACAAATAATCTATTTGCTAACGCTTTGGCTTTTTTTCCATATTCAATAGCTTCCCCAATTTCCGATGTAAAGAATTTTAATCCAGCCAAATTGAAATAGTGATGAAAATAAATCACATTTACCTGTGGAGAATTATCACCTTCCAGTAACTCTAACCCTAACTCTGTTAGATTGACCCCCTCGTCAGCCTTTCCTTGATACCATTTAATTTTTGCCTTGAATCCATATATTTGAGATAAAAACGCACGGTCTTTTTGCTGATTTTTATCAATATATTTTTCGACTGATTCTAATAGTTCATTTAAAAAATCAAAATCCCCATTTGGGAAAAAAATTTCAACACACATTAACCTATAAGAAATATAGTCATATTTTTCCAACCTTTCCTCGTCCATTTTCTTTATTATTATTTCCCCCCATTTTCGTAAGTATGTACTGGCTTTTTTAAAATCTCCTCTACTTTTGTAAACTCCTACTAAATTCATTAAGTCAAGAACTTCACAAATTTCGTGTTGTATAGCGTAACGACTTCTAATTTCCAAAGATCTTTCTATTATTTGTTCAGCTTCTTCAATATAACACCGCCCCAAAAGATACATTCCAAAGTACGAATAAAATTCACTCCATTGCCCTTCAATTCTAAGCTTTTCAACCCATCGAAATATTTCCATAAAATGAGGGAGTTCAGGCTCTAATTTTTCAATTTGCTCAGGATCGGCCAACTCTTTATTTTTAAGGAAAGTATAAAGACTGTTGGCAAAAGTATTGCAAATAAATACTTTCTCTTCCTTCTCAAGCTTTCCAATAATATAATCCTTAATAACCACATGAGACAGCAATCTCTGAGATGTTGTTTTTTTCAGCAACCCTCTCTTCATTAATCCAGAAGACACCTTATCTAAGGGATTTGGATGACCTGGTTGTGGGGCAATTTTTGGAAGGTTGCAAATTGCGCTAATAATATCTGGGCTTATTGCATCAGAGCCGGTGAAAGCCATGGTCTTCATTAGGCTCTTTTCTTGATCGATGGTAATACTATTCCAAATGGGATTTAGGGTGGCTGTAATAGAAGCTATATGTCGGGATGCGGTATTGGATTCGACAGCATCATCAATTGTTTTTGTTAGCCCCTCTTCCTCAAGCCTTTTATCGTAGCCTTTAAAGGTTACAGTACCTTCACAATTTTTAATATATAAAGAAGCAAGCTCAATGGCCAAAGGTAATCCGCCTAGTCTTTTTACTATTTGTTCAACAAAGGTTAATTCCTTATCAGTAATCGCTTTATTTTGTTTAACGGTCCCATCAAGCTTCATAAGAAAACAATCAATAGCCATATCATGCTGTAAAACATCAAGATGGTAGTTTGTTAAGCTTAAAGATAATTTTGGGTTCCTACTGGTAATGAGAATGTGGTGGTGTTTAAGTTGCCTTATCCATCTTTCTACTTCATTCCAATCACAAACATCATCAAAAATAATCAAGCATTTTTCAGGTTCCATTCTCAACCACTCTAAAACCCTTTGCTCTTTAAACTCCATTGTTGCTCTATCCAATCCAACAATTCCCATGGGAAAAAGTAACGAGCAAAAAGAATTTTGGATATCAAATTTTCCGTCCCTCGAGTCTGCATTAACCCAAAATGTTCCTCCTGGATATTGCGTTTTGCTGTTAATGGCATATTCAGCAACAAATTGTGTTTTTCCAGCCCCTGGAAACCCGGATACGTTAACTCCTAAATCTTCTTTATCTAATAATTCCTCAAGAGTTATTAATTCATTATTTCTACCTAAAAACTCTTTCCCTAAACTTCCAAACGGAATATTACATCTTGAGCCTAACAAGTCCTCTTTAACTGCATAAATTTCTAAATAGTATCCCGTCATTGGGTTACCAAAAGACTTTGTTTCTCCTTCTAGGTTCCCACCATCGTTAAAAATTGAAATTTTATAATCGTTCTCTTTCCACAAACCCTGTTCGTTGTATTCATCGATTATTTTGGTAGCTCGTTTCATGTTCTCAAAAACTTTTTTTCTTCGACTTAAAATGGCATCTGCTCTTGCTAATTTTTCAATAGTTGGATCATAAAATGTTGTTAACTCATCCAAGTAAATCTTTCCAGGATTATTTTTGGAAAGCCATAGCTTGTAGAAAGCCATACTTACATCTCTTGGTTTTTTATCAGGTTTAATCCTTTCTTTTGGTTTCTTGCTAGTTTTTTTCCCTTTGGTTTCCCCGTCTCTTTTCCATTTGTTGCGCACAAATACTTTGGACAAAATCTTATCGAAAACGGTTTCGGGAATATAGGAAACCTTTTCTAATTCAATGGGTTTCTTCACTTTTTCTTTGCTCACTTATTTTTCCTTATTTCTTCCTTGGTAGGATTTTACAAAAATCTTTACAGTTAAAACTAAATTGAAAGAAAGATTCAAATTGCTTTACTAGTTCAAAATTTTAATTAAGAAAACGTAAAGATCAATAGTTTTCTCATTTCGGACTATTCGAATGAACGTTTCTATCTTAATTTGTTCATTTTTTAGAAAAAGAGTTATGAAAGCAGAATAAAAGTGACTCATTTGTTAAGCCCATACTGAGTAAATAAATGGCATTTATATGGTTTAAGCAGAGGTTCATTGTGTTTTTTCTGATACTGATCACTCATGGTCAGCAAGGAAGATGGCCGAAAACGTACATCAGTCATGTCATTGATACGGTCAGCAAGTTGAGGCAATTCCATAGTTTGATATCCAGTCATCTCGAAGGCCAGGCGCATGTATGTATCTATATGATAGCGAATCTTTTCTTTTCGAGCTCTTTGCTCATTAAACCCTTTTCGGGAAAAGTTTGGATGAGAAACTTTGTACTGCCATTTCCAAGAATTCCTATTTTTGTGCAGCAATTTTTTGTGAGGAAAGATTTCGAAATAAACAGTACTGGAATGAATATTAAATTTATCAGCTACTTTCTGGATCGCTTGGCTTTGATTAAAACCTTTTTGGATGATTTCCGAAAACATTTTTTCATAAAGGTTCTGCAAAGGAATATCCGGATAATTAGAAGGAGACAACTTTCGAATTTCTGGATGTTCTTCCAAGCTCATGATAAGGCTTGGTGATTATCCAATATTCAAAAATCTTGTGTTTTTTTGGAAGGAAAGATCTATGAAAAAAAATTTATTACCAAACAAAAATGGCATCTCATCATCCCAAAGAGCAATCAGAATTGAGAATCATAAAAATCAAATCAACTTATTCATGGACATGGTTGAATCCAGCATTAAGGGAGCTCATGCCTGTCAACAATTTGCCTACTTAAAAGAATCCATTCAAGTGGCGTTCAAAGAATTAGCCTGACCCAATAGATTTTTTGAAAATGAAAGGGAAAAAGCATGATTCAACAATCAACAACCTTAAACCCTCTAAAGTCTAGGTAAGCTGATGCCAAACAACCGTAATCAAATGATGACGTTGCTTTCAGAAATAGAAAGCCTATGCGCTCGCTATCAAGGAATTCACCCAAGATTGGACCATTGCATGGCAGCATTTCTAAGGAAAACCCAAAAAGTCATTGCCCTTGAGATTTCCCCAAAAACATCATTTTGGGACTGGGTATTTGGATCCCAAGCAGATATGCCGAGAAAGTCGTTGTCAAAAACATCAATACAAAATCGTTAAGGAAACGATGTTATGACCAGAACTGAAGCAGTTCATCGCATTACAAAATTATTTCGATTCAGCAACTCTGTAGTAGGTAAGCAGGCAGATGAAGCTCGTGCTGAGGCATGGACACTGATACGTCAGTTTGGAATAACAGAAAAAGACCTTATTCAACCCAGAAATTCAAGAAACAAACCACATCGGACTTGGCAATCACATCAGTTATCACCACAAGGAAGGATTAGTAACCCATTTAAGACTACTAGCCCTCACGTATTGTCTTCATCCAAAACCGTAGCAGATACATTAAAGCAAAGGTTACAGCACGCCCAGGAAAAAACCGAGAACATCCGCAGAAAAATGACAGCGTGTTCCATGAAAGAACATGACAAGTTTTGGTCGCTCAATACCGAACTTCAGCAAGCTAAAAAGCACTTATATAAGGTTATGGCTGAGAATATGAAGTTCTACAACCCCTTTTAGAAAGGACATTATTTTATGAAAAACAAAACAACAAATCGACGAAAACCTCAAAACAACTTAACCATGATATTGCAGTGCCAGGAAGATCACCAACGGATTGCAAAAAAATATCAGGGCAAATACGCCGCTTTAGACCAAACCCTGAAAGAAACACAAGTAGCGATTGGTCAGATGGCTGAACGCGAGTTTGACGTAAAAAAGCAAACCTGGGCCAAACACTAATTGGTCTTGAAACTATGAATTCTTTTTAAAGGAGTAAGTTATGATTTTTTCTCATGCAAATACCTATGAAGTATTTTCCAAATCCCCAACACCGCATCAGATAGCAAGAGGATTGGCCTCTATGCGTCCTAAGTCTTGGAGTTCTAATTCATTTTCTGGGTTTACCAATGGACCTCAATTACACCGAGAACCCTATCAGCGAACCATTGAATATATACCCGGCCCTGTCTATGAAGAATCAAGACATTGGACTCAGCCCTTTGCAGGAACAGAATACGACATGATGCAAATGATAAGTGATGAGACTCAACCTACTACTCCTGACATCATGTTTCATGCTCTTCGGGAAGATCATACGCATGACCAACTTTGGAATGAAGGGCAAGCAAAACAAGAAATTGAAGATGCTATCTGGGAAGAACGATTACAAAGCGATCAACACCAAACCGCTGATGCATATGAGATCGATTTAAATATCCATATGGCACAAGCTGGGTTTGGGCAGCCTGATGAGATTTCGCCACAGTATGAAATGCAAGACTCCTACCAATCGCAAGGACCGGATTTAGAGCAGCGGGTTGAAGACACCCTTCACCCTTATACATCATATCAGCAACCTGATCCTTACGACCCACTGCAACATCTCAGTGGATCGCAACAGATCAATCCGTTTGCTCCTTTGAACCCTTTTGGTCCCATCGGACCAGGAATGTAGGAGACAGATATGTCCATAAGACAACAATTCAATCAACCAAACAGTGGACAACGACTGAATAACATAGTTAAGCATTTTCGTGTGGTGGAGGGATGTAATGAGTCTGAGTTATTTACTAAGGAATCTGAATCTATCTTAGGACCTCACATGGAAAATATCACGATAGACAGGAATACCATCCATAGGCTTTCGTGCCACCACATCGCTATAGGAATACAAGATATTTCTGGCTATTGTATGCGTTGTAAAACACATTTTTGCAGACAGTGTGCCGTACCTCCTTGCAGCCGTTGTAGAGATATTCTCTGTTCCCGCTGCATGAAGACGTGGCAAGGAGAACCTTTTTGTAGAACCTGCAAATTAATCAAAATGTTTACTACTTTTATGCAACATCTTCATCAGATGTGTTTAGAGAAAAAATAATGAAAAAGAGATTTTCCAAACCAGCGTCATCTAATCCGCTAATTGAATTGGCAAAACGGGCCAAAATGGATAAAGACCCAGCCATTCAGCAAATGATCTTTAATGTGGGTATGACCAACAATCCTCATGTGTATAAGGCACTACTGAATAGATTAAAAATGAAAGCGCTTATTGAAGAACTAGATGTGTTTCCCTTTCAGCCAATCCAGGAAGAGGACATGATTTCCACTATCCCAGTTCAAAACCGGTTGGAGTTAGGGCGTGTCATGAACACCAACATGCCCTTTTGCTACGACATATTTGAATTAACCAAACACTGCGCCATTTTTGGTCAAACTGGCCTGGGAAAAACAA
>CAZGQY010000004.1:0-61758 GCA_964528035.1 uncultured Methylococcaceae bacterium | reverse complement strand
TGTATTTCATCGTTTAACCGTTGTTCCATCACGTTACGGTTATACAGCCCAGTTAAGGGGTCATGGGTCGCCAAAAATTGCAATTCCACTTCCATCTGCTTACGCTCGGTGATGTCTACAGCGGTACCGATATACCCTTGATATTGTTTTGTTTGATCAAACTGCGGGGTTCCGGATTCGAGTAACCATCGATATTCACCGTCTTTATTGCACATGCGGTACTCATGTCGAAAAGACGTTTGGTTCACTAGACATCGATCATAAATCTCAAGACATTCAGATCTGTGTTCAGGATGAATATTTTGTCCTTTCCAGTCCACCTGTAATTCCTGCTCAAAATTTCTACCAACAAATTCAAGCCAGGCATCGTTGAATAATAACGGTCGACCTTTGGCGTTCATCCACCACATCAGAACCGTTGATCCATTGAGAAAAGTCTGCAACTGATGTTCATGCTCTCGTAATTGAGTTTCCATCCGTTTGCGAGCTACGATGTTTTCGGTATTGTCTACCGATGTCACGATGATGTAGTCGATCTGACCCTCGTCATTATAAGACGGGATAAAAGTTGTGTTATACCAAATCTCATGCCCATTTAGAGCAACCACCATCGATTCCAGGCTGGATATTTCTCCTGCCTTGGCACGATGCAAGTGTTCGCTTATGATGGTTCGTGCCGATTCCGAATAAAAATCAAAAGGATAAACGCTCCCATAATAGGGCTTGATATTAGAAATGTTGAGCTGATTAATGCCCGCAGAACTCATGTATTGCAAATTGTCATCAAGATCAACAATTTTGTGACAAACAGGAGATTTTTCAAACAGAGAAATCAATTTATTCAGGTTTTTATTGTCACTAAATATTAACTTGGAATTCATAAATAACCCAGATTTTAATTACACGAAAATATACCCCCTCAACCCATACTCCTCCATTTTCCCGAGTCCACCAATTGTAACCAGTTGATATCTATATAATAGCTTATTTAGTTTATTGATTATCGGGAATATCGTTCCAAATTTACTATTTCATATGAAAAAATCGAGGAATACCGATTATAGATAATGAGCGATTAACCCCTACCACACTGATTTTCTGCAGCGAAATATGCACCCATCTGCCACGCATCAACGCTCAGAACTGCGGCGATTCCACCACGCTCGAATTCTGTTACGATTACCGGCATACAATCACCCACTTTTGGAACCGGACTGTGAGCAACCACCACCGATACCAAACGGTCATTTTTCAACTTTACAGTCGCTTTCCAGTTTAGATAATGTCCATTAACACGAGGAATCTTCATGACGATCTCTTTGACTTTCACGACAGGGAGATACAATCGAGTCGATGATACCCTGACCATTTTATGCTGGTAATCGTCAACAAAGTAGTAAACCAGGCCAACAAACAAAGCCACGACAATAAATCGTTTTTTTATCTTCACAAATATCGATCGCTCAGAAATTGCAGATCTTTAAATCAAGAGCCGGTTAGATATCCAATAATCTATCTAACCGGCTCAAAACCTTATTGACCGCACCACGATTATTTTCTACCAACGCCCGCGCATTCTGACCGATAGATAGTCGATAAGCCTCATCGCTGAAAAAGCGTATTACCTGCTCGGCAAGCCCGTTGCTGTTGTCGACCTGGACACCACCATCCGCAGCGACTAAAAGTTGTGCAATTTTTTCAAAATTAAACATATGCGGACCAAACAATACAGGTACACCCAAGGCTGCAGGTTCCAGAACATTATGTCCACCCGTCGATACGAGGCTTCCACCGACATAAGCAAGATCTGTAGCCGCATAGAATTGCTTTAGTTCACCCATAGTATCGAGCAGAAACACATGCGTAGATTCGTCACACGACTTGTTTTCACTGCGCCTGGTTAGCTTGTAACCTCGATTCTTACACAACAGCGCAACTCGTCCAAAGCGCTCGGGCCGACGTGGCACCAATATTAACAACACTTTATCCAGCGAACTGCGAATATTTTCGAATGCATCCAGTATCTGCTCTTCTTCTCCTTTATGTGTACTCGCTGCAATCCACACCAATCGCTCCGGAAACAGACTTTTCCGAATTCGCCACCCATCTTCGATCAGGGAATCAGGAATCCTGTAATCGAATTTCAGATTTCCGGTCACCTCCACTGTTTTTGGAAATGCACCAATTTCTATAAATCGTTGTGCATCTTCCTGGGTCTGTGCGGCAACTAATGACAAATGCATCAGGGTTTCCGTAACCAAGCCACTTAATCGCTTATAACCACGAGCAGAACGTTCCGACAATCGGGCATTAACGATTGCCAGTGGAACTCCGTTATTTCCACATTGCCGATAAAGATCGGGCCAAATCTCTGTTTCCACAATCACCCCCAGTATGGGCTTATACCGATTAATAAATCGCGCAGCACAACCCGGTATATCGTAGGGCAAATAGACATGGAGAACCGATTTCCCCAGCACCTGTTTTACACGATTCGATCCCGTGAGCGTAGTGGTGGTAACCAATAATTTTCGATCAGGATAGCGTTTCTGAACTTTCAATATCAACGGAAACGCTGCTTCCGCCTCACCGAAGGACACCGTATGAAACCAGATGACTCCGCTATTCGACGGCGATCGATAAAGGGCCAGGCGTTCATTCCAACGGCTGCGGTATGCAGAGGCTTTTCGAGATCTGTAAAATAGCCGGAAAAAGAAAAAGGGCGCGAGAAGAACTATAACCGTGTTATAAACAAAACGCATTTTGGAGAACAGTATTTTTAATCGACCGCCGGTCAGATGATGCTAATCCCGGGGCAAAAGATAAAGTGGAAAACAGGATCAAACAATTACTCGCGATTCAACCATTTCATATATTCACCAACACCCTCTTCCACACTCTTAAACGACTGCGTATAACCCGCAGTGCGGAGTGTATCAAGATTAGCCTCGGTAAAACTCTGGTAGCAACCCTTTAAATGATCCGGGAACGGGATATATTCGATCTGACCCTGACCGTGGTGGTTTATTACCGCATTGGCAACATCGTTGAACGGCTGACTGCGTCCCGTTCCCAAATTAAATATACCACTCAACTGTGGATGATCAAAAAACCAGAGATTGACATCCACCACATCGCCAACAAAAATAAAATCACGGCGTTGTTCACCATCGCCGTAACCATCACATCCTTGAAACAATCGGAGTTTACCGCTTTGCAAAATTTGATTATTAAGATGGAATGCGACGCTGGCCATGCTTTCCTTATGAGCTTCGTGAGGCCCATAAACATTGAAATACCGCAAGCCCACAACCTGGGATTTTATTTTTAAAAATCGTTCACGCAAGTATTGGTCAAAGCGATATTTGGAATATCCGTATACGTTAAGCGGAGACTCGTGGGCAGGATCTTCTTTAAAAACTGTCCCTGCCCCATACACTGCAGCACTGGAAGCATAGATGAAGGGAATATCGTGATCGATACAAAAATTCAACAAGATTTTTGAATATTCGTAATTATTTTCCATCATGTAGCGTCCATCCCACTCAGTGGTTGCAGAACAGGCCCCTTGATGAAATATGGCATCAATCGCTAAATCATTAAATTCCCCGGATGTTAGTTTTTCAAGAAACGTAGCTTTATCCAGATAGTCAGAAATCCCGCAATCGACCAGATTCCGAAATTTGACCCCGTTATGCAAATTATCCACGACCAATATATCGCACACACCACGCGAATTCAGCCCACGCACCAAATTACTGCCGATAAAACCTGCACCGCCGGTTATGATGAACACATTTTGACTCTATTGTTAGAATTTTACCCGCTACTCAATTTGACGGAGTGAACGGCATTATTCATCAACCGCTCTGCCAACATCAAACACCCAGTACGCTTTACTGCCCATTTTCATTTAAGCTATGGCATACACGACTAGAGCCGAGCTTGAAGAAGAATAACTAAAATTGTAATTATTCAGCGTACAGCTAATGAGAGTACAACCTGTTGATTTTTGGGATTCAGCAATAGGTATATCACAGCAGGTGAAATATTCTCACGTCCCCGACAATCAAAGCTTATTCAGCAACAATCGACAATGCCAATTTTTCAACAATGTCAGAATGCAACTGGATATCAATTTCGAAATCGCCAGTATGACGCAACACACCATCAGGTAACCGTATTTCCTGTTTTTGAATTTCGAAGCCTGCAGCAATGACTGCATCTGCTATATCCTGCGTTCCAACCGAACCAAATAATTTTCCTTCTTCTCCCGCTTTCTGGGTAATCGTTATAGAAAGCTCTTTCAGTTGATCTCTACGCTTTTCGGCAGCGACCAACTCTTCGTTGGCTTTCTTTTCCAATTCCGCCCTTCGCTGCTCAAACTCAGCCAATTTTTCGGCGGTAGCCAGCACTGCTTTGCCCTGAGGAACCAGGAAATTACGCCCATAGCCGGATTTAACAGAGACTTTATCGCCTAAATTACCCAGATTCGAAATTTTCTCAAGAAGTATTAATTCCATCGTTCTATACCTTTTAAACCATTATATTGTGCTTCGATATATATAGAAGCACTTGTATTACTTTAAATGTAGAGGCTACCAGCGCCATCTGACAACACTATACTGCTCCCTGTTCAATGAGTTTCCGTCGCCAATTCAACCAGGTATCGGTAAATCCCATAAGAGCAATCGGAAGCATCAAATGAGGAATAAACAACATCCCGGCATACATCAAAGGCAACAGCACACGTTTTTGCTTTGTAACTGAAACGACACAATGCAGTACCGATACACCAATGATGAGAAAAAAGAAGAATGCCAAAATACTCATATTTCGCCACACTCCGACCGAATCACTTTCCATTAACCCGGCAAGTAAAAATATCAGCAAACATGCGTACGCAACAGGTGCATCTGAACGCATAGTCAGGAATTCCTTTCTAAACCCACCGGGATTAAACAAAATCGATTGCCACCAACGTGCCAACAACAAAGCCAACAACACAGAAGACACCGTTCCGGTTGCAACGATTCCGGTCATATAGTGTGATGCACTATTTATACCCAGTTCAAATTGGGAAAGATCGATATGCGACGGTGGATTTTCCAAAATCGGTTGCAACACTGTTTGCAACCTATGCTGCCAAAACAACGCAGGATCATCTCCAAACAAATAGATCCCACCAATGACACACAGTCCCATAATCAGAGTAACTTCAAGAGCTAAACCGATTTTTCCACTGGCCCGTAAAAAAAGTGCAACCAAACAGACCGGCACCCAAAACCCCAAAGCATATGCAACCGCAAAGAAATAATTATTAAATATCAGCGCGCCAAGCAAAGCAATTGCCACAGCCGCCGATAGCATAACCAGGCAACTTTCACGTAAGCCGGTCCGCAACGCCACCAACGCAACAGCCGCAGCACTGAATAAACTTAATGGAGCGACCAACAGCGAAAGAAACGCCAGGATTGACACAGTCATTACAGCCTGCATCCGTCCGTGCATAATATATGTGGCCAGAAAACGCATCATGATTGCAACACTACAGGAATCACTCTAAACATAGATGTCATCACCGGATAAAGCAGTCTAAAATCCATCAAATCCAATAATAGTCGTGTGAAAAGTGGATGATTTTTAAAATAACCGGGAACAAGCCGCTATCTACTCTACATACAGCAGCCTCTGAACCCGACAACAACCTGCTAAATCATTAGGTATCAACTTCTATGTGCGTCGCAATAAGGTATCAACGCCAAAAATCGGGCTCTTTTTATTGCCGCAGAAAGCTGCCGTTGATATCGGGCACTGGTTCCAGTAATACGACTGGGTACTATCTTTCCGGTTTCCGATATAAAATCATTGAGTAGATCCAAATCTTTATAATCGATTTCTTTTGCATTTTCCGCCTCAAAACGACAGAATTTTTTGCGTTTGAACTGACGTGCCATATAAAACCTCGCGCGTATATACTAGAGTATCTGAAAATTTTCAGTCAATTTGATGGTTTCGATTTCGAAAACTGTTTGCAGAGCCGGATGTATTAGCCTGGCTCGGCGGGCGTATCCTCCGCTACATCTTCGCCAGCAGCAGTATCATCTTCGCCGACATCTTCGGTTTCTGCTTTCTCGCTCGATTCAACTACTTGCGGCCTTTCGCTTTCTACTGCCTGAACCATCGGAGATGCTTCGGTAACGGGTCCATCTTTACGAAGGATCACATTTCTTAATATTGCATCGTTGAATCGGAATCCATTTTCGAGTTCCGCAAGCACCTCGTCACCACATTCTATATTCATCAATAGGTAATGAGCCTTATGGATTTTCTTAATTGGAAAGGCAAGCTGCCGACGCCCCCAATCCTCGAGTCGATGTATGGATCCTGACTTAGAACTGACTAATGTACGATAACGCTCGATCATTGCGGGTACTTGACCACTTTGATCCGGGTGCACAAGAATAACTATTTCGTAATGACGCATTTTTCCCCTCTCGGATAAGAGCCTCCAGTCTCTGAACGTTTGTTCAAAGGAACATGTAAGGCAAGGAGTTTGTTACAAAGAACTGCGCATCATACAAGAGATGTTATTACTTAGCAAACCGATCGGGTAGGCTCAGGTTGATACCGATCTTCAAAGTAAACTTATTCAAGAGGAAAGATCATTGTGTTTAACCAATGATATAAAACAAGAGCCATATAACCGGAAACCGGCCAGTTTCCATTAGGTGTACTAGACATAATAACTCAACAAACCATTGCTGCTAATAGTTAGCCCTTCATTCTCAGTATTTTCCTGCGCCCGCACATCAGGGGAAACCTCAGGCTCGGCCTCGAGCTCGCCATTATTTTGATTTTCGTGCTGCCCGGAACCTCTCTGATCAGTAAATGAATGTGGCGACACATCCACGTCGCCAAGATTCAATTGTTGATTACTCATCAGATCCCGCAATCTTGGAATCGCCGATTCTATCGCCTCTCTAACCGCTGTGTTTTGCGAACTGAAGGCCACATTAGCCTGATCCTGACTGAAATTTACACGTACTTCAACCGGGCCCAACTGGGGAGGATTAAGACGTAACTGAGCAGATTCCATCGCCTTATTTACCACCCAGGTAATTCGCTCGCCGAAATCCTGCTGCCATCCAGGCTGCGCAAATGGCTTCTGAATGGTCACAACGGGCAGTTTTGGGGCTACAATTCGAGATTCCTGCTGCGACTGAACATTTAATCCTTCACGCGAATTGAAAGCTAACAGGTTTTCATCGGCATCGTCCCGGATTAACGGAGCGTTTAGCGACGAATCGCGCAGCAAAGATTGTATCTGGGATTGACTTATTGATGAAGATTGACCTGGATTTGGTATCGATTTATCCACTGCAACAGCAGGTAAAAGAGCAGATAATGCCGACTTCGGATGCAGCACTGAATCAGTAGCATCATCCGCCAACCCGAGAATTTCATGCTGCTGACCGTCCAATAGAGATTTTGGGTCAGAAATTGCCGGGGGCGGCAAAAATTGGCCACCTACAGTTTCAATTTCATTATTTTCCAGCAGGCCATTCAATATTCCAGCCACCGATTGCAGCGACTCGTCGTCACCAGCTTCCTGCAACTGTTCCAAAAGGTTTGTTAAAAAACTTTCAGAATTCTCAGTTCCCGCTTGTTGCTGCAGGAACAGCCGGATATCGGCACCTAAGGCCTGAAACGGCAACAAAGAGTTTAAACTGTTGGTATTCATTATTACGCCTATTCGAAAATCGGGTTAAAACCTGTACTGCAACATAGCAAGCGATCTAAATTCTGCGAGCCTTCATGAGACTGGTATTCATTTATGCTCACCAACTAGTTAAAGCAGGTTTCATACCAAATATCATAGCCAGTTATTTTCTGGGACGATCATCGATCTCAGCCTGTTCTCGCTTATCCTGTAACCTTATTTCGTAACTCCTGGTGGTATCCATTATCTTATCCATCCCCTGTCTGCGATGACGCGCGGAACGCCATACTGCCATATGACCTCCCAGACTTTCATTCATACCACCCACTACCTGCTCCTGCTCTTTAATTGCCTTCCCGATTTTATACAGAAACTCACGGTACTCAATCAATTGGCTTGCCGCCAACCCCTGACTCGCATTGTTATGCAGTCTTTTCGAGTATTGCTCTTGGAACGTGGTTAATTGCGCAAGTTTTTTTTCCTCATCCTCTTTTTGAATTCTCGAATCGACCATAGTTTTGGCGGCTTTCTTTTCATTGAACGCTGCAAGCTCTACTATGGTTTTCAAGCGTCTTGATTTTTTCATATACGAACCATTTGAATTGTTTGGCTGAATTCCCTGGATTCTGTCACCTGCAAGAACTTAGGGGACCCAGAGCCATACCCCCTGAACTATTAAATTTCGACCCATTTTTGCGATTAAACGCGCTAAAGACGACTAAAATTCGCCTCTTTTAATCAAAAAAGAACTCAAAACCAATCTGCACCTACAACAATTACCTGGTGTTTGAATTTTCCGATTAACACGTTCTTTATCGGCCTGAATTGAGAATTCTTGACCTCAAAAAAGATATTTAACATCATCACTTTTAACCCTATTTTTAAATAAAATACCCAAGCCTTTGGTTATTCAGGCTTCTGTAACAAAGAATTTGCAGGAATTGTTGGAGGGGACTATTCTCAAACCGCACACAACCGAAGACCCGCACTCTAACCGTTGCATACTGCGAACATATTTTGGACGACAATTACATCTTAGGAGCGAGGTTTTAATAATATGCGAAAGATTGACGCAGGATTATTGTTTGTCTTCAAGGCGTAGCAACAGGCGCATAGCAGGGCTACGCAACTGTTGCTACAACGCAGTAGACGGACAATTAGACAAGTCAAGATTCGTATATTATTGAATCCTCGTTCCTTAGGCAGCATCAGGCGGAGCACTTTGCATTAAGGACTCAATCTCTTGAATACTATGTTGATAATCAACCTGTTCGTGCATGCTTTGTTGCAAAAACGCCATAATTCCTGGATACAGTTTTATCGCCTCATCAATACGCGGATCAGTTCCAGCCTGATATGCACCGATACTAATAAAGTCTTTGTTCTGGTTATACACCGACAACAGGGAGCCCATCGCGCGCGCGCATTGCAAATGCCGATCATCAACGATATCGGTCATAGCCCGGCTGACAGATGCCTCGACATCTATCGCCGGAAAATGGCCTGACTCAGCCAATTGTCTGGACAAAACGATATGCCCATCAAGTATTGCTCTGGCTGCGTCCGCAATCGGATCATTCTGATCGTCACCTTCAGTCAGAACTGTATAGAATGCAGTAATCGATCCCTCACCGTGATCGCCATTCCCTGCTCGCTCGACCAAATGTGGCAATTTGGCAAACACAGACGGCGGATATCCTTTGGTTGCCGGAGGTTCATTTATAGCCAGAGCAATTTCTCGTTGCGCTTGCGCAAACCGGGTTAAAGAATCCATCAACAAAAGTACATTCGCACCCTGATCTCTAAAATGTTCGGCTATACTGGTCGCTAACATCGCACCGTGTAACCGCATTAAAGGAGGATCATCAGCGGGTGACGCAACAACCACCGAGCGAGCGAGCCCATCCTCGCCAAGAATTTTCTGTACAAACTCATTCACTTCCCTGCCTCTTTCACCAATTAACCCGACAACTGTAATATCTGCATTGGTATACCGTGTCATCATTCCCAGCAAAACACTTTTCCCGACGCCACTTCCAGCAAATAAACCAAGCCGTTGCCCTCGACCCACAGTAGTCAATGAATTAATTGCGCTGATTCCCACATCCAATACTTCTCTGATGGGTTTACGAGACAGGGGATTTATGGATTCACCTGTCAAAGGACGCGTCTTATCAGTAAGCACCGGCCCCTTACCATCCAATGGCAAACCCGCACCATCCACGACCCGCCCCAATAATCCGTCTCCAACCTTGGCCACATAAGTTCGACCGGTGGGGATTACGCGACAATCCTGTTCCAAACCACGAATATTTCCGGTAGGCATCAAAAAAAGCTTTTCTCCAGAAAAACCAACCACCTCAGCTTCTATAGTCTTACCCGCAACAGATTCCACCAAACAGCGCCCACCCACTGCGGCACGGCAACCTATCGCTTCCAGAGTCAATCCAACCATTCTGGAAAGCTTACCTTCAACAATCGGAGCAGGAATGTCTTCTAAGCGCTGACGATACGGCTGGAGTCGGCTCGCCCAGCGGACATGCCCCGCCTGAATGATTGAAGAAAGCTGATTATCATCAATAGACTCATGCGCCTCACTTACCATCAGAAATCATCTTCCCTGTTGCCACCCAGAGTAGTCGCAATGACCTCCGCCAGCCGTTTCTCGACAGTGACATCAACCCTCGAGGTTTCGGTTTCTATTCGACCGCCACCGCGAGAAAGTAAGGGGTCTTCTACCATAGTCCAACTGGACACACCGTCATCAACGTCCAGAACAGATTGCACCAGGGCCACATCCTCAGGATGTAGAAACAAACGTATATTTCGGGATGAAACCGGCAGAATTTTCATCGCCTCTCGAATCACTGCCACAACCTGCCCTGGATCTGTTTTCAGCTCACGTCGTACCAGCTGTCTGGCGACAGCCATAGACAAAGCGACCAATTCTTCTTCAATTTGCTGGTCCAGCGAGTCCAACGGTTCGTCGAGAAACTGTATAATTTCAAGCATTGAATCCACTTGTTGACTGACTCGCGCCTGCCCTTCCTCATAGCCTTCTTTTCTGCCTGCTTCATAACCACTTTCGTATCCCTCTTTTTCTCCTTGCTCGTAACCTTGCTTGTATCCATCCTTGCGCCCTTCTATCGATGCCTCATTGAATGCTTTGATCTGTACATCTTCGACATCCCCAACAGTCAATAATCCGGATGGCCGGTTTTCTGAATGTGCCTCGAGAGCATTTTTCACCTTAGCCCCACCCGAAACACTGGGAATTTCCCATAATTGCATTTCACCCAGTTCACTACCCGAAAACTTATCAGACGAAGTCATCCCCACCTCCACCACCAAGGGCAATCTCTCCGGCTTCATCCAATCTTCGAGCAACGGTTAATATCTCTTTTTGCGCCAATTCAACATCACTCAACTTGGCTGGAGCGGCTGCTTCAAGATCATCGCGTAACATTTCCGCCGCCCGTTTGGACATATTGCCAAATATTTTTTCTTTTAATCCTTCGTCTGCACCTCTGAGCGCCAGTAATAATGAATCCGTGGAAATTTCGCGTAACAATGTCTGAATTCCGCGTTCATCAACATCAATCAAATTGTCGAAAACGAACATTTTATCCTGAATTTGCTGGCCCAATTCGGGGTCAACCTCAAGAATTTGCTCCATAATTGCGCCTTCAATGGAACCTTCCACAAAATTCAATACATTGGCCGCCGTATCAATACCCCCTATGCTGGAAGATTTCACACCGGAATTTCCCGCCAATTGTCGTTCCATTATTTCGTCAAGCTCCTTCAAAGCGTCCGGCTGAACCGTTTCCAGGGTCGCGACTCTCATAATGACATCACTTCTTACTCTCTCCGGAAAACAACTCAGCACCTCGGCAGCCTGATCACAATCAAGCAAGGAAACAATAATCGAAATTATTTGTGGATGTTCAATACGTATCAAATCTGCTATTGAACGAGCATCCATCCATTTGAGCTGTTCAATACCTTTACTGTTTCGACCCAACAATATTCGATCAATGACGCTACCTGCTTTGTCCGCACCCAAAGCATCTGTCAGCATATTGCGTATATAGTCATCCGAATCCACGCCCAGAGCTGTTTGATTGTGAATAGTACCCACAAAGTCCTCAAGCACAGAATCTACTGTATCGGAGGTAATGTTGGTCAATGCAGCCATTGTTGTGCCAACCAACTGAACTTCTTTGGGTCCCATATGCCGTAGAACTTCAGCGGCTCGCTCCTGTCCTAATGCGAGTAAAAAAACGGCTGCCTGTTCGGTTGAATCCAAGTTATTTTCGGCTTCAGCCATCTGCAGTCACCCAATTTTTCAGAACTTGTGCCACTCGTTTTGGATCTTCATCAACCATTTTCTGGGCAAATTCCAGACGTTTTTCATAACTCTGCGGCGCTTCTAACAATAATGGGTCACCACCCTCTTCCGAGGAAGATGCACCATCGGCCGATCCGTCTTCCAGCGCGCCCACAGCAGAAGATGACGACCCGGAGAGCCTTAGCGCTTCCGCATCTTCACTTTCATTAGTACTCGTTGTTACAACTGGCGCAAGCAAACCGCGCATAAAGGGCTTTAATACTCCAAAAATAAGAATTAGCACCACCAACGCCGCCGCCAACTGCTTTATCAACGTTCGAAACCATGATTTTTCCCAAATGGGTATCTCCGGTAAGGCTTCCGGGATCTCCTGACCACGGAAGGTCGAATTTGTTACCGTCACCTGATCACCACGTCCGACATTAAAGCCCACCGCCTGTTTCACTAAATTCGTGAATTGGACAATGTCTTCCTGACTGTATGGCTTTTTCAAGACCGTTCCATCCTGTTGAACGATGTCCTTGTCATCAATCACTACAGCAACTGATAATCGTCTGACCACCCCTGTCGCCAAACGGGTATGACTGATCGTTTTATCAAGCTCATAGTTGCGTGTTGCAGATTTGCTGGTATTAAGGGGAGAATCTTCGCTTTTTTCTTCTTCGGATTCACCCGCTTCTTCCGGTGCAGTTCCGGCAGCTGGAGGCTGGTTAGAAAGCGCTCCAGGCACGCCTTGCGCACCTTCCAAACGACTCGCCTCTTCCTGAGTTTGCTCACTGCGTAATGCAGGCAAATCTGGATTGTACTGTTCATGAGTTCGTTCCGTAGCCGTAAAATCGACATCCGCGGTCACCTGAGTCCGCAAGCCATCGTCCCCCAAAAGTGGACTTAGAATATTTTCCACCCTCATCATTAAATGGTTTTCTACCTGCTTTTTATAGTCAAATTGCTTACTTGAAAGATAGACCTCACTTGACTGATCATTACTGTTCAGTAAAGTCCCTCGTTGATCAACAATTGTGACCTGGCCCGGCTCTAGTTGCGGAACACTGGATGCAACCAGATGCAAAATTGCCTGAACCTGGCCTTTTTCCAAAAACCTGCCAGAGTATAGATTGACTAAAATTGACGCACTGGGCTTTTTGCGCTGGCGCACAAAAACCGATTGCTTGGGCATGGCTAGATGTACACGAACACTCTTTACATTTTGAATCGCCGCCACGGAACGAGCTATTTCGTTTTCCAGAGCTCGCTGAAACCGGGCAGCTTCCAGAGACTTACTGGTTCCGAAACTGGACTCCTTTTCCAACAGTTCAAAACCTATACTTTCCGTTTTTGGAAGACCTTGAGCTGCTAGTTTAAGACGAACCTCATGCACACTTTCTGCAGGAATCATAATCGCGCCAGTCGATGATTCGACTTTGTATTTCACGCCAAGAGTATCCAAGGCGGTTAAGACCTCACTGACATCCTTGTCTGCAACACTGGCATACAACAAACTATATTCAGGATTTTGTGACCACAAAACCGCCGCAACGCCAATTGCAACGCTCAGTGCCAAACCAACCATAACACCCATTTGCCGTAACAAGGGTAGCTTTACCATGCGCTCGACCCCCGGGTGGCTATATTCCGCCGTCAGTGCGTCAGTTTTCGGCACTAAAGCATTCTCAGTTTCGTTTCCTTCCATTCTATTTTCGATAATTTATTGGCCAATAAGCACACTAACAAGTCATCCGTTTACGATAAGCCGTTGTCCGGAAACAACCCGCTTTCCAGACAACACTTCACATCGGCATCTTCATCACATCGTTATACGCATCTACCAACTTGTTTCGCACCTGAACCATAGCCTGAAAAGAGACATTAGCCTTCTGAATTGATACCATCACCTCAGATAAATTCACATCCGTTTCCCCAGTTTCAAATGCTTGAGCCATACTACCCGCATGCTTTTGAGTTTCATTTACTTTATCGATAGAATTACTGAGTATTTGCGCAAAGCCTGAATCTACTGACTCAGTGGTTGTTTCTTTACCGGCCTGAGCGGTAATAGCACGCATTTGAGCCAGAACCTGATTTACATCCATATCGCTCATTCTTGTACCTCGTTAATATGTCTAAAATACATCAATTGGCAGACATGCATTAAATGTTCCATAAAATGTAATGTTCAACTTATAATCTAAAAAGACACTCGTTGGATTTGCAGTCTCCTGCAACAGGAAAGTTGTAACCCGACCTACGTGAAGTATTTAGCACGGCAGATCCACACCAGACTTGCGCATTCGGGCAATTTTATAGCGCAGAGTCCGCGGACTGATGCCCAGGCGATCTGCGGTCATTTTTCTACTGCCATTTTCGACCAGCAATGCGTCCAGAATTAACTGTTCTTCCGCAGATTTAAGACCACTGTCCAGAGCATTACTTTCAGTAAAGAATGACTCCGGCGTTGACTGCGATAAGCCTGACTCCGGGCCATCCATGACCAGATCATTCGCAGTTATCTTACCTTCAGACCAAAATATCAATGCCCGCTGAATCGCGTTTTCAAGTTCTCGTACATTACCCGGCCAACTATGCTTTAGTAAATATTCACTTGCAGTATCATCAAATTCCGGCAAATTCTTGCCGCTTTCACAATGACGTTCCAGTAAACGGTTTGCCAGAAAAAAAATATCGGACTTTCTTTCCCTCAGAGGCGGGATATGCAATGGAAATATATTTAATCGATAGAACAAATCCTCCCGAAACCGACCACTGACAATTTCGCTGCGCAAATCCCGATTACTCGTTGCCAGTACACGTACGTCCAGATCGATGGCATTGTGTCCTCCCAGACGCTCCACTTCCCTCTCTTGCAATACCCGCAACAACTTAGCCTGTAACCCGGTATCCATTTCAGAAATTTCGTCTAGCAAAAGGGTACCGCCTTGCGCCAATTCGAATTTTCCAGGCTTTGCCTGGTAGGCTCCAGTAAATGCACCGCGCTCATAACCAAACAAAGTCGCTTCCAGCATATTGTCCGGAATGGCAGCGCAGTTTATGGCGATAAAAGGACCCGTATTGCGCCAGGAATTTTCATGGATAAAACGCGCCAATACTTCTTTACCTGTACCGCTTTCACCCAGAATCAAAACTGTGGTATCCACTTTCGACACCTTTTCTGCCATTTCGTACAGTCTGGTCATATTGGAATCATTCACAGAACAGTCAGGTCGGCAATCACCGCCTCGTCCTATGTGCTTAGCAACCTGGTCAACCAAAGTATCCGGCTCAAAAGGTTTTACCAGATAATCGACCGCGCCCAGTTGCATCGCCTGCACTGCTTTTTGAATCGTGCCATAGGCTGTCATTAACAACACCGGCAATCTCTTAAAGCGCTTTTGAATATTCTCTAACAATGCCAAACCATCCATATTACCCATCTGCACATCACTAACGACCAGTTTGACTGTGTACTTACTCATCTTGTCGAGCGCATCAAAGCCATCTACCGCTCTGATTACGTTGTATCCAGCCATTTCCAGAGTATCTGAAAGTGCTTCACGCAATGACAGGTCATCTTCTACAAGCAATACATCCGTCTGTTCCATTTCAAGCCACCTCTACTTTGTGTTCAAGTGTAAACACACCACCCGACAAGGGTTGAGCAGTACCCACCCCTGGAATTTCCATATAAAAAGCCGCTCCCGCAGAAAAACTTTCCCCACACCACGCCCGACCTCCATGCAAACGAACCACGCTGTCTACAACTGCGAGACCTAAACCAGTACCATTCGAACGGGTGGTAAAAAAGGGTTCAAACAAACGCTCCCGAATAGATTCTTCGATACCGGGGCCTTGATCGTGTAAAACAAACTGAATTCCGCTGCCTGATTCATTAATCTGCAATAACAAATCACCCTGATTCTTCATAGCCTCGGCAGCATTGCTGACCAGATTCAATATACTGCCAATAATAGCGTCCTGATTACAGGATATTTTTCTTGCAGAGACTCGATTATCAATTTTGAAGCTCACATCGAAATCCACCAAAAACATAGCCACCGCTTCACTTGTTTTCGCAACTAGTTTATCGAGGGTAATTTCATTCATTGTGACTCGCCCATCGCGCGCAAAAAGCAACATATCGTTGACTTGACGGTCAAGATATTTCAAACGATTCAACAGTTTTTTAGAAAACCGTTGTCTTTTTTCAACGTCTAACTCCGGCTTGCCAAGGTGAGCACCGTATACGATCGCTGTAGATAATGGTGTCCTTATCTGATGCGCCAGACTGGCCACCATTTCGCCCATGGCGGATAATCGTTTTTGATGGTTAACAATGTTCTGAAGGTTTCGTACCTCACTTACATCAGTGACCAATATGATCTTCCCTGATTCTGAATTTTCATCCCAAGTACAACTCGATATATTTACGAATTTGCCGCTTTTGAGTAATCGTTCATGCGGGTGATCGCTGCTCTCCTGAAGACACCGACTAACGACTTCAGACCAGGAAACACCAAGCAGTGGAGATCCAAACAAATCGCTTGCAACACGATTACCACGAACAATACAACCGTGATGATCAAGCACAATCACCCCACCCGGCAAAGTATCCAGTAAACTATGAAGTTGATTTGCGAGTTGTTCTTTTTCAGTGAGTGTTTTTAAGCGAGCGCTTTGGGCGACTGTCAACTGATGATTTAACTCAGAAACCTGATCCTGTAGCTCTTGATAGGAATCAGTAAGACCTTTAGAAAGCTCGTTAAAGAGCTGAAACGCATCTTCCAGGCGTTCCTTTTTCTTTGCTTGTATAACGTCTTTCGCTGCTCTACTCATATTTACCTCAAAATTAGGTAAATATAATTAGGCAACAACTACGCCATTAAGTGTTTATTTTTAATATTCAGTTAGTTAATATAAGACTAGCAATAGACGAGTCAAACCGTTGACACTTCGTCACCTCGCTGAAGCTCGTACTTGCGCAATTTTTCCACCAATGTCGTCCGCCGCATCTTGAGACGTTTGGCAGCATGAGCAACCACTCCGTCACATTCCTGCAATGCCTGTTTAATCAAATTACGTTCCAATTCGCTGAGATGTTCTTTCAGATCTATGCCGTTTTCCGGAATACGATTAAGCTGCACATCCATATGAGCGCGCAATTCATTTTCCAACTCCACACCCTGCTCAGCCTGAAAATTGGCCTCGGATCCGACATACTGCAAAAACTTTTCGGGTAAATCGCCTGCATCTACAACGCCATAGGGGTGCAGTATCGCTAATCGTTCTATCAAATTGGCAAGCTCCCGAACATTTCCAGGCCAATTGTGCAGCTGCAACACCTGCTTTGCAGAAGACGTCAAACGCACCGATCCACGCTTCTCGTTTTCCAACCTGGAGATTAGATCCGCAACAAGCACTGGAATGTCCTCTACTCGTTTCCTCATTGGTGGGACTTCAATCGGAAAAACGTTCAATCTATAAAAAAGATCTTCTCGAAACCGATTTTGACTGATTTCCTCTTCAAGATCACGATGGGTGGCTGCAATGACGCGAACGTTGCATTCTATAGTCTTATTACTCCCCACTCTTTCGAATGACCTTTCCTGTAATACCCGCAAAATTTTAACCTGCATTGCTAAGGGCATATCACCAATTTCATCGAGAAAAAGGCTGCCGCCCTCAGCCATTTCAAACCGTCCCTGGCGACTGTTCAAAGCGCCAGTAAAAGCCCCTTTTTCATGACCGAATAATTCGCTTTCCAACAATTCTGCAGGAATCGCACCACAGTTAACCGGCACAAAAGGTTTATTTCTTCTCGATGAATTATAATGCAGATTTCGAGCAACAACTTCCTTACCCGTACCAGATTCTCCCAGTATCAACACTGTCGCATCTGAACCGGCGACTTGCTGAATTAATTTCCGAACCTGCTGAATGCAAGAACTATTACCCCCCAAACTACGAAAAAGTTCTACCGAACGATGCCCAACTCCGCCTCTGTTTTTCTCCACCAACTGACGTACGCCCTGCAAACATTTTTTAAGCACAGGGTAATTTACTGGCCACTCAAGCACATCAAACACTAACTCCGAAACAGCAGTTGGCAATTGTCCCTTGCCAGATTCGTCCACTAATAATACAATCGCCGACTCGGAAAAAGCATCCCTGGCCGCCTTGACAACCACTGCCAGTTTTTCCACTGCTTCACCAATGAGAATCATATCGAAAGTATCGACAGTTTCTGCCAGGTTCTTATACGAATCAGTGTCTGAATGCACGACATCGAACTCTAAAAAATTCAGAATCGTTTTTACTTGCTGACAACGATCAGCGATAGAATCAATCAATAAAATTCGTAATTCCGCCATTCAATTATTCCATTCAAATGATTCTAAAATCACTACAAACCCGCATTAACGTTCAGGGCCATAAGGTAGCTTCTTCCAAGGCCACTGCCGCCTATTGTATAAATGCCTGTAAAATTTTGTGGTCAGCACTTAACCCTAAGCGATGGTTTCACCCAGCCTGGCTCATTGATAACTTAGATCCCCGCCAACAAACCGGCTGAATAAACGCCCTAATATGAGACTTAAGTTAAGCACCGTTCATCAAGCATGTCAAAATATTGTCAGTATTCGATTTTCATTTAATATTTCAATGTATCCTGTTGCTGCAACAGGAGAAGATTCAAACAATCAAAATTGGCACAACTTTCGCTAGGCTTGACAATCGCTTAGGTTCAGCTTAGTAATTATCATAATTACAACCATTGGAGCACACCATTCCTATCTCTTTAAGTGAACTACCCTTAAGCACCCTGTATTTGGGCTTAGGAGTATTACTTATCCTCTCTGCGTTTTTTTCGGGTTCAGAGACAGCATTAATGACGCTGAATCGATATCGGTTACAGCATCTTGTAAAAGCCAAACACCGTGGAGCGATTCGTGCGCAAAAACTGCTGCGACGCCGGGATCGCTTAATTGGCCTAATTTTGCTAGGGAATAATTTCGTTAATATTCTCGCATCGTCCCTGACCACGGTTATTGCGTTGCGGATTGGTGACGAAACATCCATCGCCTTTGCGGCAGGAATTTTAACTCTGGTGGTACTGATTTTTGCCGAAGTTGCACCCAAAACTTTAGCCGCCATGCATCCAGAACACATCGCATTCCCTGCCTCGTGGATCTATTTACCGCTATTAAAGATATTGTATCCAATCGTCTGGATCATCAATACCTTCGCTAATTTTTTACTGAAAATTTTCGGTATGGACCTAAGCCGTCAACCAGAGGACACTCTAAGCAAAGAAGAATTGCGAACCATTGTTGCAGATACCGAGTCCTTACTCCCGGAACGTTACCAGAATATGTTAGTGGGCATCCTTGATCTGGAAACTGCCACCGTAGAAGATGTCATGGTTGCACGCAACGAAATACAAGGAATTGACCTTGATGACTCTATAGACGAGATTATTAAACAAATCACCACCAGCCCCCATAACCGTATACCCGCATACAAAAAAAGCATTGATCGCGTAATAGGAATTCTGCCAATAAGACAGGTTCTCAGCATTATTAACGACCCTGTTTTTGATAAAAAACTTTTAACCTCCAAACTCGATAAAACTTATTTCATTCCGGAAAGCACGCCTCTGCATCGACAACTGTTAAATTTTAAATTGGAAAATGAACGAATGGGCCTCGTCGTTGATGAATATGGCGAAGTTCAGGGGCTGGTGTCACTGGAAGATTTACTACAGGAGATCGTCGGAGAAATTACAACAAATACAGCGACTGTAAAACTGCAGGATGATGGCAGTTATATCGTCGATGCCAGCATTACGATCAGAGATTTAAATCGGATTACACAATGGTCACTGCCAACCGAAGGACCGAAAACCTTGAACGGTCTCATAATTGAGTTTCTGGAAACAATCCCTGAACCAGGAACCAGCACATCACTTTTTGACTACCGGCTGGAGATTTTAGAAGTAAATGAACATTCCGTGAAATGGGTCAAATTTTATGCATTAAATATTTAGTCAAAATATTCAGGTGAACTCCCGAAAGTCAGGATTCTGTCTATACTATACTCTATGTCAGCGTTCCATTAACCCGTTAATCAGTCGAATGGCAAAACTTACTCTTACCTTCAAAGGCCGACCAATCCAGGCTTTTCAGTTTGATATTGGCGACAAAGTGAGTATTGGCAGAAACAGGGACAACGGTATACCTATCGATAGCTTAGCTGTAGCTCCGATCCATGCAGAAATCGATTTCAGCCAGGAATTCAGCACCATCAGCCAAAAGTCTAGCGACTTCCCTCTGCTGGTGAATAATTCAACCACAACAGAACAACGCCTAAATCACGGGGATCAGATCTCGATCGGCAAACATATTCTCTACTTCACTGAAGACGCAACTTTGGTTAATCATAGCGCCGTTTCAGCAGATACCGATGAGGACGTGGATGAATTCGCGTTTTTAGACCAGGAGCTCAAACAGCCCACCACATCACTCGAAGCACAACTGCAAATTCTTAACGGAAAAAACATCGGGCGCATCATTAATTTAAAAAAAGGACTTACTCGGTTAGGAAAACCAGATACCGGGGTTGCTGTCATCGCCAAAAGAAAAGACGGGTTCTACTTGTCGGCTCTGGACGGTACGCCGATGATAAAAATCAACGATACTCTCATCAATGAAAAAAGTGTAAAACTTAGTCAGGGTGATATGCTGGATATTGAAAAAACTTCCATGCAATTCTTCGCCACTCCACTCTCTAACCCTTCAAATTCCGAATAATGTAATGTTAAACGTTCAATTATCTGACGAGCAGAGAAAATTCACGCGCATTATTTATCGCAACCCTGCCATATTAAGCGACAAGACAGAAAGCTGGGCAGTTGAAATCCTGGATCTTTCGTTGAAAGGATGCATGCTCACAGTAGCAGAAGATTGGTCAGGCATTTTGGGACGAGATTACTTACTTGATTTCCATTTAGGTGGTTCTATCAACATAACAATGGAACTGATTCTGGCTCGGCACGACGGACAATTCGCCGGATTCCAGTGCATCCACATAGATCTGGACAGTATCTGTGAACTCAGACGACTTGTGGAATTGAATTTAGGAGATTCACAAATCCTTGAACGGGACTTAGTCGCATTAGCCAACAATGACCACTGAATACGAGTTTCGACCCCCTCTGAAAATACGCCCCGTTCAAGAATAATAGTAAACTTCAATAACAAACCACGCGCATTCGTACGCCCTAGAACAATGCGGCCCTCGGACTCGCATGGTAAAATCTTAGCTTTTGTGGATCAGCATATTGATAAATACGATTGACCCCTCAATCTCACTGAAAATACGCCCCGTTCAAGAATAATAGTAAACTTCAATAACAAACCACGCGCATTCGTACGCCCTAGAACAATGCGGCCCTCGGACTCGCATGGTAAAATCTTAGCTTTTGTGGATCAGCATATTGATAAATACGATTGACCCCTCAATCTCACTGCTAAGCCCAATACATCACCTCACCAAAAACCACGATGATCTTCTACAATCGGAATTTAATTTGAGAATCCGAGTATAATTTTAGAGAAAATCGTAGCCTTTCGGTGGGAGGATTTCCTGCTGGTCGTCTGCACGCGGTATACATTCGAATAACGAATACCCAGGCCCTACATTTCGACGATTTTCAAGGATTACACGTACCGACTCGTTCTGAGTAAGCAATTGAACCATATTACCGCCTTTTAATTTCTGCGATTCCAGAATTAACCTCGGCTGCTGACCTTCCCCTGTGTCGACAAAAAACAACAATACACGTTGATAAATCTGCAAATCTTTTTTTGCTCGCAGCGGCTGGATACCTGCTGCCATAACTTGAGGAGACAACAATGCTATATCAAAATGAACTGCGCCATCCAGACGACGCATCCAGATCTTATTCACTATGCCCAGCACTCTTCTACCACTCTCTAAATCAACGCGCTTGAGACTGACCAAACTGCCCAGGAAAAGCTGACCAGGCTGATCAAATTCACAACGCAAAGAATAATCGTCATTCACTGTCACTAACCAATCACCGATAATCTTTTCATCCGCATTGGTCGGCAAATTTAACTGCTGATGAGTAGCTTTGAGGCCAATAGACAGTAACCGTGGTTTTTTGTCCTCAAATACCATTTCTCGCGAGGCAACCTTACCAGCGGCTCGTTCGATCAAGTATTCAAGTAACGCTGCGGCAGATTCAGGTAATGCCTGGTCAGTCACTGAGATTAAATCAAAACGACCGATTGTTCGATCCGCGCGATTTTTTAAGTTCTGCAATACAGAGATAAAATCTTTCATATCAAAAGACATTACACGAAGGTCTTTTTCATCTTCTTGTTCAGGATCGAAAAGACTAATCGCCGGTTTGTCTTCGTCCAGTATAATCCACCATTGATTAACTGAATTGGAAGCCTCCCCTTCTGTAAATGATACGTGACTACACCATTCTTCCAGCCGGTTGTAAATTTTTAAGATTTCTTTCTGCGTCAGGCCATCAGGTTCTAATAACCGCAACAGAAGTATTTGCTTATAAAGACAACGAATAGTTGTTGACGAACTTTGATCACTGTTCTTAATTTTTACGTCACATTTATTTTTTCTTTCGGCAAGCTGATACAGGGAATGTAAATCCAGCCACACCCATTCAGGTTCAGGAATTCGCAGGATATAGCGAATTATCAATACTCGACTCAAACCGTGAATTAATCGACCAATAACGCCTGGCAACTGACGGGCGAAACGCCACCCTACTGAGGATCGTGATAGTTCCTCAAGCACTGCCACATAACCTACGAGAAAATTCTGGTTAATTGCTTCCGCTAAATCTCCAATTTTCTGCTCATCGGCCGATAATGGAATACTTTTTCCAATAACACGAGAAACAAGAAATTCATCAATTATTGCAAAGGTGGAATACAAATTCTCAAGCGCTTCAAGCCGATCTTCAGCAGGTATTTCAATTCCATTCATCTCACGGATACGATCATGAAATAACCGGGTCGTCATACCATGATTGGCTGTCGGTAACTTCTTAATCCATTGTTTTAGCGGTTTATTACGAAACTCACTGGCGCTATCCGGATCTTTCTCTTTCTTGGATTGAGGAATATAGTATAAATTTCTCACGCTAATGTAACCGAAACCTCTAAAATTTTAGTCGTTCATACACTATCAGGAAGATAACCAGCTACTGCAGAACTGTCCAGGAATAAAACGTCTGATTCGAAAAAATAAATGCTGGCCGACCACCCAACTATAATACCCTTAAAGACAGACATTATTGGCCTCTTTATAATCGATTTGTGTTTCCAATACCGCTCCTCCTCACGACGACTCCATATCTCAGCCAGCCTCTCGGAATACCATCAATAAATACTCGGTTCAGGTTCACACCGGTCTAATTCTAGCACCAACTAAAATAAATCATTCATCAACTGAACAATATATTTTCAAATTAGTTCACAACCAGACGATAATGACAGTTTCACAGACCTCCCTGCAACCGCCGGGTCAAATCATTTCTCCAGGCTTTCGAAAGCTCCTCAATTTCTAATGCGCGACGAATAATTCGACTCTGTTCCGGGCCACTCGACAATGCCAGTAAACTATGTTTAACCGACAATTTTTTCGGATGTTGCCTCACCCGTTCAATCAAATCGCCCTGTCCAATTTTAGCGCCGTCTAATACTCTTACATAAAAACCAACTCGTCCGGACTTCATAAATCGTCGAGGAAAGTTACTCATGCCCATCTTCACGCCAAGCTTAAAGCATGGAATTCGGGGCTGAGTGACTTCGACCAAAGCGTCACCAATTCGCAACCTGTCTCCAATATGTACAGAATCATCAGACAATTCCTGCACCGTCAGATTCTCACCAAATTGACCAAACGGCAAATCAGAAAGTTCCAGCTCATCCTGCCAATATATATAGTTCTTATATGAATAGATATAAACCGCCTTGTCGACACCTCCATGAGCATCAAGATCAGCCTGGCCATCACCCTCCAGGCCTAACTTCGTCATATTTATTCGCTGTGAAGAAGGAACCTTGTATATTCCTGTCATAACCTGTTTTCCGTTATATTCGATAACGGATGGTTTAGCCACGCTTACAGCTAATAATTTCATATTCTTTTTTTGTGAGTTGAAGCGCTCTGAAAGAAGAGATTCCCATTCCAGACCAATACTATTGATATATTTTCGACACCCACCTAATTGCCAACCAGATAAGTTCCATCCAAAACTCTCTGACACCATTCTTTATTGTTCCTATACCAATGGATAGTCTTCCGCAGGCCCGATTCTAATGTTTCCCTGGGCTGCCATCCGGTTTCAAGATAAATCTTACTGGAGTTTCCGGATAAGTGAGAATAGTCAGTCCGCTGTTGCAAGACTGGGGGCATTTCAAAATCGATTTCAGACAGCAACGCTGCAAGTATTTCCAGGATTTCCCCGTCACTTTTACCACCCCCGCCGTTCACGTTATAACATTCTCCCGCTTTTCCCTTTTCAAGTACGCTGTCGATGGCACGACAATGATCATCGACATATAACCAGTCATTAAAATCTCCTGCACATTCTCTGACAGGAGTCGGCTCACCACGGATTACACTAAGCACACTTCCTGGGACCAGATTCCCGGGAAATTGATAGGGTCCAAAACCCCTCGAGCAATGAACAATTAAGGTCGGCAAACTGAAATTATGATGATATGCCTGAACCAGATGATTAGAAGAAGCTTCGCATGCTGCAGATAAAGAAACAGGGCGATACGCAGTTTCTTCGGTGAAAAGTTTCAAATCGTTCCAACTTCCAAATACTTCATCGGTTGAAACCTGAACAAAACGAAACTCTTTTCTCAACTCACCCTGCAACGAAGTCCAGTATTTTCGAGTCGCTTCAAGCAGTTCAAATGTACCATTCACATTAGTCTGTATAAAAACCTCCGGATCCGTGGCCACTTTATCAATCTGAGTCTCTACTGCAAAATTTACGACTGCGCAGGGTTGATACCGCAACATTAAATATTCTGTAAGACTACGGTCAACAATAGAACCCAACACAAAATGATGTTCCGGATTATCATCAAGACCAGACAGGCTATCCAGGTTTCCACTATCAGTTAATGCATCCAGATTGATGATACAAAACTTTTGTTTTTTAATCTGCCGCAATACATAGTTACTGCCGAAAAATCCAGCACCACCGGTCACCAATATGGTTTTATCATGGATCATTTAAGCACCCATTTTCTTTTTCATCATGCCTTTTGATGGATTGTAGCCAAGAACTGCCAATGACAAAAACGCCGCCAAGGCCAATAGAGTATAAACTAATGCATAGGTATTAAACTGGTTATACATCGCAAAACGAATAAGTTCCACCGCCTGTGAAAAAGGATTATATTGCGCCAATGAATAAAGTAATACGCTGGATTCTTTGATTTTCCATAGTGGATAAAGTGCTGTCGACATAAAAAACATTGGAAATATTACAAAATTCATCACACCCGCAAAATTCTCAAGCTGCTTAATGAATGAGGATAAAAGCATCCCCAACGCTCCAAGCATCAGCCCGGATACAATCAATGCGGGCAGTAGCAAACAATAACCCTGCCAGCTTGTTTGAATGTCGTAAAACCAGGCGATAAGCAAAAATGTATAGACCTGCAGGATTGAAACCGCTGTTCCTGCCAGAAGTTTACTGACTAACAAATACCAACGAGGCAACGGACTAACCAGTAAAGTTCGCATACTCCCCATTTCTCTGTCATAAACCATAGACAATGAACTTTGCATACCGTTAAAAAGTTGAATCATGCCAATCAGACCCGGTGAAATATAAACCTCGTATAATATATATGTTTCATAAGGTGGCATTATCGCTATACCCAGAGTCGATCTGAACCCTGCTGCAAATACAAACAGCCAGACCAGTGGTCGCACAAGTGCTGCGATAAAGCGCTCTTTCTGCAACAGAAAACGCAGCAACTCCCGTTTGACGATACCCCGGGTTGCTCGGATAGAATGATTAAATTTCATGTTGTTATTTTGTCCGAACCGAAGTCTGAGTGAGATACTGAAAGGCCATCTGCACGTTTTCCGAGTGGGTATCGCTCAATACTTTTGCGACGCTCCCCTGCGCTCGGATCCTGCCCAAATGTAAAACAATAAGATGGTCGTTCGCTAAGATTTCATCAATTAGATGAGTCGCCCATAATACCGCAATGCCTTTCTCTGCACTCAAAGCATGCAAGTAATCAACAATCCCTTGCCGACTGGCTACATCCAAACCGACGGTTGGCTCGTCGAGCAAAAGTAGCGAAGGCTCATGCAATAGTGCGCGAGCAATCTCAACCCGTCGCCGATGTCCACCATTTAATTGGCGAATTTTTTCATTACTTCTATCCCACATATCCTGCCGCTCCAGCTCCAACTGTATACGTTGCTGCGCTAGCTTTTTGCTCATACCATGCAAGGCAGCATGGTAGCTGAGATTCTGTATCACACTCAGATCCATATCCAGGGTAGGCTGTTGAAACACCACACCTAATTGGGACAGGGCCTTACTGGTATTTTTTTTCAGGTCATAACCGGAAATTTGTAATTGACCGTCACCCGCATCATATAGTCGGGTGATCAGTGAAAACAGGGTGGTTTTTCCTGCGCCGTTAGGTCCCAGCAGCATACTACACTGACCACTTTCGGCCGAGAATTCAATATTATCAAGAACCTGCTTGCTACCAAACAAATAATTGACCTTTCTAAGACACAGTGCGGGAGTTTTTGTCATGGCTTAACCGCCAAACCCCACGGGTATCGGCCCACCAATAGTGATTTGACTACTTTATGTTCACTTAAATCAACGATGGAAATATCGTTACTGACACCATTTGTTGTATACAAGTGCGTCTGATTCGGAGAAAAAGCCAAATTCCAGACTCTTTGTCCAACCAACAAATATTGACTGATTTCCAGCTTTTGCGCATCGATCACTGCGACGCGGTTTGCAGGACCTAAAGCAACATAGGCCCAGCGGCGGGCATCGTCGACCACGACACCGACCGGCTGTATCTTACCCTGACTTACACCGGCAACCGAAAATTTGAGTTTCTTAACAATTTGTTTTGATGACACATCAATGATTGACACAGTTCCGCCTATCTCCGAAGTCACCCAGAGTTGCTGGCTATCTGCTGTAAACGCCACAGCTCTGGGCCTTAGATCGACCAGAGTATTTTCCACGATCTGTAATCCAAGGGGATCGATCCAATGCACCATATTGGTTGTTTCAGAGGCACTCACCAACCATTTCCCATCGCGACTCACCGCAATTCCTTCGGGTTCAACCCCTACGGGAATCTGTGCGATGGCATTTTTTTCCTGTATATCAATTACAGTAATCAGGTTATCGTCTTCGTTAGATACATACACCCGCTTTTCGCTGGAATCCAGTACAAATGTTTCCGGATCCTCACCCGATGGCAGGCTCCCGACAACGGTTAACGACTCCGTGTTCAAAACTTTGATGGTATCGTCATCACTGACCGCTACATAAAGGAACTGACCATCTTTACTCAATTGCACACCCCGAGGCCGCTGACCGATTGTGACAGTCTTCAGCAATTGCTGTTTCTCCGCGTCCACTATTGCTATCGCGTTGTCTTTTTCCAAAGAAACATAGAGAGTCTCTGCGAATACAAAATTTGCAGCTAAGGTAATAGAAACCAGAAGAATAAATCTCAACGTAGTCATAGTGAGTCCAATATCTGAAACTTTACGATGATAGCAGAATCCTTGCTTAAGATTCAGTGGTGAATTGGAATTTTGACCACATGTCTTGATAAATTGAGTCCTAAACAAATTTTGATGAACAACAAAAATAGAAAATGTAAATCAATAGCAAGATGAACGCTTAGAGTAAATTCGTTGAAATAGGCATTCAATCCCGTTATTCTAGAAATTTCATGGGCGTTGTTCACTAACACATTCTCCCCCTTGGTTTTGACACACTTTAACGCAATGTACGCCAATTATTTCGGCCTAAATAATGATCCCTTCAACCCCGAATGGGACTCCGATTTTCTGTATCGAACCAGCCATTGGGTAACGGTTTACGAGAGCTTGTGCGCACAAGTAGCCTCGCGTAAAGACACCGCGCTACTGATTGGGGAACAAGGTCTGGGCAAAACTTTGATGTTGCGTGAACTGGAAGCCTGCCTTTTACTAGACACCGAGTTCATCTTCATCGAGGTCAATTCATATCGATATGAAAATTTCATAGACACATTGCTGGACGAATTAAACCTGGAACTCAGCCGCGGGAGTTTGCTGCAAAAAATGCAGTCGCTCAATCAATATCTGCTGGAAACCAGTAACTTACATATTGTAATTATCATCGACGATGTAGATGCCCTGCCGCTGGATTTACTGAATAACATACTATTACTTTCAACACCAAGTTCAACAGAGCACGCATCGATTCAGTTTGTTTTATCTGCCACAGCTGAATTCATTCCTCAAATGTCTGCTGCGAAACCAAAGCCGCTTTTTTTCTCGTCTCTGCTCTGTTTCGAGTTAGATCGGCTCGACTCTACAGAGGTCAAAGATTACATAGATCACCGCTTAAGCGTCGCAGGCTGCAGGAATAACGAACTTTTTAGCTTAGATGCCATTAGCGAAATTGGTCGCAAATCCAGCGGCATCCCGGCAGTCGTTGACAGAATTTGCCGAGAAGCACTCAGAACTGCAGAAAATCTCCACTCCCTCATAGTGAGTGAAGAAATGGTTGATGCAGTTTCGATTGACAAAGAACCCGATCGGCGTTCCAACAATTACGATCCTGTTGCATATACCGACCCTGCAATACCTGAAGCTGAAGATAACCACAAAGCCAGGGATGATTTTCTTCTAACACTTTCTGGAGGAAACAGCACCCTTCAATCATTACGAAACAGGCCTCTGCGAGCAGCGTTGGCCGGATTAGCCGTGTTCATTTTCGCCTACTCGATATGGATCAACACGACCAGTCAGTTATCCAGCCAAACTGCCCATCAAACACTCAACAATTGCAAATCTGATGATTGCAATTCCTATTCTGGTACGATCGAATTCAGTTCACTAGAGTTCCACGACACCGAATCCGAGCCGGCACAAAACCAACAGATCGCCCCAATCATAGAACTGGATAGCAAAATGCTATCCGAATCATTTGACGAAGCAGAAATGCCTCTGGTGGTTAATGACCCCCCAAAGCAAGAAGATCTCAATCAGCAACCCCAGTCAACTCCATCGCAGCCCATCAATGAATTAATGGATAGTCAACCTGGTTTCCAGGCACGTCGTTTCCTGGAGGATCTGGAAATAGCCGGGCAACAGGATGATCTGGACGAGGTCGTTCGACAAGCAGAAATTTTTTCGCAAGCTAAATTCACATCCGACGCCTATTTATTATATTTTTATGCGGCCAGAAAAAATCACCCGGATGCTGCGTTCACATTAGGACAATTCAACGATCCTGCAACATTCAATTTAAATCCGAGTATAATCGACAGGCCCAACGTTACCCAGGCTCGGAAATGGTATAACATTGCGGAATCATCCGGACACCCCGACGCGAGCAAATCGCTGCGCCAACTCCGCCAATATATCAAGGATCAAGCAAATTCCGGCAATCAACTTTCGCAGTTATTAAAATCATCGTGGGATTAAAATTAATGCAGTCATCGGCGAAAGCCCCAATACTTCAATTTGCCGCGATTATAATCTTTGCATTATTGAGCTTTAAAAGTGTAGCGAACCCCACCCGACCTTTGCTGATCCCAGGAAAAAAAGACCTCTACCAAAGGGTCCTGTCCTTACCTGACGCCAAACTTTTTCCTCGTAAAGAACTGTCTCAAAAAGATCACATTGAATTGGCTCCCTTTACAGTTTATTACGTATACCAACGATTCCAGGAAAACGAAAAAACTGAATGGCTGCAGGTTGGTGGTAACCGGATTGGACAACTGGATGGCTGGATCAGAGCTGACCATACACTGGAATGGAACCAAGGCTTGACACTCATGTTTCACAACCCGGTCGAGCATGACAGGGTGCTGTTATATTCTGATAAAGAATCGATACAGACAATCGTCGATAATTACGATATTCGTCGCTATAAAAAGTTTTACCGTGCCGCCACTCAGGGCAAACAACTCAAAAATTCTCCCGTAGTGGCTATTCAACCCCCAGAAAATATTGATATTACAAAAAACTTCTACCTATTACCAATCTATGATTACGAAGACATTTATCTAGACGGTCAAATAGCCAAATTACTCAAAGTATCAAGCATATCCATTCGAGAATCCTCTTCTCTGGAAAAGCCGACAGACACAAACAAAAAGCAACCGGATTATACCGCTGGTATCGCGTTTACGATCGACGCGACATTGTCCATGCAGCCTTATATCAACCGAACCCGTCAAGCAGCAAAAAAAATCTATCAACGATTAGATCAGTCCAACCTCCTGGGTCAGGTTCGATTCGGGCTGGTTGCCTTTCGCGATAATATTAAGGCAGCCTTCGGAGTGGGTTTTTTAACCCGCCAGTTAGTTAGCCTGGAGCAGGGTGCGAACCCAAATATCTTTCTTAGAAAGATAAACAGGCTCGCCGCAGCAATTTACCCTACTAGAGATTTTGTGGAAGACAGTTACGCCGGTGTTGAAAAAACACTTTCCGCCATGAATTGGTCATCCGATGCTGCACGCTATATCATTTTGATTACTGATGCCGGACCCCGCGAGGCAACAGATCCTTTGTCTGCGACAAAACTTGATGCAGTACAGCTAAACCAAATGGCTCAAGACAAGGGTGTCGCAATATTCGTGCTGCATCTGCTCAGCCCCAGCGGCCAGGCAAACAGCAAGGAAGCAGCAGCAAAATACCGTCAACTATCCAACTATCCCGGCATAGGCAGCCTGTACTACCCAGTGACTGCAGCAAATCTGGAAGAATTTGGCCAGGTTATCGATTCACTTGCCGGTCAAATTACATCACAGATCACCGCTATAGGAGAAAAATCTGAAGCATCACTGACCCAGGAAGAGACAACAAACCCAAAACTGGCTGCATTACGTGAAAAAACCGCCAAATTAGGCCATGCTTTACGTCTAAATTATCTTAGAAAAACGAAAAATCAGACTGCTCCAGGTGTATTCAATGCCTGGTTGCTGGATAAAGATTTTCTAAACCCGGAGAACAAATCCGTTGATGTTTGTGTGCTGTTAACACGAGACCAACTCTCAGATCTCTACGACGTTCTTAGACAAGTACTCGAAACTGCGGAACAAGGTCTGATATCTCCTAAAAACTTTATTGGCGACCTGAAAATAATTGCAGCAACCATTTCCCGCGATCCAGCCAAATTAGGAACCACAACTAACCAGGAAGAAGGAAATAGTCTTGCAGATATTGGCTTTTTACGCGAATACATTGAAGATCTTCCTTACACCGGACAAGTAATGAATCTGGCCTTAGACGATTGGCATAGTTGGAGTACCACACAACAAGTTAATTTTCTAAGCCAGCTAGAAGAAAAAATTACCTATTACCGCGCCTTGCACGATCATACTGACATCTGGATCAGTCTTGACAATAAACCCATTAATGGCAATTCGGTATTTCCTGTACCGTTAGACATGCTTCCTTAACACTGATGAAATCAACCGCTAACATCCCAAAAGACGGAAAAAATCAACCGTATGTTTACCAATTGCAGCATATCGAAAAAAATCGAGCATCGGAAGGTGCCGCATTTCACTTATCAGTACCGAACCTGAGCATCGGACGAGGTGAAAAAATCGCACTTATTGGTGAAAGCGGTTGTGGTAAATCAACACTGCTCGATATGTTGGCATTCATTTCCCGGCCAAGCAAAAGTTCTCTATTTCTTTTCAGTCCTGACACAACCCAGGGCAGTGTCGATGTTAACCAAAAATGGAAATCGAACCAACTCAATAAAATTGCACATTTACGTAAACAGCATATCGGCTACGTCATGCAAACTGGTGGCTTGCTACCCTTTTTGACAGTTTGGGACAATATTAATCTTTCTCGTGACATTCTTAATCTTGGTGATGACGGTACAGTACAAAAAATTACCCGTGAACTGAAAATCGAGCGACATATCAACAAGCTTCCTGGTTCACTTTCAATTGGAGAACGTCAACGGGTTGCGATTGGCCGTGCAATTGCACATCGACCGTCGGTTGTCATCGCTGATGAACCCACTGCTTCTTTGGATCCATACGCAGCAAAGACCACCATGAATCTGTTCGTCAAACTGGTAGACGACCTGGGGATAACATTGATTTTGGCCAGCCATGCCTGGGAACATCTCAAAAATTTTGGACTGACTCCACTTTATCATCACACTCAACACTTGGCAGATTCCAGTGAATCTTCGATAACCCGGTAATAAACAACTGAATATGCTGAAAATTTCGAAACTAGCCATTAAAGACTATTGCTATGAATGGCATATATCCGGGTGCCTTATTCTCGGACTTGCAACCGCATTGGGACCAATTATGGTACTTTTTGGCCTTAAGTTCGGTATAGTCGGTTCAATGTTGGATAGCCTGATCGCTGACCCTCAGAACCGCGCAATTCGCCCCGTTAACAGTGGCAACTATAGTTCACTCTGGTTCTCAACCCTTGGTGATCGTTCGGATGTTGCCTTTGTAATTCCCCGAACACGCAATATCGCTGCAACGATCCAGATAAAAAGCAAGACCTCTCCAAGAATTTTGCATATCGAGCTCCTACCCACTGCTAAAGGCGACCCACTTCTACCCATCAATTCAATAGACGAAGATAGCTATAGTGATCTGATTTTGTCTAAATCCGCAGCCAAAAAACTGGCAGTTAAACCTGGTGACACTGTCGACGGAAGCATCGCTCGACAATTCAACGGACTCAATGAACGTGTGCACATTAAGCTGAAAATATCGGCTATTTCTCCACCCGGTGCATTCAGCCGGGACGGCGCATTTTGTTCGTTGCGTCTATTGGAAGCCCTGGAAAATTATCGTGATGGGCAGGCAGTACCCGATCTCGGTTGGCCTGGTGACAGGCCCACTATGCGTCAATACTATCCTGGTTTCCGATTGTTTGCCCAATCAATTCAGGACGTTGCAAACTTACAGAACTGGCTATTGGATCAAGGAATCGAAGTAAGAACGCGTGAACACGATATCGATACAGTACAACACCTCGATCAAAGTTTAACCAAAATTTACTGGGCAATTGCGATCGTTGGAATAATCGGCTGCGCCCTTTCCCTGGGAGCAAATTTCTGGGCTAATATCGATAGAAAACGAAAACAACTGTCTGTATTAAGGCTGGTGGGATTTAATACGATTGATATCATCTGGTTCCCCGTCATGCAAAGTTTGCTTACAGCTTTACTTGGCTGGCTATTGGCAATCTGTATGTTTCACCTAACGACCCTGGGTATAAACCAGCTATTGGTGGCTCAGCTTGAACCCGGACAACAAACCTGTAGACTGCTACCTGTCCATTACATGCTCTCTTTTGCGTTAACCTGTGCGTCGCTAGCTATCGTGGCCTCTTTTGCGGGCCTTAAAGCATCACGGATTGAACCCAGTGAAGGATTGAGAGAGCGCTGATTTCCGGATCCCGGTTCTCCTGCAGAGTTTATTGACGGGTAGAACTTTCATGCCAGGCACACAATAGCCGGACAAGGCGCTAAGTTTTGTGTATAACTGCACCAATCTATTTCTCGGCTTAAAATAACCGTCAACTTAAAATTGAAGGAGGACTAAAAAAATTACGTCTGCTGCCAAAAAGTAAATCTTGGCTGCCTTTCCCGTTTAATATGACTGCCAAAGCCGATGCTCCCACAAGACACCCGCTCAATGAATAATTTCACCGAACCAAACGGATTTGAACAGCCAACATACAACCCGAGACTGCTGCACGATCCCTTGCAACAGCAACACCCTGTCATTTATCCAGAAATTCTTGACGCTATTACAACAGAACTGATTCACAACCGCGGAAAAAAAACACCTCGACACCAATTGTTAGTGGGTTTGTCCGGGATGGGCAAATCAACTTTACTGTTACAACTTGCTGATTATATAAACAGTAGTCAACAACTTTCTAATCGATGGATTCCATTAGTATTTCCCGAGCAACAACTCAATATCAATAGCCTCAATAGTTTTTGGCTAAATTGCATTGATGCATTTGCTGCCGTATTGAAAAACACCGAAGACAATAAAGAGGCATTGGACATAGTGATTCAAAGTTCTCAGAAAAATAAAAATAATGCCGATGACACTCTCAAACTTCTCAACAACATTGCAAAAAATAATGGCAAAAAATTAATATTTCTGGTCGATAACCTAAATGTCATCTTGCAGCAGCTAAATACCGAACACCAGTTATTATATGACGTACTCGCGAAGCCATCTCAGTTCATCTTGATTGCCAGCTATACTCGCGCAACAGACGGCAAACATCTGGACTATGCCAGCGCTCAAAAACTATTCGAAATACACGCTCTCAATGGGCTGAATGAATCAGGACTTGCCCTGCAATTAAACTCCAGAGTCGATTCACCCGGAACAGTCGCCTATGGTCATGATGATCGCAACAACAATATAGAATGCAGACGGCTATTCAGTTTAACAGCCGGAAATCCGCGAACAACTCGCCTGATCTTCGACGTCGTACAGAACAGAACTAAAAGCACACTTTACCCCGCTTTACACAAATTACTGGATCGTATCACTCCCTGGTATCGAATCAGGCTAATGGAATTGCCGCCGACCAGTCGTTCAATTTTCAACCTATTGGCAACACACTGGGAGCCACTCAGTGAACTCCAGATCGTGGAAATATCACATCTAACAAAAACTGAAGTTACCACCCAACTGAATTTCCTTACCCAACATGGAATCTTGAATAAATCGACTGACAAAACACCAGTTTCGTATCAAATTCGGGAGCGTTTTTTCAATATTTGGTATTTAGCACACACACAAAGCCAATTACAAACACCCGGAGTCTGGTTGAACTACTTTATCCTGACTTTATTTTCAGACCAAGAGCGCCAGGAAATCGCTCGACAATTGCTACTCATGCCTCCCACTTATTCAAGTCAACCCGAATACATTATCGCACTATCACAGACGGTTAAACCGGCTGCATTAAGACGGGCTCTGAAGCATCATTTACTGACCGCTCTAATAGACGATGCCTCATCCCACCCGGCTATCCAGAAATTATTCTATATCGGACAAGAAAATGAAGAATTGAATTTTAAAATTAAATACCTGCAGGATACCAAAAAGTGCCATGAACTCATCACGGACACTTTAGACGTACGCAATATCGTTGCAGAATCCTTTTGTAATATCCTATTTGGATCGCCCTCCCTCAGCCCCAATGAAAAGCTGAATATAGCCGCCGAAACTGAAAATTTTTCAGAATTTAATTGGCATAGCTTAAATCGACAACTTACTGACGAAGCCAGGCAATGGCAAAATATTTTGGGACACCATGCAAAAATCTTATACAAAGCTATAGGATGCGGTGAAATGATGGGATTAAACGATATCGATGGCGCCGAATCGGCCTCTGAACACTGGGAAAACCCTATAATTGCCGCCATTAGCTGGGATGCCTGGTTACAATCTAATAATACAATCAACCAACAACAAATAGAACGAGTTTTAGAACTCTATTATCAAGCACTCGATTTCGATAGCCGCCTACCGATTTTATGGAACAACCTGGGTGACTTTTTGCAATTCCGAATGGAACAAACCGACGATGCTGAATCAGCGTATAGAAAAGCCATCAATATAAAACCAAATCTGGCCTCAAGTTGGACCCATCTTGCTCGCTTTCTCAAACACCAGCCTAATCGACTGTCAGAGGCAGAAAAAGCCTACCGCATAGCCATTGAAAACGCAGTAGACAAGCATGATTCATACAACAATCTCGCCTGGTTCCTGTACAAATACACAAATAGACTTGAGGAAGCTATAAACTGGGCAAAAAAAGCAACCGCACTGCGCCCACATGATTCTTACAGCAGCCACACTCTCGCGACCCTTGAAGTCAAATCCAAAAACTGGGATGCTGCCAGTATCACGATTCAAGGAATTCTTGCGTCTGATTCCAGTCAGTGTGGACAAAACCCAAATGATGAGACTCTGGATTTATTTCGAGAAATAATCCGCGCTGATAAAGCGGATGAGGTCATTGTGATGTTTGAAGAAACTAAAGCTGATCAGCGCTGGAACTCTCTATACGAAGCACTAAAAGCCACAAGGCCCAGTAACTCAAACGGTCTGGAATACCTCGATTCAACTAAACGCGATTCGATACAGGGAATTTTACAAACGTTAACCGCTTAAAAAGCTATAGATGTACAATTCGATCCCTTGTTTACAATGGCACCCGGATCTTTTGACCATTTTTCAAATCATCAGGACTGTCCAGCGAATCTCGATTAATTGCATAAAGCAGGTCAAAATAACTGGAATCCCCATAGAGGCGACGGGCAATGGACGACAATGTCTCGCCTTCCTGAACAGTAACGTAATAAAAGTCCACTGTCGCACCCTTTGATTCGACCGCAGACTCTTTCTTCTGCGATAGCCTTTTTCCAGCTTCATCGGAAAAAGTCAGTGCTGCCACATCTGAACGACCCGGTACATTTTCAAATGGTGTCGATTGTGCTTCTTTATTAGCTGAAACTGGACTTACGGCTATAGTATCTTCACCTGGATAATCGATAGGTGGGAAGAGAAAACTCAAACCTGAATACCAACCAAGACTCACAATGAGCGCAACCGGCAAAACAAATTTAAACAAATGCTGCGGTGGTGTAACCTGACCAGAGCCGGAATCGTTGGTTATTTTTGAAGCATCCATATTTGCACCACCTTCAATTTCAGCAATCGATCTCAACACCGGATATTTCCTAATTTTTTCCATTGAATTCGATTTTAAATAATTATTTTGTTTTCCAGAATAGCATCTCGCTGATTACTTCTCCACTATTCCTTAGCCCATTACAACCTGATAAGGAACACCTGTAAACAAATACTAACATTCTACCTTTATTAATTTAAAATGGAAAGAATCGATGAACTAGATTAAACCTTTTAGGAATTCAAAGATAACGGTAACTGATCAATCGGCAGTTCAACCATTACCATTCAAGCCAGTTGCATCCAGTCGACTACAGGTTGCGCGCTGCAGTCTCGCTCGCGCTTGCACTGTCTATCCCTAAAGAGCTTGAATATTGGTGGACTATTCAATCCATCGCTTTTGGTGTGGTCATGTTCACTTTGTTTATTCAAGCGCCGACCTTGAGCTTTTTGTTGCGCCGTACCGGCCTTTCCAAATAGCCAATAGGGAAATCCCCGGTGAATTGTCTGAAATCGGATTCAGTTCATTTTATCAATTTAATCTTGGGCATGAATCGTCTAGAATTTATCTGTTAAGAAAAACAAGTTTCAAATATGATAGAAATAAGAAAATGGCTATTTGCCCTGTTGGAAAGAACGCAAGAAATGCCAGCGCTTTCTGCAAACGTGAATAGGTTTTTGGTAACGCTAATCTTTTTTAATATCGGTGCGGCTGCTATCGAAACCGTTCCTGATATTTATCAATCCTATACTGCGATATTTTTGGCAATAGAGCTCATCTCCATTATCATTTTTACTTGTGAATATCTGTTACGGATCTGGATATCTGTTGAAGATCCGAGGATTAGAAATAGGCTTTCTTATCTTATTACGCCCATTGCTTTGGTCGACTTTATCAGTATTGCACCGTTCTATCTCAGCATAATCTTTGGATGGGATCTGAAAGTACTTATTGTGCTGCGCCTTTTTCGGCTTCTAAAGCTGATTCGCTATTTTGAACCGCTGACAGTATTAGGATCTGCGATAAAGGCTGAATTTAATTCCATCCTTTCAGCTCTCCTTATTCTATTTGTTCTCATTATGATTGCTTCCACCGGGATGTACTTTTTTGAACAGAATGTGCAACCTGATGCCTTTGGAAGCATTCCGCACGCGATGTGGTGGGCGGTGGTCACTCTGACTACGATGGGGTACGGTGATGTTATTCCGGTAACGGTCCAAGGAAAGATATTTGCATCTGTTATCACAATCCTTTCGATTGGAACGGTTGCTCTACCGGCAGGTTTGCTGGCCTCGCGCTTCTCCGAAGAGCTAAAAAACCGAAAAGAAGAATTTAAAGATTTAGCGATGAAAGTTCAAAAATCTGGTGAACTTTGTGACCAAACTAAAGCCCTACTGGAAAACCGGAGAAAGGAGATGTGTCTTAGCAAAGAAGAAGCTCAGAATATTGTAAAGTATGCTTGCACTAAAGGGCAGGGATTCTGCCCGCATTGCGGCCAGCAAATTGACAAGGCAGAATAGTTTTGAATAAGATCCACACGCTTGCTCACAATAATGGGCTTCTATACGCGAAAAGAATTTCACCTGAGGGTTGTCGAATTGATTTAGATTTGGATGATCCCAATGCCCACAAATCTGGGCACGGAATTCTATGGTTACATATGTGCGCGGTAGATCAAGATACACGAGATTTTCTAGCGGATGAAACTAATTTAGACGAAATTGTTATTAATGCGCTTCTTGCTTCAGAGACACGCCCGCGAATTTTGATTCGTAGCGAAGGGGCCATGATAACTTTGCGAGCAATGAACCTGAACGAAAGTGAAAATCCGGAAGAAATGATCTCCCTTAGTATGTGGATTGACAGCAACCGAGTAATAACGACTCGGCAGCGGGATATTATGGCTATCGAAGATGTAAAAAACGACATTGAACACAGCAAGGGACCGAAGAGTGCTGGAGAGTTTTTGACGATGATCACCAACCGAGTTTACTCGCGTATGGAACCCTATATTGAAGATCTCGAAGAACGTACCTTCAAAATAGAAGAACTCCTAGCGTTGCGTGAAGTCGACAATGTTTCCGAAGATACTCGACTTATCCGACTAAGAACAGCGATTTTCAGACGTTACATAATGCCACAGAAAATGGCGTTGGAGGGACTAATTAAAGCCAAGTTTTCGTGGCTATCTGAGGAAAATATTGAACATTTGATCGAGAGCCATGATCGGGTCACGCGATATATTGAAACATTGAATGACATTCGCGATCGCGCGCAGATAATCAATGACGAAATTGATATGCTCAATAGTACTAAGTTGAATTCGACGGCTTATATGTTTTCTGTGGTTGCAACAATATTTCTGCCCTTGTCATTTTTAACCGGACTGATGGGAATCAATATTGGAGGAATGCCGGGTGTCAACAGGGGAGAGGCCTTTTGGATATTTTCCATTTTGTGCATCCTAATTGCCGGGTTGCAAATAATTATCTTTAAAAGAAATAAATGGTTTTGACCGAAATGTTTGATAATCGACAAACAAATAGAAAAACCTGTCGTTCGGGTTTTTATCGGTGATTATCTGCAAACATTATAACGTCCTGTATGTTCCTTAGTGATCCTTCACGAAACATCCCAGGCATAATAATCGAGATTACTTTTAATAAACCTCTACAGCGAAATTTTGTATTCAACTGCCATTGGGTCTTGTTTTACTCTAATTTAAAAAACCGTTTGATCACTCAACGACAAATCGGCATAGGCGGTCACCACTTGGCGTAACGGGGCATTCGGTGCCAAGGTACCGCATTCCAGATATTTACGAAAATCCTGCTCAATATATATCCACCAACCGGAAAACCCTCCTCACCTATCTCCCGTCAATCCTCTAGCCAGGTTTCCAGGATGACCTTGCAAGACTTGATAAACCACGCTACGCTCAGGCTGTCGGCGCTGAAAAAAAACAAATTGTCCTTTTAGTTACTTTCACAAGCAATTTCCGACGCATCAAATCCGAGAGAGTCCAGTTCATCAATGGGATGCAGGAAACCTTCAAGCGGAGCCACAGCCACCATTGAACGGGGAGCCGCCAAAAGAACCGGCTGACGAAGCTGACCATTCCACTTCCGAAAGGACAGCTTCTTCCCCTTAAATCCTGCCACCGCAAAAGCATCGCTTAAAATATACGAACCGATCAATGAAGAATCTGCTGATCCGGTGCGAGTTGCAGATTCCCCTATCGCACGTAATGCCAGCCAGGCTGCATAATCCCGTTCACCCATAGGGCGGCCGGAAATATCCATGAACCTGTTTTGCAGTTGAACCGCCCCCCATTGTTCATGCGTTCTGTGCCAGGCTAGCGCAACCAGTCCCTGAGTACCGATAACCGGTCGCGGCCACCAAGTTCGATAGGCAAGATATTCACCAAATAAACCCTTTTCGTCCGCCACAACAACAACATCGTAATCTTCTTCCTGTGTCAACACCGGAACCTCGGATTGAGCTGTACGCCGGCTATCGTGGGTAGACGTCCACGATTTCTCCGCCACGATTTTCATTCCGAAGCGCTTCGCGGAACGCTTTATTGCAGTCGCATAATGCCGATCTTGCTCATCCGGGCCAATGATTAGCAGCCATTTTCGCCAAGACCTTTTCAACATATATTGAGCCAGTGCATCTGAACGCATTGCGCGACTAGGCAGCATATGTAGTGTATTTTTGTGGCAAAATTGGTTTCGTAATGCATCGCTTCGGGTAGATATGTCAAATAATAAAGTCCCTTTTGATTCAGGCAAAGCAGCAATTTCAGATAAGCCCGAAGCCGACAAATTCACTACAAATAAGGTGTTATTCTGCTTAATCTGTTTCCTGAATTCCGCGATGATGTCATCAGATTGCGATAATATAATTTCAGTCAACAGGAATTCCTGCCGGGTAAATCGGCCTGTTGTATTGTTGTCTTCAACACCAAGCCTTGCACCAAACACACCCTCTCGCCGGATGACTGGATCCAGGTTTGACAAAGCAGGCGATACCTCTGGCTCCTGCATCAAAAAAACAACATTTAATTGTACGATTTTCTCAGACGCGTCCAGCGTGGTTGTCGGCAAAAACAAGCATATAAATTTCAATAGAAAGGCAACAGACCTTAATAGTCGTTGTCCAAACTGGATATCGAATAACATCATTAGACCTCCCATAATTACTGCATTGAAACAAATCAATTTGGTGTTTCTGAATACAAAAACAAAAATCCAACAAATAGATGTTATTTTACAACAACACAAATAACCTATTAACTATCAATGTATAAGAATTTTTTTTACCTGCCTGTAGAGTACCTGGAAAGAAAAAAGTGGACATTATATAAATTTACTATAAAATCAGCACCAGCTTTATGGAAAGAGCGCGATCGTAGAATCGTCCAAGAGGAGGAAGCCCTTCGGGGCGGTAGTAAAAAAATCTAATAATAATAACGATTATGATGTTATAGATCGCAACTCGTCGAAGAGTCGGTTGGTAACGAATTTAATAAAAATAATAATAATTTAAAAACGCCCGCTTCAATGCGGGCTTTTTTATGCATTAAACTTTTTTCACCCGGCCAGAAAACTGAGTAAAAAAAGTTTGGTGTGATGAATAAACCGGTAAAATAGAAAATCTTTATCCGGCTAATTCCACTACCATCGCAGTAATATTATCAGAGCCACCGGAATCCAGTGCCATATCAATCAAACGATCAACAGCCTCCTGCACCATTGCTTTGGAACAAATAACAGAAGCAATTTCTTCATCAGTCAGTTCATCGCTTAAGCCGTCACTACAGAGTAAGAAACGACACCCTTCGACTAATCTGCCCGCTAAGGTATCTACATCAACATCATCATTGGCGCAATTCCCAATGGCCTGATTGACAATATGCTTCATCGGATGCGATCTAACATCATTTTTTTCGATCAACTGATTATCAACAAGTAGCTGAACATAAGAATGGTCATGTGATATTTGGCGAAACTCCTTTCCATCCCACAAATAGATGCGGCTATCCCCCACCCAGGCTATTTCATAATCATTATCGTTAATTCTAAGCGCAACAACCGTCGAACCCATACCCGTCTTACCCACACCACTGGCACCGGCATCCTTTACTGCGGCATGCGCTTCTGCGAAAGCCTCCTTTAAAGTACGCCCCGCTCGAATCGCTTGCGATACAGTTGTTATGGTAATTTCACTTGCGATTTCCCCACCTTCGTGCCCACCCATACCATCTGCAACCACCCACAGACCGAGTTCCGGTTCAACCGAATAAGCATCTTCATTGTGATCGCGCAGACATCCAACATTGGTTGCATATCCACACCGAATTTCACCCTTCATACAACTAACCTCTCAAAACTCGTTTTCACAAGATACCCACAAAATATAGGAAATATTCACCTGATTTATGTACATTGACGACACTTAAAATTTTTTCGGCTATGTTACCTTAGTATTCCGAATTCATTTAATAAACAATCAACCTTTGGAGTAACAAATCACCAAATTTTGCGTAGGACAGATGGTCTTGAAACGTCAGGTTTTTGCAATCAGACCTTGCACAGTAATGAGCTAGCAAGTCGTCCGGGCATAGAGAGTGTACGCTCGGACAGCTTCCCAGACAGTTTACATACCCTGATATACTAATAAATTTGCCTGAAAACAGGCTGAACAAATACACCTTGGAGCACTTATGTATAAATACCCGGTTCAGACAAATAGTTATATGGTAAAGTTCTATTTGAGTAAACAGAATAACTGGTCTCATATAAAATATAAACCCGACTTATCGTCGGGCCAGCCTATTAAAGATAATTCTTAGCGCAGCGTCAAGACGATTAGACAAATGCCCCTAACTACATCATCCAGCATCCTCTCGATTAAAATCGAACTTTGCCCGCTAAAGTCTCGAAGCGGTACAAAGTACGAGCTATACGAGGGTAAGCGTACCTTCATCGGAAGCGCTGCCAACGATGATATTTGTCTGCATCATGAGGGCATCCAATCCAGACATGCTTGCTTCACTGTTTCAGAAGGACGTATCAGCATCGCCTCGGTAGATCGTAAACCGGTGTCAATTAATGGCAAACCAATTATTGTTAAATCTGAACTAAAAAATGGCGATTGGCTCGTTCTTGGTTCCACAACATTTAATGTTCACCTTTTAAATGCTCCTGTCGAACGGGAACAAACCTCTACCCCGAACCACCCAATACATAGCCTTCCCCAGAACCAAACTATAACCATTGGAAGATTAAAAGATTGTGAATTATTTATAGAATCCCCAATCGTATCCAGACAACATGCGAGAATCAATTTCCAAAACGAGCATTGGTTGCTTGAAGACCTTGGCAGCACTAATGGAACGTTTCTGAATGGTAAAAAAATCGGCAAGCCCGTTATTCTGAATCCGGGCGATCAAATTGGCTTTGCAATATTCTCCTATCTATTCACCGGCGAAGAATTACAACCCCTGGGCGAAACTGGCCGAATTCGTATCGAAGTTCGTGATTTATACAAAGAGGTACGTGACCGAACCAGCAAGCAATCCAAACGTTTACTGGAACGTATTAACCTGGTGATAGAACCCGGTGAATTCGTCGGGATATTTGGCACTAGCGGGTCTGGAAAATCCACTCTGATGGATGCGTTGAATGGTCGGCGTCCCGCTACAAGTGGCCAGGTCTTATACAATGGTTCAGAATTATATGATTCGTTTGATTGTTTCAAGTCAACCATTGGCTACGTACCCCAACAGGATATCGTGCATAGAAAAATCACCATGCGCAACGCGTTAATGTACACTGCGCGTTTGCGTTTGCCACCCGACACCAGCAACCAGGAAATAGACGAATATATCAGTAATGTACTGCAGCAAGTTGGCCTGTCTGAGAAAGCTGATCTGCCCGTAGATACTCCGGTACCACTCAGTGGTGGACAACTCAAACGAGTCAGTCTGGCAGTAGAACTTGTTGCGAATCCAAACTTACTCTTCCTCGACGAAGTCACCAGTGGGTTGGACGCGGGTACCGATAAAAAAATGATGCGGCTTTTTTCGGAACTGGCATCAACCGGAAAAACCGTCATTTGCGTCACCCATACACTGGAAAGCATCGATCATTGTGACCTGGTCGTATTACTTCATCAGGGACGGATGGTTTATTTTGGCCCTCCCGGGGAAGCCCCTGCTTATTTCGGAATCGAACGCCTTTCTGATGTATACGAACTACTCGAATCATCAAACCGCGGCGAATGGGCTGATCGCTTTCAAACTTCTGAAATGTATCAGAGATATATCTGTAGTCGATTATCTGACACTGTCGAACCGGAACATACCATCAACACCGGATTAAAAAAGACCCGCCGACAAATTTCGTCGTATTTTGAATGGAAACAAACCGCAACACTGGTTCACCGATACTGGGACCTGATGCTTTCTGATCGAAAAAATCTGGCAATAACTCTACTCCAGGCACCACTCATCGCTGCTGTCATTGGTGGTGTGTTTACTATCGATGGATCAATTCATGAACAAGCGATTTCGCAAAGTCAGATTGTATTTATCCTGGTTTTATCCGCAATCTGGTTCGGTTGTTTAAATTCAGCACGCGAAGTTGTAAAAGAACTCCCCATCTACCTGCGCGAACGCTCAGTTAGCCTGCATATCGCTCCGTACCTATCTAGTAAACTCATACCACTAGCAGGTATCTGCATCATACAATGCACCGCATTGTTGGGAATCGTTTCTTATCTGATCCCTCTGACCGGTCATTTCAATGAACAACTACTGGTTCTTTTCTTAGCCGGAATGGCGGCTACCACTATGGGACTGACCGTAAGCACATTCGTCGATACAAACGATAAAGCCGTTGCAACCATTCCGATTCTGTTGATTCCTCAAGTCATCCTCTCAAACGCGGTTGTACCCTTGGAAAACAGTGGTGAATTATTTGCGAAATTTACGATGATCTCATTTTGGGCATATGATGGATTGAAAGCCACACTGGAAAGGTCTACTCTAAGTACTAGAGATCCACAGGGAAACCTATTAGTTCCGGTCGTTGGTGACTACTCGTCAGATATCAACAGAATTGGCGTTTTTTTTGCGCTATTTTTAGTTTTCTCAATTTTAGGTCTAATGCTTAAGGATCAAAAAAAATGAATCAGGCCATAGAAATTCGTAGCTGTCTTAAGTGTGGGACAGAGCACCCATCAAGCCACCTGGTTGACCATGAATATCGTTGTCCACACTGTGATCTCGAAACGGCCCACCTCGATAGAGCGCCTAACGGAGTCATTCGGGGAATATACAGCTGGTTGCGCCAAGTCGACGAAGTCATCCACGATCGTTATAAAGTTAAAGCTCTATTAGGAAGAGGAGGTTTCGCTGCAACCTATCTGGTTGACGATCTACGACTGGACGGTAAAACCCGTGCACTCAAAGAAATACCCGAATTACTGTTCGATACATACGAAACCACTCTGTTAAGCAGACTGGATCACCCAAGTATCCCAGACATAACAGACCAATTTACCGAGGAAAGTTTAACCTACCTGGTATTAAAATTTGGCGGTAACAAAACACTTGAAAGTGAACGCAAAAAAAGCGGCGGACAAATTCCTCTGGCAAACTTGGTTCCATGGATGCAGCAACTCTGTGATGTACTCGATTACCTGCATTCACAAAATCCAGCGGTCATTCATCGAGACCTCAAACCTGCAAACATCTTATTAGACGACAATGATCGAGTCACCTTAATCGACTTTGGTATCGCAAAAGAAGCCGACGACGGCCAGGAAACCCGAACACTGGCCCGCGCAGTCACCCATGGCTTCAGCCCTCCCGAACAGGTAGGGGGAACCGGAACCGATCCACGCTCGGATATCTATGCACTCGGCGCCACATTTTATGCAGTAGCAACCGGCATTGTACCACCCGCTTCGCATGAACGACTTTCGGGGAAATCCATCGTCGAACCCAGCCAGTTAATCAGCAATTTTCCACCTGCGCTGAACCAGGCAATACTGTCTGCACTGGATCTTAATATCAATAACAGGCAACAATCTATTAAAGAATTCAGTGAATCTTTCAGTTCTTCAACTGAACTGCCACCGGTCGCTCAACCCAGTGGTACGATGTTAGTTTCTGATAGCGAAAAACTAAGTTTAACCGCATCAACTCTCGCCAGCACCCCGGTTCACTCGGTAAAATTACCCACCAACAAACCCGCCGATCAAGTTATACCTTCCGAGCCAACAAAGTACAAAACGCCCTTACCGTTACTAATAATACCTCTAATTCTGGTCTCGGCACTCGCTGCAGCTGGAGTCTGGATTTGGCAAAACCAGAATGAAACAGAAAATGCTGTTGATGTAATTGCAATACAAACCGACCCGACTGAATCCAGCATGGATCAAGCAACCCTGCTTGAAGACAAAAATGCTGTCGCCGAGCAAATTAATACGGAACAAACAGGTCCTTCTGACTCTGATTCTATAACACCTGCGGATACCGCCCTAACACCCGGTGTTTCCCCAATAGCGACCACAGCCCCACCCGCTACCAGCGGCTCAACTGCTCTTAGTGAATTTAACAAACATCGAACAGATTCAGTAAGCCCACCCGCAAGCACGTCCAAAGCAGCTGATTCTTTATCTACAACAAAGAAACCTGCTCGTTCACCGAGTCGAAGTACTGCGTCAAATTCCCGTCCAACATCTACATCGCGACCTGCAACCAGACGGACATATACAGCACCTAGCCGCTCGAGTGTATATGGATCATCTAACCGATCAGGTTCATACGGATCATCTCCCAGACCGGGTTCATCAACATCTATATCCAGCTGGTCATCGTCAACATCAAGGTCATCGACATCCGGATCAAGATCATCAACACAAAGACCGCGTTCAATACGAAGGCCACCGAATATGCCGAGCAGAATTCGCGACTTTAACTCCCGGTTTCGACCCTAATCAGGAGAATGTCTGAAAATTGATAGCCTGCTACGAAAAATAAAGACTGCTAATATTTGTATTTGCAATGAATGGAATCGCTGCAAATTTATTATCGCCTTGGCGATGCACATGTAGGTGTTGAAAAAATATACTCAGCATCAACTCTCCAAAAGCCCACGGAGGATACTTTTGGAAACCTTATGAAATGACTTTTGGGAGATATCGCAATGTCTGGAATGTACGATCCTCATACAAAAACGACAACAGCGCGTTTTATAAAATATTGTACTGCCTGCTTATTTACAGTAATTCTTGGTACCGTCGGTTTTGGACAATCCGCACTGGCCCAGGGGTATGGGTTCGCGGCACCCGGTGGTTATGGGTTAAAAATCTACAAAGTGGAAGACGGTTTATATCCATTTGTGCAGGTCTATTTTCGTACTTTCGACCAAAACCAACAACCCCTGATCAACCTGAATGCGATGAATATCGGATTGATGATCAAAGGTCGGGCATATGATCCGATGAAAAGACAATATTTCATTCAATCAATTCGACAACGACAAGAAGCCACCCGGACTATTTTGATCATGGATGCCAGTAAATCTGTCGCGGGGGGACCGTTTGAATCTTCTCTACGCGCTGCAGCTCGATACATTGACAGCAAGCGCCCGCAAGATGAAGTTGCAATACTCAGTATACGAGACACCAAAGAAGGTTATGAACTAACCTCTCATTTCGAACGTGATGCTGGCATACTCGGCAGACGTCTCGCGGATGTCAGGCCTGACGGTATGAAAACACGTCTATACGATTCAATTGGAGCAGCCATACAGATGTGCGGCATGGTATCGCAGGGTTCAGTCAGTCCAGGGGCGGGAAATTATATTATTTCTTGTTCTATTGTCGTATTTTCAGATGGGCGTGATGATGGCAGTGCAATTACCCGCGCAGAGTTGAATACACGCATTACCAATCTAAGAGTACCGATCCCTGTTTACTCGCTGGCCTACTCAAGAATCAACCAGAAATATTTCAAAAATCTTGAAGCGATTTCTAAAAATTCGTTCGGACTGTATTACAACGTAGGTGAAGCATACGACAAGATGCAACGCATCGTCGAAGGTATTCAAAACATCCTGTTAGGCGACTATGTCATCACCTTTCGTTCCTATATTCCAGTGGATGGCGAAAACCACAATATGAAACTGGGTGTTGAATATCCAGCCGGCAGTGGCAAATACACCTATGAAAATTCTAAATTTGAGGCAATCTCTCCACCGCCTGTAGGATCCATTCCGAAATTAATTCAAACTCTGTCTGCGCAAGTCCCCAAACTGCCAGAGGGCACGGATCCATATTTTGCACCGGTTCAATAACAAAGAATAAAGTCAGTATCCACTTCAAAACCTGGGTGGACAGGAAGTATTACTTATCTGTCCACCCAGCCTGATTGAGCAAGATATGCCTGTACCTGTAACACCACTATTGGCAGCAGACGCAATTATCGAGTTAACTGACCGTCCGGGTTGCCCTATTGTCCTGATTGAACGCAAAAATCCACCTCCTGGATGGGCGATACCCGGAGGTTTTGTCGACATTGGCGAAACTTTGGAGTATGCAGCAATACGCGAAGCGCTTGAAGAAACCTGTCTACATATCCAACTTAAAACCTTGCTGGGAATGTATTCAGACCCAAGACGCGATCCGCGAGGCCATACGGTTACAGCGGTCTATATAGCAGAAGCCTCTGGAACCCCTGTAGCCGCAGATGATGCCAAAACGATTAAAATCGTATCCCTGAACGAGATACCGAGTCCTTTGGCATTCGACCACGCTAAAGTCCTGGTCGACTATAAAAATTATCTTGATACAGGAAAACTGACCGATCTATTGGCAGTACGTTAAAGTAATGAGTATCTCTTTTATGCTCAAAGGTCACTATTTGTCGACAAAATGGCTTTTAGTGATGTAATTGAGCCCGATTATACCGCTTTTTCCGACAATCAGAACCACAGACCTGTGTACTGAAATTCACTCCATCCATATTAAAAATTCGTTTCGAACATAAAACTGAATAAAAAGCAGGACTTGTTTAGATTTATCTTGACAGAATTGAAGTGTCGAATATCTTTACACTCCAAAGATATTTTATCAAAATATTTCGCTATATCATTGTTATACTTATTGTTTTTAATTTGGCACTATCATTGCTTTAAGTATGAATAACACTCAATCCAAAAGGGCCTTACTTGATATGAATTTAAGAATTTCAATTATTCTGATTTTAATGTTTATTTCCTTTGAAGGTTTCGCGAATCCGTTTGTATTTGGTGACGCCAAAGATTTCAACGCATTCATTATCGGCGATATGGATGCTCACAATTCGGATACCGAAGGTCGACTTGCTGTGGGTGGCAATGTAAAACTGCGCGACTACGCAGTAGGAATGCAACTAAGTAATTCTCACGGTAATCGGGACGATTTAGTTGTTGGTGGTAATATCGATTTCAAAAATGGCCGCATTTACCATGGCAATGCACGCAGCTCCGATGTTGCAAATCCATTTGATCAAACTGTTGGCTTTTATTCGAACAATCCGAGCTCTCCAAATGGAGCCTTTATTAGTGGAAATCCTGTTAATTTTAATGCCGTAGGCAATCAGTTGCGAACAACATCCAGCCAGTTAGCGACTCATATTGCTGGCGGCGGCAAGAATTTCAATACCCAATCGGGTGAATTATTCTTAACCGGCGGTACAGGACTGAATGTTTTTACATTAACTGAAGCAGAGGCTGAGGGGATTAGCGCACTGTATATTAACGCTCCGGTAGATTCCAATGTATTAATTAATATAGAAGGAGAAGATATCGATTTTTCGAGCTTTGGTACATGGCGTAATGGCGAACGAGTTCCGGATAACAGCGATATCACTCGTCATGACGGATCACAAACACAAGGCGTTTTGTTTAATTTCTTTGAAGCCTTAACGCTGGATATTTTTGCGATCGGCGTCAAAGGCAGTGTTCTGGCACCTTTCGCTACGGTAGGATTTTACGACGGACATATTGACGGGCAGTTGTTTGCCGGGGCTTTTGACGGTAATTCGCCTGGCCAATGTTGCAGCGGCCAGATAAATGAATACAAATTTAAAGCGCTTCCTGAACCATCGACCTTGTATTTATTTGCCAGTATATTGTTTTGGCTGCTGCTGCGTCGTAAACAGGAAGGCATTCAGGCCCCAAGAGCTTACTAATAGAGTTTTCTGAATAAATAATCAGGAATATCACTGCTAAAGGAAGCCTTTCTTTCATCGAGTATATAGCGGAAAAAAAATCCCGCTGAATAATCATCATATCCACCGGTGCGGCGAGCGGAAACGCCGCCGCCCACCTGTATATTAGGGTGCAACAGCCACACACCTTTTAATTCCAGATCATAGGCAAGACCGTCGTTTGCACTACTGGCGTAGGTGGGTGTATCGTTGAACACGCTTCGCCCATCAAGCGTGACCTGCACATTCGCCGCATTTTGTACCGAGCCACCCAACGGGAACCACGGGGAACTGGCATTTTGAACATTCTGATATCCCGCACCGACACGACCACGCAACACAAAAGAACGACCTTCAGAAGTCAGAAAGTTGAGGCCAAGACCTGTATTTATTAGCCGCTCCGGACTGAAATAGCCTCCATGGCCCACGGTAAAATGATTTTGATTCTGATCATAATGTTGGAACGAAACACTGGGGCCAAGACTAAAATAGTCGAATCCCGATAATTTAAAATCGTAACCGGTACTGACTGTTCCTGCTACAGTCCAGTTAGTCTTAACCTGTTCTCCATGCAATAGCGCTACATCGACATTTGCGGTCAAAGTCCAGTCTTCATCCAAACTGAGCAGCAAAGGCAGGTTAATGCCACTTCTAAGCACACGCCCCCATTGCGTATTACTGTACGGATCATTTATACCGGTATAAGATAATATCGATTCTCGTACAGGCTGGGAATATAACTCTGAACCCCACCGACCCTGTGAAAATTCTTTTAGAAATCCCAGCCGAACTGTCGGGCGTGGACTGATGACACCATTAATCGGGGTGACACCCAGACTAAAAAATGGCGTATACCAACCATCACGGAAATAGCTAAATTCCAGACTATGCCCACCATTCAGTCGCGTAGTAGGATCCTGTCTCAATCGATTACCGGAATTTAATGCGATTGTGGGCCTTGTCAACGGTGGCTGAAGACTCAATGATACATTCGGATTCAAGCATGGCGCCTGTATTGGTAATGATCCAATCGGCGCACAATTCGCGGGGTTCCTGCTATTCAGGCTAACTCGATCATAATGCAACGCCATTCGGTGAACGCGATTATGAACATACATGGCTTCAATCAGCGGTATTGAAAAAATATCCAGACGATTTAAACCATTATCACCCGTTCTGGATCGATACAGCGCCCCCACCGACATCCAGGGACTATCTATATTTTCCAATTTCGGAAATTGCTCCGCGGCCTGCTCATTTGCCGCAAGGAAATGCTTTCGCCAATACAATTCCTGACTGTATAACTGCTTGAGCTGTTTCCCTAAAGCCCCACCACTATGTGTTTTTGAGAGTTCAGCCAATTGTCCACTATCTAATGCTGCATAGCTTTGCGCAAGTCCCTTAGCTGTTGGCATATCAGGATTTTCCTGGTACAAGGATTCAAAAGATGTCACTGCAGACTGGTATTTCTTCTCCCGATAATCCAACCAGGCCAGAAGTAACTCTGCGTCGCGATTGGGCTGCAGAATTTCAGATGCCTGTCGCGCAAGCTTTCGGCTTTCCGAATAGTCCTGGTTTTTAAAACGACTCCAGGCCAATTGCAATTGAATTTCTCCCAGTAATTTTTTACCTTTTTCCGATTCAGCAGCAATCGTCTTTGCGACCGCTGCGGCTTTTTCATAATGTCCGGCTTTATTCAGACTCAATGCCAAGCCATAAGTCGTTTTTTCATTATCCGGCTGCCAACTATGTGCTTTTTTGAACCAAAGAATCGCATTTTCATAATGGTTAGCCTGAAAATAGTACCAGGCCAGTATATTGGCAGCGTCTAAATCTCTAAAAGTCTCGGCGCGACCTTCGATAGCCTTTGCTAAATTTCCACTCTCAGGTTCAAGTTTATTGTCTTGCGCAGCGATAAAGCGATTTTTATCATAGTAATAATGCAACAACTCTACCTTGCGACGCGCGCTATCCTCGCTAATAACCGATTCAGCAACGGACCACAAACCCTCCATCCAAACCGCCGAAAGATACTGGGCCGCTTTTTGCAGACTAGCAATCTTTAGCGGGTCTTTGCCGCATCGATTGATAACATAGGCATATTGTTCCGCCGACTGTTTTTGTTGGTCATTCATTGCATAGGCCTGAGCCAGACTCCATACCACATCCACTCGAGTACAATCAAAATAAGCAGGATTTCGTTGCGCTATCTGAATTATCTTCTGCCACTGACTCGCTAACAATGCCTGCTTAAGCATTGACGACCGACGTTGATCGTTCATCAAACGAATCAATTGAGAAGGAGGTGACCACTCTGGAAATCGTCTTTTAAAGTTTGTTATTTGTGCGGCCAATGCCGAATAACGGCGTGCATTGTAATGTCGCCAGAGAATCCGTTCATCGGGTGCATCTTGAATTTTGTTCGGCGTTTGAGATTTTGAATCTACCAAAGGGCTATTTAAATCTTCCTGTACAGCTTCTACCGGTTGTTTATCCCTGGCAGGCAAAACACTCGGCTTAAAAACACCCGATGGAATTTGTCGCACATTAATTTCCGAATTATTCCGCCTGGGATCTGCAGCAGACTCCCTTTTTTTAACAAAGTCATCGGTTGGCGAATTATAGACCTCATGATCCTGGGAATGCTGTTCCATTTGAATCTGAGCAAATAGATCTGTTCCTCTGATTACGAATACAAAGCCTAAAACCTTTAGAAAAATCAAAAAGACGTGTTTAGCAAATATTTTTCTACATAAACGTCGCATGATCAGTTCACAGAGTGTACTTGATACCGACTAACCTGAAGCTGCAACCAAACGATTCGGATTAACAGACCATTACGACACTCTAAAAGCTTGATGATTTGATTGCTAAATCGATCCATGAGCGACTATCTGTGAAAGCAAGCTGAGACTCGCAGAATAGTAATCTGGTTTTGGGTCTGGGGCCTGCGACGAAAATACTACCTGTTGACCAAGAGAGTGACGCGCCAAAGCATTTATCGATGCAATGCCCTGAGATGCCGAATACGAGTCGATGCAATTGTTTTTTAAATTGGCCCCAGCGGGTATAAAACCGGGATAATTATTCCAAAATGCCAGAAATGGTGCCAGGTTATCTTTATTACTGCGTTTCCCCCAAACCAGGTAAAGAGGAATCCTAACCGCGTTATAACCAAAAACTGGAGGCTTGCTTGAATCAATGCCTATTTTCTCATCCAGCACCAGCCAATCTGGTGGCAAGCCCCAACGCCCAAAACGAGCTTTTTTCAGTAACAATTCACCACTGAGGTTTAACTCCTCCCATATTGGAGAGGGGTCATAATGAGCAAAACTGGAAAACGCCGGAAATATCCAGTGCGACAAATTTACGGTGTATTGTCCCGCTTTTTCGAATCCTTGCTCTCCGGCAAGAATAATACTTTGTCCCTGCCAATGCCTGACCAGTTTTTGCTTGATGTCGTCTAAAATTTTCGTCGCAACATTTTTGAATTCTACATTCTGCCAACGCTCATAGGCTTTCAGCAAAGCCCAGGCAATTAGAATATCACCATCAGTTGCATTATTTTCATCTTCCTGCTCGACAGGAATATCAGGTTGCCGACGCCACATAAACAAAGAGTCTTCACGTATCTGCAGATTGTTTCGCGTCCAACCCCAAATTCTTAAAAACTCTGACTTATCATTCGCGGCCAACGCCAACAGCATCCCGTAACCCTGACCTTCCGAATGTGAAATATTTTGATTTCCGGTATCGACAACTCGACCGTCATCCAGAATAAAGCGTTGTTGATATTCCGACCAATCAATATTCGACCCACCCAATTTCTCATGCCTGCAACTAATACAGAAACAGGCGACCAGAAAATATAACAGCAATCTAGAAGACCGTCCGGGAATAGACGTCGTCGTGAGGGATTGTGCTTTTGAGTTCATTTTATCGATTAAATGAAGCAAATATCAGTGTTCTTTAACGAGTTTTATTGAAAAATGGGCCAAAATTCACTTTTTTCGTAGGAGGCTCTCTACTCTCGGACAGCTCTCTAGGAATGGTGCTCTTCAGCATTCGGATTGTGTTCCTTTTTGAATCTATTAAGTAGAAAGTTGACCAATGCCGCCAACAGAATAATCAGAATAAATACTACGAGTATCCATAACCATTGGTGTTCTGCCGCATAATAAGCAATACGAGAGCCAGGGCTCGCATTTCCCACAAAAAACTCTTCATTAGTTTGTTGCCAGCGCAGAGAATCAGCTTGATCCTTCCATAGCACTACATTTCCATCTATCGCGTTCCATTCTTTAGGATCCAGCAGAAAGCGGATGCTGTTGTAGAATGTAGCGGATTGATTATGGACAAATGCGACAATCAGGCGGCCAGGATGCCATGGCGACTGATACGACATAACCGCCGAATAACCACCCAATTGACCGGTTTGTTGTATCACTGTTTTTTTGTGGTCAATATCGGCCGGGTTATCCAATGGAATCCAATGATCCATCCAGTTTGTCCAAAAAGATTCATCACTACCCTTTGGCATAGCCAAATACGGATAGGGAAATGTTGCAGAATCTGAAAATACTGCGGGCGCACCCTGCAATGACGCCTCGTTTTTCGATGCTGAACCTACCAGAATAAGATCGAATTCCTCGCGTACTGGCTCAAACGACAGAGTAGCGTTGTAAAGTGGAGTACCAGTAAGCTGTGCGAGTTTGGCCGCTATTTGCCATGCTGACCGTACGGTTTGATTACTGCTATCAAGAAGCTGAATGCCTGTTTCCGTACCATTATTCAGTCGATTAAAAGGAAATCCGGTTCTTGCCAACAATTTAAAATCGGGAAGACGAATATAATGATTCGTTAAAGGAATGTGAATTTTTGAGTCATCAAAAAGTGTAACAACCAGATTATCCAGTTGCCGATAAGTACAAAACCCAGTCTCCAATGGGGTTAAAACCGGGTGAAAATCAATCGTATTCAGCCCTGCTTGAAATGCTCTCAAGGGCAAAGCAATTTTATAATCGAGATAGTGCGCACCTTCGCGTTGTTTCAAATGGATCGCATTTTGGAACACGCCGTTTAAACTGATATTAATGGTTGAATCTCGCCGCATGGCGGCACCGTAAGCCAAGTGCAGCGACAACACAACCTCAGCATCTTCACGCGCATAAAGATCGGGTGGTAAGCGCAATTTTAAATGCATGGCACCCGTATTTTCGCCGGACAATGTTTTAGTTTGGTATCCAAGCTGCTTGAATGAATAAATAGAATCAGATTCGAGTACAGATTCAAGGTCATAGGGTTTGACCTCAGCAAGATCCAAATGATCAATTACTGTATCGACTGTGTCCGGGAACGGAAACGATAATGACGCAAAGCTTTTAGCCGCGACGGTAACTTCATCATCACTTGTTCCTGAAATAATAATCAAAACACGATCCGGACTACCGCTCAGAGGATAAATCCCCAGATATGGGCCAACAATGCGCTGTTTAATTCCGGGCTCGATAAATTGGCCAATTTCCTGAACAGTGCCAATTAGAATTTCATCCGACGATTCACTGTGACTTGGTGGACTGCTAAAAGTGCCTGAATTTACCGATTGCGCAACAGCATCACTGAGTTCTAAAGGCACAAATTTTAATCTTAATGCTGCACCTTGAGCGACCAAAGCTCCCCATTTCAGATCGTTTTTGCTGAACGTCTTGTTTGCACGCAATACCCTCAATGAGTATGCAGGTAATTTTTCGTCAATGTAATAACCAATGGAAGCCAATGTTGGAGATTTAAGTTTGGCGGTCATCCGCATACTAATCGTAGACTTAACGGGATCAATTTCTGTCCACAGTTCCGGTGCATCCGGAACCTCACAAAATTCGTCGGTATAATGTTGAGCAACTCGAAATTGCAAATTATTGTAGTTCGCTTTTAATTGCTCTGTAGGTAAAACAATATCCGCTATAGTTCGTGGATTGTCCGGATCAAGTTTAATTTGAGCAATGACCAAGCCATTCAGTAATACCCTTAATTGCGAACGGTGAAAGATCAATACATTTGAATTGGTAAATTCAAGATGAAGTTCTGCGGCATTTATCGAATATCGATCCGGTACCGGAAAATTCAGGCTCGAAGAACTGGAAACATTTCTTAACAGCAGTGTTTGAGACCAGGGCAAATATTTGGCCAATGAAAAGCTTGTTTCAAAACCAGTCTTATCCCCCACCAGTGATTGCGCAATGCTTTGGCTTGAAAAAACAAGCACCAGAATGATCGTTATCGATCTCATTATTTCTTTAGCTGATTTACTGTTCATACCAAACCTTGAAAGTCAATATACTGATTCAAAGGAACGAACCACCCTGTAAAGACTGAAAACTCTCATTTACCCGGTGCTCCGTGAAAATACACCGCGCAACGCCTTGTATCTTAACTCTGGAATAAAACTGACGAAATGTTGAATGCTGCGATTGATACCAGATTTAACCAAAAAACTTATTCCGCGCGGTATCCCGGGATCGAAATCATATTGTTTTGTCATTTCGTGCCATTGATTACTGTTCCCATGAACAAGCATAACCACCGATTTGTATTCCTGTATATCGACGGGTTCAAAACGGATACCCGCTAACTGCTCGTATCCTTCCGCCAAATCAGCGACCATCAACACGTTAAAATTCTCTAGCTTTTGAGTCATTGGCTGAACAATCTGCAATGTCAGCGAATGATCGGCACTTATAAACCGACTTGAAACCTTGATCGCCAAACTTGCACCACCCATCGATATGTCGAGAACCGATACCGGAATAATTTCGTCCTTATCACCCTGCCGACCTGGAACCATCAAATTCGCATCAAAATTCACCTTCAACCTGGGATTAGTGCGGCGTTGGCGCAGTTCGTACAGCGCCCCCAGACTTGCCACCAATAACAGCAAATTTAAAGTGGACCATAATAACGTAACCAGGGTAATTCCACGATCTTCTGCAAAAACCTGGTATCGCCACAGACCCACCAAAAATGCCAACACAGTAAATCCGGTGAACCAATAGAATGGTTTTGATAGCGGAGATATAAAATTCTCATCCAATGTTTCTGATTTTGGCGTAACCGCAAATTTAGGTGCATGAGGATTAAACAAGACAGCGACCACTGCCTGAAGAGAAAACAAAGACTGCATCGTCTCATAGAGTTCGGAAACCATTGACCAGCGTTGCTTGCCGAATAAGTAATCTGCCATCAGAACCAAACAGACCAGGTATGGAAGAGTGTACCCGATGAGTTCTTTAACATTTGCATCGTATATCTTCAGCCCAAACAACAGGTATAGACTGGGCGCAACAAGGAAAACCACTCGCGCGAATGGAAAAAACCAGAACAAAGTGCTTGAAAGATAGCACAGTCGTTGCCAAATCCTGAGTCCAGGCTGGGTCAACGGATTTTTTAGCACAAAAATTTGTATCATGCCCTGCGCCCAGCGAATTCGCTGGATCATAAAGCTGGAAAAAGTCTGTGGCTGTAACCCGGAAATCAGCGGTGAAGACATATAACGTGAACGCCATCCCTGAGAATGCAACTTCAATGCGGTTTCTGCATCTTCAGTTATAGTATCACCCGAAAAGCCATGCCCTTCTAATGCAACTCGACGTATCAGCGCAGCCGAACCGCAAAAAAAGGATGATTCCCAAAAATCCAGTCCAGGTTGTATACCGCCGTAAAACATACGATTTTCCGAAGGCATTCGTTGAAAAGTTTCCAGGTTCTTTTCGATCGGATCGGGAGTCAGAAAAAAATGCGGGGTCTGAACCAAAAACAAACGCTCATCTTCTAGAAAATTACCAACAGTTCTTTGCAGTATGTCGACAGTCGCCACGTGATCTGCGTCGAGCACAAGTAGAAGGTCTCCGTTAACCGTCGAAAGCGCACTGTTTAGATTGCCACATTTTGCTCGATGATTATGCTCACGCGTCAGATAATGAACCCCCAGCTCAGCACATAGCTCCTTAAGATCATGACTTCTTCGCCGGGCAAGGGATGCTTTATCCGGGTTGCTACTTGTGAGTTTTTCATGTGTACCGCCATCATCTAAAAGATAAATTTTCAGTAAACGCTCTGGATAATCGATACAAGCAGCAGCGGCAAGCGTAATCTTGACCAGGTCTATTTCTTCGTCATAAGTTGGAATGAGTACATCCACTGTGGGCCAACGCGATGAATCATCCGGCAATACGGCTTCCTTTCTTTCGATGGGCTTTGCATTAACGAAAAGACTCAGAAAAAACATAGTAATGCCGTATACTTCGGCAAAATAGAGCGCTAATGCACCTACAAAGCTAAACAGGTCATGATAGCCAATTGTATAATCGGTACGCCACATCAGGTAACGCAGAACCACGAACGCCGAAAAACTCAGGTAGCTAATGCGGACAATGCCATACGGGGGAAACTGGCGTAAAACCAGCAATACTACAATAACAGCACCCATACAATAAAACTGGGTCTCGATATCAATCGGCGCTGTAGAAAACATTGTAACGATCAAGCAAAGCAGACCAAACAAACCGCTCGCCCAAAATCGTACTTGCCTGCTGTTTCCAATGTTGAGTATTCTACTCATATATTGGGATATTCGAATAATTTCTTTTATTTCCGATAGTATATCTATGAATATAGATTCATACAATAAAGAATAACGTGTAAACAACTAATATAAAAAGAAAATATTTATAGTTTATATTTATTCTCTATATAATTTAATTCATAGACAATAGCGAATATCTTTCAATTCTGCGTACAATTTAGTTTCTTTCAGACACTCTCGCAGGACGTCTGGCATACAAATAGGCCATCTAATTCGGGGATTTATTTGCCGGTGGCGAGCACCGTTACAGATACTAGGGCGGCGGAGAGAATCAACAACGATTGCTTAAACGAGCCAGTTTTACAGACAATAAGAAAATTACCCGAGAACAAACGACCGCAGACAGAATTTTACTAAAAGTCCCGTTAATAATTTCTAATCGTGGAAACAGGCTAATAATTATTTCTCCGCAGAAACTTTTCCCGGATCTCGCAAGCCCCATGAAAGCTAAACAATGCGAAACGTAGCCTGGATGGACTGTAACGAAATCCGGGAGATATTCAGTAAATACAAATTCCTATTTTGGATAGCCTCCGAAGAATTTATTAAGTCTACAACCTCAAAAAACGCCGCTGTTCTTGACTTTGACTATGGCAGAATCTATGCCATGGCCTTGGCCGTTACATAAATTTCTTCTGCATCAAGCAACAGGTCATTGCTTTCGAATAATCGAGCGATGCAGGCTCGGTGTAAGGCAAGTTTCAGAGTTCCAAAACCAATAGCTCCCCAAACAATCTTTCCATTTCGCTCTTTACCGCGATCCATCATATCGGTACCTTCGATACCCAAGGGTGGAGTCGCATTTGCATCGGCCATCATTTCGATGTTCGGGTTATCAATCCAATGTGGAGTATTCAGCAATAAAGCGCCTGCCGCGCCAGTCGCGAAAACAATTTGAGCATTTTCAATAGCCTGGCCACGACTGTCATTATCTGGAGCTTCAACTGGAGTCAGCGAAACACCGAATCGCTGCTTCATATCTTCACAGGCTGCTGCTGCTCTTTCCATGGTTCTTGATGTCAGTGAGACTTCAGCCCCCTCGTTCGCCAACATAACTGCTGCACGCTGCCCCACCGGTCCTGTACCCGCCAGAATTACCGCTCGTTTTCCAGATAGAGTACCGCTTGTACCCAGTTTGGCAACACCTGCGGCAGCGGTAGTATTACTGCCGTTGCTGTCCAGCATGACCGAAACACGAAAATCCGCAAAAAACATTTTTTGAACTGCTTTCAATAAATTCTGACCCGCAACCAGATCACTTCCACCGACAAATATAGCGGTATTCTTCTTGTCTTTTGGGGCACGCGTAAATATGCAGCCTTCAACCAGGAAGCCCACATTTTCGGGTGTGAGTCCAGCATGGCCAATTACGTGATCAGCACCGCCATCGTATGCGACAACGGTATCAAATACTGCGGGATGAGCATCAGTATCGAACTGAAATAAGAGTTTTTTCATTGTGTGACCTCAAGTCTTAAGTTTTATTTTCTGATTCGTTTATTACTCGATGCAGGCCAATTGCACCGAGTTAAATGACGTTTAATTTAAATCCATAAAATCATGTTGCAACACTAAATAATGTTCATCAACAATTGTTCAGACGCTGCATATTGGTTCTGTTGAAACTCTCTGGCATACAGGTCTGATAAAACAATAACCAATATACCGTTGTGGGAAATCCTGTTGAATAATTCTCTCAATTATTTATCACAACAGAGTTATCGAATACACACGCCTTTTTGGAGCAACGCAAAATGATAAGGTATTTCCATTGTTTCTGAAATGATTTTTTTGATCATACACAGATATCTCTCAGAAGGTATCTGCTTTATAATTCGCTACGGCATCAAAATTACAGACATTTATATGGGGAGCTTTTCATGATAAAAGAAAAACAGATTCAGGTATTTTTAGACGAATTAGCCAGCAGCGCATCAACACCAGGAGGTGGCGGAGCAGCAGCCATCATGGGCGCTATGGGGGCCGCCCTGGTCAGCATGGTATGCAATTTAACGGTCGGCAAAAAAAAATATGCCGAAGTTGAAGACGAGCTAAAGACCGTACTTGAGCAATCAGAAGATTTGCGTGGAAGGCTGACTGATATGATTCGAGCCGATGTAGAAGTATTTGACCGAGTCATGGCATCCTACGGCTTACCAAAATCTACTGACGAAGAAAAAACGGCCCGCAGCACCGAGATACAAGCCGCGTTGAAAGCCGCAACCGACGTACCACTTGAGTGCGCAAGAGCCAGCGCCGAAGTCATCGCTTTAAGTCGAGCAGTCGCGGAAAAAGGCAACCTAAATGTTATCAGTGATGCCGGAGTAGCCGTTTTAGCGGGATATGCGGCTTTAAAAAGCGCAGCACTTAACGTCAATATAAACATTGGTGGGATTAAAGACACTGAATTTGTTGAAGACAGACGCAAACAATTGATCGAAATATTAGATGGCTGTGGCTGGGACACTGAAGAAATTTATCAGATCGTAGAAGCCAAGCTCTAAGCTTGATTGGACCTTTACTCCTCCGTCAGATATACATCGGCGGAGAGTATCGATCACAAAAATGCAGAAAATTGAACTCAAATATGGTTCTAAAACCAAATCGCAGTGACCCTGAATACCACCATTGACGAAACATGAATGGCCTAGTATTATTGGTCGGCTAAATGGATAACAGATAATTTTATCGTTGTCTTGTCCAGTAGAAACAGAAGGTCGTTCGGGGTATAGCGCAGTTTGGTAGCGCGCCTGCTTTGGGAGCAG
>CAZGQY010000003.1:38886-63885 GCA_964528035.1 uncultured Methylococcaceae bacterium | reverse complement strand
AAGACGGACAATAAGACAAGTCAGGATTCGTATATTATTGAATCCTCGCTCCTTAGTACTTCTTCAATTTTTATTGACCGTTATCCCAACCACGATAAAGAAGTTGGAAGTGATTATGTGTGAGGATAGAGTGTTATTGAGGAAGATTTAAAAAAAGCAGTCAATATTGTACTTGACGCCTATGTTCCAGGGGTTATTTTCTGAAATAAGATTATCATATCCATTTTCAATGGAAGTACTTTACATCAGCGTCACTCAATATCAACAGATCGGAGTTGAATATTTCAGGCATGGCCAGATTAAACAACGAAATGAAGAATGCGATCAGGAGTATGGATTTGTTTCCACTTGCTACCGCGTCGAGTTCAGGTATTCCCAATGTCGTACCGATAAAATTTGTGTTCATAGAAAGTGATAGCGAATTATGGTTTGTCGATAATTTCTTTAATAAAACCCTGCAAAATATGAAAAATAATCCTCATGCCGCGCTTTACGTTTATCAGATCCAGGAAGATATTTGTTTTCAGGTAAAAGGGGAACTTACTCTTTACACGTCAGGTAGCAATTACACGCGCATGAGAAAAATGGTTCATGATGTTCGTCCGGGGTTGCCGGCAAAATCTCTGGTTTGCTTGCATATAACAGATATTTATCAATGCCTTCCAGGTAACAATGCGGGAGCTAAGATCGGTTAAAGCTCCCGGAAACACCGGGAGCTTCTTACAGTAGAGAAAACTAAATTTGAGAAGAAAAATTTAGAAAAAACCTGCTGTTGACATTAATTCTTGGTTTTAGCCAGGTATTCTTCCGCTTCGACCTCACTTTTTGCATAGACAAGAAAAGCAACCGGAAAAATAATCATTGCAAAGGTAAATATTTCAGGAAAGAAGGGTAAGACTTCTACGGTGAATTCAATCCACAGTGCTTCTAACATTTTGATGACCTCGATTATTGGTTATGAAATAACATCTTTTACTGGATGTCTATTCTGATAAGGCAACAAGGATGCCAGGTTGAGTAAAATATACTGAGAGCTGCTGGTTATTCAATAAAGCTATTGTAATTAAATATAAAAAACTAGTGGGGTGTTGTATTGATGTGTCGCTTTGAGGTGTTCGTTCCGCAAGACTATTATGCACAACTCCTGAAATTGCAAGTCATGGCGTATAATCCCGCTGTTATTGATAGTCGCTTCAAAGCGAGCAGTGTTGCTAATGTCCGATTCAATGAAACAAATACCCCAAGAAGTAGCCGCAGTTCTGGACGCTTATCCGGATCCTGCAATTATTCTTGGTCTTGATTATCGTATTCTTGCGGCAAACGCAGAATATCATAAGGTTTATGGTGACAGCTCGCCGATTCGTGGCCGCTGTTGTTACGAGGTATCGCACGGCATCAAGGTTCCCTGCGAAAAAGCGGGAGAGTCCTGTCCGATGATGGACGTACTTGACTCATCAGAACCGAAACGCGTGCTCCATGTTCATCGCACGCCAAGGGGAAATGAACATGTTAATGTCGAAGCAAGACCGATATTTAATGAGAAGGGCGAGATTTCCTATCTGCTCGAAATACTGCGGAAAACGCGGGTATCGAGTGCGGTACCCAGCCAACACGGACTGGTAGGCAATTCACCTGGTTTTATCCGCATGCTTGAATTAGTCAAACGGGTTGCTGATAGCAACGCGTCAGTATTATTGCTCGGTGAGTCAGGAACCGGAAAGGAGTTGGTCGCCAAAGCGATTCATGACGAGAGTTGTCGGCATAACAAAGCATTTGTGCCAGTGGATTGTTCCAGCTTGACCGATAGTCTGTTTGAAAGTGAACTCTTCGGCCATGAAAAAGGTGCTTTTACCGGTGCAACGACTCTGAAGATCGGGCTGGTCGAGGCTGCGGAAGGCGGAACCCTTTTTTTGGATGAATTAGGCGATGTTCCGCTGGCATTACAGGTTAAATTACTGCGGTTGTTAGAAAGCAGCAGTTATCGTCGTGTAGGTGATATCGAGGTCAGGCCAGCAGATTTTCGTTTGGTCTGTGCGACTCACCGTAATATTCCACAAATGGTCAAAGAGGGTAAATTTCGTGAAGATCTGTATTACCGGATCAGCGCTTTTCCTATAGAAATTCCTGCGCTGCGTGAGCGGCGGGACGATATCCCATTATTGATCAGTAGTTTGTTGAAAAGGCTCTCGACAAAACCCATCAGTCCCGATATTGATCCAGTCGCTCTGGATTGTTTAATGCACTATGAATTTCCCGGTAATATTCGAGAGCTTAGAAATGTAATTGAACGCGCTCTGCTGTTGGCTGACGGTGAGTTCATTACCTGTAACGAATTACCTCATGATTTGCTGAATTCAGTATCTCAACAATCCAAACCACTGCCTATACAATTCGACGAGATTATCTCATTAGATGAGATGGAGCATCGTTATTTGCTTTCAGCTGATAATCGACATAAAGGAGACAGAAATTCTCTGGCAAAAAAACTGGGAATTAGCGAGAGTACTCTGTATCGAAAATTGAAGGAATTGTATGAAGCGGATTGATTAATGAGAACAAAACGGGGACAATTCGTCCCCGTTTGATGTGCAGATCTGAGTGTTAGCTCAGTCCTGTTCGGGCATATTCTGGACGATCAGTGTGTACGGTTCTCCAAGTGGATATTGGTCGCCCAGTTTCTGAAAATAGACCACTTTGCCATAGGTTTCGTTGATCGCAGGAATCAATTTGGCGGCTTCGTCTCCGGTTAAATCAGGTAGAGTTGCTTTTGCTCTGGGGATTTCTGTTTTGTGATAATGCCAATATTTCTTCTCTTCTTTTGGCAGTGTGTTGTACTGCTTGGTCGTGATGATGTATTCAAATCCCATAGGTTTATCCTGATCCTTCATGCCTCCAGGAAACATCAAACAAAGTAATGTACCATCATCATAGGCTTTACAGTGGTGATGGACGATAATCTGCAATTTTGGATCATGGATGGAATCGGTATCCGGTGTGATATGGCGTATGGCTTGAATATGCAGATCGTTAAATCCTAAGTGATTGGGGTATTCTTTCTGTCTTGGGTTAAATGTTTCGTTGTACGTTTTAGGTGTTTTGGCTGTTTGACTATTTGCCTCTGTATTGCGTGTCGCTGCTGTCGCAGGCCCGATAAAAAAGAGAAATATCAAAGTTATAAATGTTAGAGTTGTTCTTTTTAACATCGAATGCTCCTTGAATTAATGTTGAATTGTAAATCGGGTATTCGGCGAGCAAAACTACGTGGGTTGTGCTTTCAACCGATCCGATGGAGTGTAAATATCTCCTTTCCAGATTCCCATTTGATGCATTTTGATCATCAACAACGGGATAAAAAAACATCTTTTAGCAGACGTTAAGTTGACTAAAGCAACAAGGATGCCAATAAAATAATTGGTAGCTATCAGTTGTCATAAAATCTTTTAACTTATTGGAATAAGGTAGGTATTAAAAAATAGCGTGGTGTTTCCCTGGGGATTGGAATGTGTCCAGATAGTCAGGGTTTTATTCCGGACTCTCAAAACTGCGAGTCTGATTGCCTCTCCCTCCTAAGATTGGCAGTCGATTCAAGAATATCTATTGTGGAAATTTGGGCCGAGCCATAGGGAGGCTTTTAGTTTCCTGAATGTAACTACTCCCCCCTTAATCGAAACACCCATAGAGGGGCGAGCAGTTACTCCTGAATAGTGGCATTGGAAATGTGGCCTAAAACCACGGGTACTAAAAGTGTTCTTATTTCACACTAAAACCGTGAATGGTTGGCAGATTTCGACTTTTTATCGAGGTAGACTAATCACCAATGCAAACAGAATTACCGGATAGTGGATTTGTTTCGACAGGGATGATAGACAGGAAGCACAGAGGGCTTCCGAGAATTTAGATTTTTTGCGATCCTCCTCGCGCTCTTACGCCGTTGGTGGTTCTTTAATAAGGAACCACCCGCGGCGTTTTCTTTATATGTCAGTCTAAAAACAATGTTGCTGGCTCAGCTCGTCGTTTAGGAAGCTGTCCCAAAGAGCGGTTTATGGTGGGCTTAAAATAATTCATCAACCGAGTCATTTGATGATGGAGGTTCATAGCCTTCGTCACCCACCTGAGAGAGTCGAGATACTGCAACCGGAGTGCCTCGACGTTCTTGCAGAGCCATTCTTAGCGCCTGACTATCGAGGTTTAACAGTCCTTGCGGATGCTCGGTTTCAATCATCGACAGCGTATTGTTCAGAGTGTCCAGCTCATTAATTGCATTTTCCTCAAGGGGTGGATGGGCTTCAACGAACAGAGTGTCAGCGAACCATCCAAGCTTGACCGGTTGGTTAACAATCTGTACAGGTGTGCCGACAGAGATATTTGGAAACATAACTTCGATATCTTCCGGATACATACGAATGCAACCATGAGATACGCGCATTCCCACACCATAAGGTTTGTTTGTACTGTGGATAAGGTATCCGGGGATCCCAAGCCGCATGGCATAGCGACCGAGGGGATTATCCGGACCGGCGGGCACGACATCGGGCAATGGGTCGTTTTTTGCTGCGTGTTCGGCTTTTATTGATTCCGGTGGGCGCCATACCGGATCCTTTTTTTTGGCTATAATTTTGGTTTTTCCCAGTGGAGTACGCCAATCCATTCGACCAATACTGATCGGATGGGTGACGACCTGGGTTGCGTTTTTTTTCGTTGAATCAGGAAAATAGTACAGACGCAGCTCGCCAATATTGAGTACCAATCCTTTGCGTTCAACTTTTGGCAGTATGTATCGTTTAGGTAGAAAAACCAGAGTATCCTGGCCAGGTAACCAACGATCCACCTCGGGATTGGCGTTGACGATTTCATTTTGACCCAGATTGAAACGCCTGGCGATATCGAGAAGCGTATCTTCTTGATGGGCTTGTGCGTATTTCAGGCCGCCTACCAGATTAATATCTGCGGGCGGTAGAGTAAAAGTGTCGGCCCGTGTAAGGGTGCAAGCTGATACCAGGGCGGACAGTGCAATAAGTTTTTTTAACATGAGCAGAGTGTCTCGTATCTGAAATATTCCTGTTGATTATGGCTGGCGGTTGTAGGGAAGTAGACAGTTTCCCGGGCGATAAAATATAGGCTACTGTTTTCTATGAGTATCTTCACCACCAAAAAGTTCTAATAGTTTAGGCAGGAATGCCGCAAGTTCCAATGTCATAATGACAAAATGTGTATCGAAAAGTTGGGCCTTATCTTGTGAATCCACTTCGGCTGCCTGATCCTGGATTAATTCCAGAAACTGCAATCGTTTAATTGTGAGATTCTCATCGACAATGAATGACAGGCGGTCATTCCACGTCAGGGCCAGTTTAATGCACTCTTTACCGGCCTCTAAATGAGCCTGGATTTCTTCAGAAAAAAGATCCTGACGTTTGCAGCGAACTATATTGGTTTCTTTATCTGTCGAGCGCAGGTCACACTCATTCTCTAATGATATATCGGCAGGCGTCCTTTGTTCTTCAAGCCAACGGGTGAATACAAGAGCGGGCCGGTCTTTGGTTGACGGTGGTTTGATTTTCAGGGATTCCAGTGTTTTTCTAAGGTAACTTGTGAGTTCATCTGCGCTGTTGGTGGTGCCAGAGTCGACGATGAGCCAATTATTCCGGGTATCGATGTAGGCATAGGTGCGACGTGTAAATGACAGGGCGCGGGGTAACAGGGTATGAATAATATCGTCACGAATATTTTCGCGTTCTTTTTTTCGAATCTTGCGTTGTTCTTTTTTTTCAATTTCGAATGTTTTTTCGGAAACCATATCGTTGATAACTGCTGGAGGTAAAACTTTTTCTTCCTTGCAGACACAGATCATAATGAATCCATTCGCGACATGGATGAGAGAATTCCCATTTGGATGAATGGGTGCGACCCACCCTAGGGTGAACTGTTCCAGGCTGCCGCATGGTCGAAATTCGCGCCTTTTTAAGGATTCCTCGAATTGCGTTTCAGTCAGCGAAAAAGGTTCGAGCAGGCGATAACAGGAAAGATTTTTAAACCACATGATGCTTCAAAGACAAAACACCAAATTATCATGGTTCACGTGCTGAATGTCACTAGGGAGAGGCAATATTTCGGATAATTAATTGCTTTCCCCGTTGGGTCAGTTCCAGGTGTTTAAGGAAATTCATTCCGAGTAAAATTTCTTCACCGTCCATATAAGGGTTAATACCCGCTCGTAGTTGATGCAGGGTGATCGGCCCAATGGATACGCTATCCAGTACAGTGTTGTACACAGTAATGGTGCCATTCGCAGTGGATACCTGTATTGGGGTGCCAGCGGACAGTCCAATCCGTTGGGCAATATTTTGTGGAATACTAATCGTAGTGGCGCCTGTATCAAGCAGAAACGTAACTTTCTGGCCGTTTATCCGTCCGCTGGTGACGTAGTGGCCATATCGATTCCGCAATAAAGTTATTTCTTCATTCGAATCTTGAGCAATATGAATGTCACTGTTGGGATTGTATTGCTGCTCAAGATAGTTATTGAAAAATACAGTCAGCAGTAATAAAAACAGGATCCATGCGGCATAGACCATCCAGTTTCCGATTCGTACGGAGGCTTGGTTTTGTGAATTTGACATACGCTAGTTATAGCATAGATGCTTTGCCGCACTTCTATCTGTTTTGTATTTTTATCACAAGTCATTGATTGTTCGACGCGTGTTGAGTTATACGTATTCGATGAATTGCAGAAATCGGGCAGAAAAATCTGAATACCTGGTTATTTGTACCATTATCGAAAACTTGATTTAAGTCTTTAAATCGTTATTTTTGATCAAATGTACTGGTTAATTTGCAGCATAAGATCATTAATCCAGGTACTTGACACAGCTAGGCTTGTAGGGTGCAATAGAAATCGAATACTCGTTGGATTTCCTATCCGATATTGTTGAACTAATAAAGGGGATAGCGCGTTATGATAGCTGTAGTATATCTAGCCATTTTTATGGCATCTTTGACCCTTGTTTTTTTTGATAGGGATTTTGAAAAAGTTGAAACACCGTGCATTATTTGTATGCCACGATCTTTAGTGATGGTGTCTTTGGGGTGTTTATTTCTTGGAGCGGAATTATTCTCATTGTTTGCGACGCATCGAGTCTGGGTCATTAGTGGTGTAATGACGCTGGCCATGTCAGGATTTTTATTTGCCATTTTTTGTGCTTGGGAACGTAAGAAAACGATTCTGGCAGCGCTGCAAATGGTTTATGTCGCAGTGATCACTGTGCACTTTTATTCGTGGTGGTGAGGGCTTTGATTTCTTAGTGTAATATATTGATTAATATTAAGTTATATTGATGAGTTATATGTATTGCACAAACCCGCATGCCGATGATTGATCCCGTATAGAGTAATAATTGAGTTAGTTACATGAAAATCAAAATAAATACATTTGCAGCGTCTGGTTTTATGCTGCTTACGATATGTTTGCTCTGTCCGATTCAGGTTTATGCAGCCGCAGGTGAGGATGAGTTACGTATCCATACCGGAGATCCGAAGAAGAATGGGGAATCTATTGTATCTGTCTCCTCTCGATGGAAAACTGATGCAGGTCTGATTACTGGCTCGACGAGCTTGATTATTATTAACGGTTCTGACCGTAGCAATCCGGACAATGGGTTGTCTATAGCGCAAAAAACATCAAAGGCTATGGAGGTCAGTATGATTGACCATCACCCTAAAATGCGAGGACTGGATATTAGTGTCAGTGAGAAAGCGGATGATCCGCAGATTGTGGTGAAAAATAATGACGGTCATGTTTTTACTCAACTTACATTCAGAGATTACAGCAATCAGCAATTTAGTGCAGAATTGGGCGGTCAATCATTCAGTAGTAAAGGTGTACATGTTTCGATCGATTTGGTTGATGCATCCGAGGTGGATTATGTCGATGCATTTAATCCTCAGAAAAATGTAAAAAAATCGTTTAGGGCCGCAGGCGGTGGAATCGAAATTCGTGCGGGCGTTGGTAAAAAGCTGGAGGCTATTAAAACATCAAATCGTACTTTGGCCGAGATCGAGCAGGCGATAGCGACTAAACTGGGCGGGCGATTTAGTAAATCCCCGTTGTATGCTGATGAAAAAGAACGTGACAAACGAAATATAAAAGCTTTTGATGGTGGCGAAGCGCAATTCGCCAGTTTGACCGATAAGATATTTACGATTGCGGTTAATGATCCAAGTCTGGGTGTGATTACACGATATCGTTTTGCCAATGCGGTAACTTCTTCTGGCGGGAGTACAGGGTCGAATTTTCCTTTGATTGTGATATTGGTTCTTTTGGCGGCGGGTGGTTTTTATATGTATAGCCGCAATTCGGGCGAAGCGGATTCCTAGAACGGTTTCTTTTTCTGACACAGAATTTACAGGAGAGAAAATATGGATCAGCCTTCAACTTGGGAAGCTGTCATGTACGGGGTATTGGCACTACTGGTGATTTTATGGTTTAGGCCGGGCATCAAGGCCTCGATGGCCAGAAGTCAGCAGGCGGAGAAAGACTGGCCGGCAGTGTTGGTGCCTATCGCGCTGGTTGTTCTGTTTGTTGTTTTTCTGGTGGCAATGGTTTAGTCGCTGTTGAAATATTAGCGGATAGTTTCGGTAGGAAAATGAGGGTAGAGCACATTGGGCTCTGTTTTTAATGATGAATTACGTTCTGTAATTCGTTTCTGCGTATACTCTGGCAGTTGTTTCTGGGTATTGCCCTTCGTCACAGGTTTTCGGATGGATTTTTAGTTTGGAAGAAAAAAATGACAACACGGTTTTTCGCGGCAAAGTATATTGCTGCACGGCCATACTATGGCTGGATGCGAAGTGTTTGATCTGAGTTGTTCACGTGACTGATTCTTTATACTCCGAAGTCCCGGAAGAGCCGAGTAAGACTCAGAAAAAGAAAGATAGTCTGGAAATGCAGCGATTAGGTGCAGATTTGAGTCGACTTTCAGGTAAAGAACTGGATCGCCTGGATTTGTCTGCTGAACTTAGATCTTCAGTGGATGTGGCACAATCTATAAAGCATCGGACGGCGCTTAAAAGACAACATAAATATATTGGTCGTCTGTTAAGGCAGGTTGATACTGAATTTATACGTTCAGAGTTGCAGAAATTACAAAGTCAGGGTAGGGATGCCACCAAGCTTCATCATCGCCTGGAAAGCTGGCGGGATAGATTGCTCGCAGAAGGGGACGCGGCGATCGGTGACCTTCTTGTTGTGGCACCTGATGTGGATCGGCAATATCTAAGGCAATTGTTGCGCAAGGGGCAATCAGAGGCAAAACTTGGCAAAGCTCCGCGCTCTGCACGATTATTATACAAATATCTGCGTGAAGTCTTTAGCTGAATTCATTTTCGGTAGATCGTCTCCTGATACAAGGTTCTGAGGGGTTGGGATTTTAAGTCCCGGTGTTTTGTAACGTGTAATAGAGGTTATGATTGAGCGGTGTCCCGCTGTCCGAAGGGAATTCGCAACAATCCGGGGTATTTTTTGTTGGACAGTCGGTTAGTGTTTCGCTTGCAATCCGGCAGGGTGGGCATGTTCGTCCCAGTCGGAAAACGGGAACGGCATTTGTTCTGTATTGTAGGTCAGAAATAACAAAATATTGTATACATAAACCGCAAGTTTATGACTGAAGTTAAGCACATTTATGTTTTCAGATCCAGTGAACAAATTTGAGGCAACTTGCAACAGTACAACGGCCCACAATGCGAGCCGGACAAAGCCAAGAATCACAGCAAATACCAGCATAAAAAATATTCTACGCCAGGTTCCGGTTCTCTTGAGATTTTCGTTAATATTTTGATCCAAAAGAGTTAGCCTCTCAGCATCAATTCCCGTAAATCCAGGGTTGCAGCATTCGCGCGTGCAATGTGGTTTGCCATAGTGAGTGAATAGTTTGCAAACAAACCAAAGCCGTCACCATTGAGAATGACAGGGCTTAATATAGCAACTTGTGCGTCTTCCAGTTCATGGATAATTTGCCGCAAAGTTGCTTTGGCTCCTTTACCACGTAAAGTTGTATCAAAATCGGCTTCAATTGATTTAAATAAATGCAATAATGCCCAGGTAGCACCACGCGCCTCCCAGAATACGTCGTCTACTTCCATCCAGGGGGTTTTGGTGACAGAAACTTTATTACTGGCCAGATCATACGATTGTTTCGATACGGAGCTTGCACTCAGTCGATACGAATAGTCGCCCAGGCGTTTAAGTATGACCTGAAGGTATTGATCCAGATTATCCGCGCGGGAAAAGAAGTGCGCGTTGTGTGCGTCAGGATTATTTAGATCCCTCAAATACAAAAGTAGATTATCGGTTCCCTTTTTATATTCGTCTTCTGTAGAGGGTAAAGCCCATGATGTGTGATTGTAATAGAAGAACGGCTCCGCTTGTGAAAGTTGGGCGTTTTCTTTCGATTGCGATTGCGAACGGGCAAAATGGTTTCTCAGTGCTGAAGCACCGTCGCGCAGCATAACCAGTGCACCAAATTCCCAGGCGGGCATATTATCGATTATTCCGCCTGGAAATATATCATTGGAAAGAAAACCACCGTTTTTTTCAAGCAGTGTTTCTGAAATATGCGCCAGCGTATTGGCAAATACATATCCGGTGGCAAGTTTTTCCGCGTTAGTCTTATCGGCACGTTTTAGGGAAAATTCGACAACGTCAAACTCAGCAGGTTCAATACTCCAATAGACTGTTATCCCATAGACAATGAGCGCGACAGTAAGGATAGAAATACCTAATTTCCATAAGATTGGATATTTTTTGATAGATGAGATTTTCTCGGTTTTTTTCTGCGAAACTGAATTTTGCCAGCCTGCCTTTTTGTCAGCCGAAGCCATGTTTGAGCCCTTAAATTGAATGTGCTTTGGTAATGCATCAGAATAACCTTAAACCCAGAGGTTGACAATAGCTATGTGAATTCTGTGATGATACATTCATTTTGGGATAGAACGAATTAGAAACTGGCTTTATTAACACGTATGCTTACTGTTATTATTACTGTCTTCGCGTATCTATACCTTAATAGTTTAACAGAGATCACGACGATTCAATTACTCGAACAATGAGGGACAATATTTCATGAATGTAGGAATAATAAAATCGTTGATATTATTTGCACTATTGATGCCTGGAATTCTACGAGCGGTGACTGTTGAGGATTTTAAAGTAAATAATACTTTAAATCTGCTTAATTTATGCACTGTAGATGAGGCCGATCCTGTATATCCCAAGGCGATTCATTTTTGCCACGGGTATTTGGTCGGTGCATACCATTATTTTGAAGCTGTCAACAATGGGCCGGATGTTCCCCCGCTGGTTTGTCTTCCGCAAGATCCTCCGTCACGAAATGAATCCATAGATCTGTTTATCGCATGGGTTCAAAAACATCCTGAATATCATCAGGAGAGTGCCGTGGAAACAGAATTCAGGTTTTTGATTCACCAATGGCCGTGTAAAAATGAAATGGAAACAGAGGGAAACTCATGAAGCGATCTATTTTTCTTTTAGTTTTTTGCATTGGCTTGAGTGGATGTACGGGCCTTTCCCAGACTCAACAGCGTAGTTTAACGGGTGGCGCAGGTGGAGCTGCAACCGGAGCAGTCATTGGTGCGATAGCCGGTAATGCCGCAATGGGGGCTGCGATTGGGGGGGCGGTTGGAGTCGCTGGGGGGTATCTTTATGGTAAGCATAAAGAGTCCGAGCAACGAGCCTATCAGCAAGGTCGCCGGGATGAGGCCCAATACGGTCGCTGATCCCGAACGGATTATTGACTTTTACGCAGTTATAAAAAAATCAAGTATCAGCTCGGCAAGTGTTGTGTTTAGGAGCGAGGTTTTAATAATATGCGAAAGATTGACGCAGGGTTATTGTTTGTCTTCAAGGCATAGCAACAGGCGCATAGCAGGGCTACGCAACTGTTGCTACAACGCAGAAGATGGACAATAAGACAAGTCAAGATTTGTATATTATTGAATCCTCGCTCCTTAGGGCGCAAGCAAATGATTATTCGGTACGCGAATCATCCGTGTAAGTTCCGCTGCAACGTTGCTGTTGCAGAACCCAAAGAGTCAACACCTTAGTCCCTGTTAAGAAATTACGCTGAATAGTTTCAGAATCAGGGAAATAGATCAATAAGGCACCGATGAAATTTGCAGTTCAAGTCAATTCCAGTCCATACAATGGTCAGGGAACGCGAACAGCCTACCAGTTTGCCCTGGCGGCGATTGATCAGGGTCATCAAATATTCCGGGTATTTTTCTATTTCGACGGAATCTATAATGCGATCGGTCACGCTGTCGTTCCGGACGATGAGTCCGATTTTGTGACCTTGTGGGGGAACCTGGCCAGGGATCACAATGTTGATCTTGTTGTGTGTGTGTCTGCTGCGCAGCGTCGCGGATTGCTTGAGGCGGATATAGCGATACGGCAAGGTCTCAAGACCAGTCTGGCGGCTGGTTTCAGAATATCAGGGTTGGGCCAATGGGTTGAGGCGGGTATCGAAGCAGATCGATTATTGGTATTTGGTGGTTAATTTGAAAAAGCGCTTTTTGTTTGTTTTTTCATGTGCGCCGCATGCCAGTCTCCGAATACAGGAACACATGGATATGTTGCTCACCGCAGCGGCCTTTGAACAAAGTGTCGGTGTATTGTTTATTGACGATGGAGTTATGCTGTTAACAGCCAAGCAAAACCCGGAAGTGATTGGGTGCAGGGATATTGCCGCAATTTTGAATTCCCTGCCGATCTACGATGTAGAGGATCTTTATGTTGAAGAGGAATCGTTTGGTGAACGTGGCCTGCAATTAGACGCGGTACAAATTCCTGTAAGCAACGTGAGTCGTTCCAATTTAGGGCCTCTGTTAGGGAGTTATGACCTGGTCGTGAATTGTTGAAATTGAGGTTCACCGTTTTTTGGTCGGTTTTAAGGCGTTTTGCATGCTACATCTTGTAAACTATTCAACTAGCGGATCAGAATCGTTTAGACGATGTTTATCCCGAGTTGCGCAGGGCGATTCCCTGTTGCTGATTGAGAATGGCGTTTGTCTGGCGATTAAAGGAGCTGAGACAGCGCCGGAGCTTGAGCAAGCGCTGACAAATATATCTGTTTTTGCATTGGGCCTTGATCTTGAAGCAAGAGGCTTTACGTCTCAGCAGCTATTGGTGGGTGTCGAAATTATCAGTTACTCAGGCTTTGTGCGTCTTGCTGCAGATAATAGTCCTATTCAATCCTGGTTTATATGAAAACAGATACTTGTTTATGCCGCCTTTTTATATTTATTCAGCCTGGTTAATTTCAAGCAAGTTGTGTTTCAGTAATTGGTTTCATTTGAAACCATACATTCAAATAGCGGTGTTATATTCAGGCTGGTACCGCTTTCAAAAGACAGTGCCAAATGAATAGCGGGGTCTTATTTGTTACCGAAGACCATTCCAGGAAAAATACAGGAATTACTGCTGTCGTAAACTTTTTGTCGGCGATCTGTCAAACATCGGCTTCCGATCAATCCGCAATAATCATTGTTGCTGTTGGAGCAGGCAGCATAGCGCCAGCCGATGGTATCGAGCTGATTGAGGTACCTGCTGACTTATGTGGATTTAACTGGGGTTGGTCTGCAAAATTTAAAAAGGTGATCAAACAGTCAATTAAAAACCATAAAATCGGCGTCTTACACTTACACGGCTTGTGGAAAGCGGCTCCCTGGGTGGCGCAAAAAGTGGCGCATTCTTTGGGTGTTTCGACCATTCTTAGTGTGCATGGCATGGTTGAACCGTGGGCGTGGTACGGGCAGGGAAAACTACGGACTTTAAAAAAGAATTTATATTGGCATTTGCTGGCAAAACCTGTATTTTCCAGGGTATCGGTATTGCATGCGATTACTCCTCTGGAGCAACGACATCTCAGTGATCTTTTGCCGGATAAACGAATCGAGTTGATACCGAATGCGATTGATCTTTCGGAAATAGACAGTCAATTGTCGTTTTCTGATCGGGTTCTGCAGAAGAGAATATTGTATGTAGGGCGAATCCATCCGAAAAAGGGAGTTGATTTGTTAATTTCCGCCTTTATTTCTGCCAATTTAGGTAGCCAATGGCGGTTGCTAATCGCAGGTCCTGAGGAAGATCAGAACTATTTGCAGTTGTTAAAAGCTGATGCGAAAAAATCTGAACTCTGTGACCAAATCGAATTTTCCGGGCCGATTTACGAAGTAGAAAAATACACCTGCATGATGAATTCCTGGGTCGTCGTGGCTCCATCCTATTCAGAGGTTGTAGGAATGGTTAATTTGGAATCTGCGGGCTGTTATACGCCAACACTGACATCACCACAAACCGGTTTACTGAATTGGGAAGAGGGCGGAGGAATATTGGTGGAACCTGATCGACGACTGTTGAGCGATGCATTAAAAACGGTTGCTCAATGGAGTGTTCCGGAACGAATTCAGCGTGGTACCAGAAGTCGTAAGTTCGTTGAACAGCTTTACTCGTTAACGTCAGTACGGGCAAAATGGATGAGTCTTTATGAGGAATTGGCGAAAATGACAAAATTGCCAGAATAAGGGTGGTGGTGATCGGTTGTGGAACATCGATAAATTAAGCGTTGTAAACTGAATATACGGTAATCCTTTAGCGTACAATATAGAAAGGATGCGGCTTATGAATATTTAGGGCTGTACAACAGGATTGGTTTAACGCGTTCCATATGGCTACTTACCAGTATTTTGTACGCGAAACAGATTGAGTTGGAAAAAACCAGCTAAGAAAAAATTAGACAATACCTATGCGCCTGGATCGTTACGATAAATTCAACTTTGACCGCGGAGCGGGATCCTTTAAGGAGGCGAGTTGGTTGTTGTGCGAGTGGTTATTTCTTAGTTCATGGTTTCCGGGGACTAAGATCAGAGTTTTCTTGCTGCGTCGATTCGGTGCACAGATTGGCACCGGCGTAGTGATTAATCCCGGTGTTCGAATCAAATTTCCCTGGCGTCTTAAAATTGGCAACCATTCCTGGATCGGGCGAAATGTCTGGCTGGATAATCTTGCCGAGGTCAATATTGGCAATCATTGTTGTATTTCCCAGGATGTCTATTTTTGTACAGGAAATCACGACTGGACAAAAGAGTCGTTTGATTTACTGACCAAACCCATCTCGATTGAAAACAGCGTCTGGATTTGCGCCAGAGCGACGATTGGCCCTGGAGTGCGCGTTGGTGAAGGCGCTGTGTTAAGTTTGGGAAGTGTTGCAAACTGGAATTTGGATGCTGGGTGGATATATCAAGGTGTTCCGGCTGCACCCGTTCGGGAGCGTTATGATGATGAATCTATAAATCAGGATTTTACTGTATAGCGAGTACTTTTGAGGTCTTTGTAAAGAGGTGAAAATCCGTCTCAAGGGATTTGGGGCCGTGAGAGCGATATGCGAAGCTGTGGTTTGATGGGTTATTGTGTTGCCAGACTTGAATGATGATGAAGTAGTTATTCAGTGACTATTAAACACTATCTGAGTAGATGCATGAAAATTTCGGTTATTACCGTTTCTTATAACGCTGAACAGACAATTGAAGCAACGCTTCGGTCTGTTGTTAATCAAGAATATTCGAATGTTGAACATATCTTAGTGGATGGTGCTTCCAGTGATCGGACTATCGACAGAATAGAACAATATAAAAGGTTAAATTTCCGGTGGATATCAGAGCCTGATGACGGTATATACCATGCCATGAATAAGGGGCTGGCAATGGCGACGGGTGATGTGATCGGGTTCCTTAATGCAGATGATGTTTTTGCTGATTCTGAAGTATTGGCTACGGTTGCGGGAGTTTTTGGCAATTCCGGCGTGGATGCCTGTTACGCTGATCTGGTCTATGTACGGAAGGACAATCCGCACAAAGTGGTGCGGTATTTTAGCTCTGGATCGTTTTCACCGGCTCGACTGGCTTTTGGGCAGATGCCTGCACATCCTACGTTTTATCTCAGGCGGGAATACTTTGCGAAGTATGGGGGGTTTAAAACCGATTATGATATTGCAGCGGACTACGAATTAGTTACTCGCATGTTCACAAAATTCGCCATAAACGCCGTATATGTTCCACAGGTTTGGGTGAAAATGAATATGGGAGGAGTGAGTACGCGGAGTTGGAGAAGTAACATCATATTGAATAGAGAGATTTTGAGGGCCTGCAGAGAAAACTTTGTTTCTACCAATATGTTTAAAATTTATTCCAAATATCCGGTGAAATTGTTGCAGATGATAAGACGGCCATTATGAAAATATTGGTTACTGGCGCATCCGGATTTGTGGGCCGATCATTGTGTTCCTTGCTAACATCTACTGGCTATCAGGTGATCGCTGCGCTTCGTAGTTTTCAGCATGGTTTGCTTGTGCGATGGGATACAGTTCTCGTTGGTGAAATTAACGAGTCTACTGATTGGTCATCAGCGCTGCGAGGGGTTGATGTAGTTATACATTTAGCGGCTCGCGTACATGTCATGCGGGAGACTTCGAGCGACGCATTAGGTGATTTTAGGCGTGTCAATGTTGAGGGTACGAAATGTCTGGCGCAACAAGCTGCATTGAACGGTGTGCAACATTTTGTGTTTCTTAGCAGTATAAAAGTTAACGGTGAAAAAACGATGGGTCGACCTTTTTCTGCGGATGACGAGGTTGATCCACACGGACCCTACGCGAAATCAAAACATGAGGCTGAGCAGAGCCTGTTAGCGCTTTCATTGCAGACCGCTATGCCAGTCACTATCGTGCGGTCGCCATTGGTTTATGGGCCAGAGGTTGGTGGCAATTTTTTGCGCTTACTGAAACTAATTGATTCGCGTTGTCCGTTGCCGTTTGGTCGAATTAATAACCGCAGGAGTCTGGTGGGAGTAGGCAATCTTTGTCATCTGCTTGCCCATTGTGTATTACAGAAACCAACTGAGAGCAAGGTATATTTGGTGTCGGATGGAGAAGATCTTTCAACTAAAGCTTTGATTTTAAGAATAGCGGGACTAATGAATAAATCATCCATTCTATTACCAATTCCTGATAAATACTTGTATTCAGTTGCGCGTTTTTTGCAAAGAACTCCAGAATTGGATCGGTTGTGTGGCAGTTTGCAGGTGGGTATCGAAAAGACCCGGCAATGTTTGAATTGGAACCCGCCTTACTCGGCAGACGAAAATCTTTACAGGACTGTGAAATGGTATCAATCCAGGTAATACTATTCAGAAGACAGGCGGGGTGTTTACTGCTTTGGAAACCAGAGGGTTTGCTTCGATGGATTAGCGATTGTTCTGATAAACTTAGTCTCCGATGGTAATTCAATGATGAATCTGGGTCATGTATTTATACTGTTTCTCGTGGCCACCGGACTGGCGTGGGGGTTAACCTATGCAATTCGAAGATATGCGCTGTCCAGAGCGGTTATTGATTTTCCGAATGATCGTAGTTCGCATACCGTTCCAACGCCAACCGGCGGTGGAATGGCATTCGTCATACTGTTTTTTGGTGCGCTGCTTTGTTTATATCTCTCTGGACAACTAAGGTTTCAGGATTTTATGGCAATGATTGGAAGCGGGGTATTGGTTTCCGCGGTTAGCTTTTGGGATGATCATCGTCCTGTTTCCCCACGGTGGCGAATCTGTATACATTTTTTTGCTGCCTTCTGGGCATTGTTCTGGATGGGGGAGATTCCGGTATTAGCGATTGCTGGATACCGGCTGGAAGGGGCTGTGATGAATTACCTGTTGATGGTTATTGGTCTTGTATGGATATTGAATTTATTTAATTTTATGGATGGAATTGATGGCATAGCGGGGTCGGAAGCTATGTTTATTGCACTCGCGGCGAGTCTTTTATCTGTGCTTTTTTCAAATTCACCAGATTCTTATACAGAAATACTTCCATTGCTGATTATTGCATCCGGGTGTTTTGGGTTTTTAATCTGGAATTGGCCTCCGGCAGCAATTTTTATGGGTGATGTGGGCAGTGGGTTTCTGGGTTTTATGCTTGGATTGATTGCTTTAATTAGCATTCAAAAAGATCTGCTGCCTTTAAGTGTCTGGATAATTTTGGGTAGTGTGTTTTTTGTGGATGCAACGGTAACACTGCTGCGTCGAATTGTGCGTGGTGAAGTATGGTATCAGGCGCATAGAAGTCATGCGTACCAGCATGCCAGCATTGCCATTAAGAGTCATTCACCGGTGACTGTTGGGGTTTGCCTGATTAATTGTTGTTGGTTGTTACCATTGGCTATTGCAGCACTTTACTGGCCGGCATTGGAATGGATATTTCTACTTATCGCGCTGGGGTCTATGTTATTTTTGGCATATAGGTTTGATGCGGGTATTGTACCTACGATAAATGGAAACTAATTTCCTGGTATATGATGAGTGTTGGATAGTTGATTCATGACATCCGAGAAATGTGATGGCAAAAAAGTTTAATTTCAGATCCTCAAACGCTGTTTTCCTTCATGACATGGCAATGATTCCGGTTGCCTGGTTGGGTAGTTATTGGTTTCGCTATAATCTTGAGTCCATTCCTGTTGAAAATCTGAATACAGCGCTGTATTACCTTGTTTTTGTCATCATCGTGCAAACTATTGTTTTTCGTGTGTTTGGACTGTATCGGGGAGTTTGGCGTTTTGCATCGATTCCTGATCTGGTTAGAATCGTCAAGGCAGTGGCTGCCGGTGTTGTGATCGTTGGTATGAGTCTGTTTCTATATTCGCGTCTTGAAGGTGTGCCGCGTTCGGTGTTACCGCTATATGGCGCGATGCTTGTTTTATTCTTATGTACGCCTCGTTTTGTGTATCGTTTTTGGAAGGATACTCGTCAATATGAACGTATTGGGTCGCGTGCACTCATTATCGGCGCAGGAATGGCCGGGGAAATGTTGGTTCGGGATTTAATGCGGGAGGCGGAATCTCAATTTGTTCCTGTTGGGTTCGTCGATGATGATATAAAAAAAAGGCGGCGGGAAATTCATGGTATTCGGGTGTTGGGTAACTGCAAAAAAATACCCAGATTGATCGATCGGTTGGAAATTGATGTTGTGTTAATTGCTGTGCCCTCAGCGACTGATTTGCAGATGCGGACGATTGTGGATCTTTGCGAGTCATGTGAAATCGCATTTTTGACCTTGCCTTCGGTTAAAGAGGTTTTGTCCGGACGTGTGACCCACAAAGAGCTTCGTGATGTTTCAATAGAAGATCTATTAGGGCGTGCATCGGTAAATCTGGATTGGAAAAACATACGTCATCGTATGGAAAATAAAACGATTCTTGTGACCGGAGGCGGTGGTTCGATTGGTTCGGAGTTGTGCAGCCAGATTGGTCAGTTACCTGTTGGCAGGCTGGTCGTTTTCGAGAAAAGTGAATTTAATCTGTATCGCATAGAATCAGAGTTGCAGCAGCGTTATCCGGCATTGAATCTTATTGCAGTGTTAGGTGATGTCACCGATCAGGCAGCGGTTAATTATGTCTTTAGAAAGTATTCGCCGCATATGGTATTTCATGTGGCTGCCTATAAACATGTACCGTTGCTGCAGGCCCAGGTTCGGGAAGTTGTAAACAATAATGTTCTGGGTACAAAAACTGTTGCTGAGGCAGCGATTTTTCAGAATGTCAGGGAATTTATATATATTTCCACTGATAAGGCAGTTAATCCAAGTAATGTTATGGGTGCCAGCAAACGAGCTGCCGAGATCCTGTGTCAGTCTTTTAACGGCCAGGATAGTACCCGATTTATAACTGTACGCTTCGGAAACGTTCTCGATTCTGCGGGTAGTGTGGTGCCGTTATTTCGTCGGCAAATTCAGAACGGTGGGCCGGTTACGGTAACCGACCCTGAAATTTCTCGGTTTTTTATGACCATACCGGAGGCTTGTCAATTAATTGTGGAAGCAGCTGCGGTCGGTGAGGGCGGGGAAATCTTTGTATTGGATATGGGGGATCCGATTAAAATCCGATATTTAGCCGAGCAGATGATTCGTTTGAGCGGAAAAAAACCTGGCCAGGATATAAAGATTGAATATATCGGTTTGAGACCGGGTGAAAAGATGTATGAGGAGTTGTTTCATAAACAGGAACGAAAGACGAGTACCGGTCATCGAAAATTACTATTGGCAATTTCAAGAGACAATGATTGGAATACGGTAAGTGATCAAATTGGGAAATTGCAGATAGCCTGTGACACGTTTGATGAAAACCGGATATTAGGTTTGTTAAATTCTTTGGTTCCCGAGTACAAACGACAGGATAGTGCCCCCGTTAATATTGTTTCATTGGATCGCGCACGACGTAAACCGGGGATACACTAAAATGCTGGCTGCATTCAAAACAGAGTAAATAGAGAGATCACTTTTCCAACAGGAGCCAAAAATTAAGGTTGTGGGATCTGCATTCTGGGATTTTCACACCTTAATTTCCAATCTGGCATGAAGAAATGTATAGATTTTGTTACAATAAACACTTTCCCAGTCGGTAGATAGAACAGTCCTGAAAGCTTGTGATATCGATAGCCATCTCATATTTTGTTGTATAGAAATTCCCGCCATCAGATTCTGTGGTTTTTCAGAGGAGATTCTGATATCGCCTCATTCTTAATCATTAAATAATACTCTCTCATGTCTGAATTTGCTAAGGAAGTGAATCTCGTCAATTTAGAAGACGAGATGAAACAGTCGTATTTGGCTTATGCGATGAGCGTCATAGTGGGTCGTGCGTTACCGGATGTTCGCGACGGACTTAAGCCGGTTCATCGGCGTGTATTGTATGCGATGAGTGTATTGGGTAATGACTGGAATAAAGCCTATAAAAAATCCGCACGTGTGGTCGGTGATGTAATCGGTAAGTATCATCCTCATGGCGATACGGCTGTATACGATACGATAGTGCGTATGGCGCAACCTTTTTCGATGCGTTATATGTTAGTCGACGGTCAGGGTAATTTTGGTTCGGTGGATGGCGATTCACCCGCAGCGATGCGTTATACCGAAGTTCGTATGGCCAAAATTTCCCATGAGCTATTGGCTGATCTGGATAAAGAAACGGTTGATTTTATCCCGAACTACGATGAATCCGAATTTGAACCGAAAGTTTTTCCGACAAAAGTTCCTAATTTATTGATAAATGGGTCGGCCGGGATTGCGGTGGGAATGGCAACAAATATTCCTCCTCACAATTTAACTGAAGTCATTAATACCTGTCTGGCATTGATGGAACGCCCCGATATTTCAATACTGGAATTGTTGAGTTATTTACCAGGGCCTGATTTTCCTACTGCCGGTATGATTAATGGCGCGAACGGTATTCGGGATGCCTACCTGACTGGACGAGGAAAGATATATCTTCGGGCCCGAGCGCATTTTGAAAACATTGAAGATTCCGGGCGACAATCGATTATTATTTCTGAACTGCCTTATCAGGTAAACAAGGCGCGTCTTCTTGAAAAAATTGCGGAGATGGTAAAAGAAGGACGCCTGGAAGGAATATCCGCCCTAAGGGACGAATCCGACAAGGATGGCATGCGTATGGTTATTGAACTTCGCCGCGGTGAGGTGGGCGAAGTCATTCTGAATAATTTATATCAGCATACACAGCTTCAGAATGTATTTGGTATAAATATGGTCGCGATCCAGGATGGTCGGCCACGGTGTATGAATCTGAAAGAAATACTGTCTGCATTTATTGAACATCGACGCGAAGTGGTGACACGTCGAACACTGTTCGAATTAAGGAAGGCCCGACAAAGAGCTCATGTATTGGAAGGTCTTGCTGTTGCTCTGGTAAATATTGACGAAATTATAGCTTTGATCAAAGCGGCACCTACGCCAGCTGTCGCGAAAGAAAAATTATTGGCCAAACATTGGCAGTCGGGTTTGGTTGCCAGTTTACTGGAACGAGCCAATGCGGCTCGATCCCGCCCTGATGATTTAGCTGAGGAGTTTGGTCTTGGTGACAAGGGTTATCTGCTTACACCTGTTCAAGCTAAGGCGATACTTGATCTTCAACTGCACCGTCTTACCGGATTGGAGCAGGATAAGATCGTTGGTGAATACAAGGATATATTGGCGAAAATCGATGAATTATTGGAAATACTCGCCAATGATGATCGCTTGATGGAGGTAATTCGGGAAGAGCTGGTGTCAATACGCGAACAATTTGGTGATCAACGCCGCACCGAAATTCTGCAGGATCAACTGAACCTGACGATTGAAGATTTGATTACCGAGGAAGATATGGTGGTTACCATGTCTCATCAGGGTTATGTTAAATCACAGCCGTTGGATGAATATAAGGCGCAGAGGCGTGGTGGGCGTGGTAAATCGGCAACTTCTACGAAACAGGAAGATTTTATCGACAAACTCTTTATTGCCAATACTCACGATACCATCCTTTGTTTTTCCAGTTTTGGCAAAGTGTATTGGTTAAAGGTTTTTGAGTTGCCTGTAGCTGGGCGTATTGCTCGTGGAAAACCCTTCGTGAATCTGCTTAATTTAGACGAAGGTGAAAAAATCAATACCATAATGCCGGTTAAAACTTTTGATGATAACCATTATGTATTTTTTGCAACCCAGCTTGGTGTGGTCAAAAAGACCTCTCTGAAAGAATTTGAAAGACCTAGAAGCAATGGCAAAATTGCCATTGACTTACGCCAGGATGACGCATTGGTTGGTGCGGCGGTGACTGATGGTGACCGCAATATCATGTTGTTTAGCAGTTCGGGCAAAGCGGTGTGTTTCCATGAGTCTGATGTGCGTGTTATGGGTCGTACAGCAGGCGGTGTGAGAGGTATTCGCCTGGTGGCAGAGCATAAGGTCATTTCACTGATTATTTCCGCTGCAGGTGCGGTTTTCAATATTACTGAAAATGGTTATGGGAAGCGGACACCCGCAGAAAGTTTTCCGCGTCACAATCGCGGAGGTCAAGGTGTGATTTCTATTCAGACTAATGAACGTAATGGTAAGGTCGTGGGTGCCACTTTGGTGGAGGAAAATGACGAAATTATGTTAATTACTGACGCGGGTACCTTGGTGCGTACGCCTGTGCGGGAAATTTCTGTGGTTAGCAGAAATACTCAGGGAGTACGGGTGATTCGTTTATCCAAAGGGGAACGGGTGGTTGGAGTTGATCGTATTGACGGTCTGGCTGACGATGACGATGACGCGGATACGGATACGGATACGGATACGGATACGGATACGGGTATGGGTATGGATACAGATACAGATGAAAGTAATAGTACAGACAAAGAATAATTAATGGCCAGAGTATTTAATTTTAGTGCGGGTCCGGCGACGCTCCCTCAAGCAGTTGTGCAGCGTGTAAAGGAGGAATTACAGGATTGGCAGGGATGTGGCCTATCAGTAATGGAAATGAGCCATCGAGGTAAGGAATTTACTGAAATTGCCGCTAAGGCCGAGAACGATATTCGAAATATTTTGCAGATACCAGACAGTTACCGGGTTTTGTTTCTGCAAGGCGGTGCGAGCGCGCAATTTGCTATGGTACCGTTGAATCTATTGGCTAACCGGCGAATTGCCAGCTATGTATGTACGGGTTCCTGGTCAGAAAAAGCAATTAATGAGGCAAAGCGTTTTTGTGATATTAATATTGTTGCAAATTCAGCGAATTGTGATCATCAGGGAATACCCGATGTTGCGCAATGGAGCTACGATTCAGATTCCGCATACTTGCACTATACATCCAATGAAACCATTGGTGGTGTAGAATTTCCATTCATACCCGAGTCAAATGGTATTCCGCTGGTTTCCGATATGTCATCGAATATTTTTTCCCGGTCGTTGGATGTAAATAAATTTGGCTTGATCTATGCGGGAGCGCAGAAAAATATGGGTATTGCCGGCATTACTCTGGTTATAGTGCGGGACGATTTACTGCAGGAACCGCGTGGCGATATTCCATCGACATTTGATTACAGGAAGCATGCAGCGAACAATTCCATGTTTAACACACCGCCGACATTTAACTGGTATGTTATGGGATTGGTCTTCGATTGGATTCGCGAAATTGGTGGGCTTGAAGTCATGGAGCGTCTCAATCAGGAAAAAGCGGATACACTGTATCAGGCGATTGATAGTTCGTCTTTTTACTCTAATCCTGTTATGCCTGCGTACCGCTCGAGAATGAACGTACCGTTTATTTTGGCAGATACAGGACTGGATTCTAAATTTTTACTGGAAGCGCGGGTTTCCGGGATGGTTGAGCTCAAAGGGCATCGTTCTGTTGGGGGCATGCGTGCAAGTATATATAATGCAATGCCGATGGATGGAGTAAATGTTCTGGTAGAGTTTATGCAGGAATTTGAGCGCCGATATGGATAAAAATCTAATCTGGAAAATAAATCAAGAGGCGATGTTGCTGGTACCATGGTTGATGTTGACGAGAAAGTTCCTACTGAGACAATGACTCAAATTGGTAATATCAGAGGTGTTTATTCAGCGCGAGCAATTTGACAACATCCACCACGCCGCTAAATTAACCGTATACTTGTGTCCTTCATGAATTCTTTGCAATCGCTCCCAGAACTTAGAAATAAGATAGATGCCCTAGATAAAGATATATTGGCATTGATTAACCAGCGTGCTTCCATCGCCATGGAGGTTGCTAAGACAAAAACAGCTGCGGGAGAGGCGGAGAGTTTTTATCGGCCGGATCGGGAAGCCTTGGTATTGCGTAATATCAGAGAATCTAATACTGGGCCGTTAACCGATGATACAGTAGTTTTTTTCTTTCGTGAATTGATGTCGTCGTGCCTTGCATTGGAAAAGCCATTATCCGTGGCGTTTCTGGGTCCGGAGGGTACTTTTACTCAACAGGCGGCATTAAAGCACTTTGGTCAAAGTATCAACACATTGTCATTAACATCGATTGATGAAGTGTTCAGGGAAGTAGAAAGTCATTCTGCCCAATTTGGTGTAGTTCCGGTAGAAAATTCAACAGAAGGTG
>CAZGQY010000003.1:0-38876 GCA_964528035.1 uncultured Methylococcaceae bacterium | reverse complement strand
ATTACGCATACACTGGATAGTTTTCTTAATTCATCGCTTATGATTTGTGGTGAAGTGGTTCTCAGAATTCAGCATAATTTACTTTCCAAGTGCTCCGACTTTGGCGACATAAAAGAAATATTTTCGCATCAACAATCGTTGGCTCAATGTAGAGGTTGGCTTGATCGTTCTTTGCCGGGAGTTAAGCGAACCAGTGTAAGCAGCAATGCAGAAGCTGCTCGAATTGTTGAAGTCATGCCAAATAGTGCAGCCATTGCTGGAGAAGTGGCTGCGAGTTTGTACAATCTGAAAATTTTGCAAAAAAGTATTGAAGACGAGCAGGATAATACCACCCGATTTTTGATTATCGGAAATTTGTCGGCGGGGGAGACCGGTAACGACAAAACCTCTTTGCTGGTATCGACTGGAAACCAGCCCGGTTCCCTGCATGAGGTATTGGAGCCATTTGCCCGTTACGGAATTAGCATGACGAAGATTGAGTCGAGGCCATCCAGATTGGGTACCTGGAACTATGTTTTTTTTATCGATATTGATGGCCATCAGAACAATGATACGGTATCAGAGGCTTTAAGGTTGTTGAAGCCAAAAGTAAGCATGCTGAAAATTTTGGGGTCTTATCCTCGGGTACCCGTATAATTAGGAATCTTTAAAAGAATTAAAAAGATTACTGGCAGTCTAAAGCTGTGTGGTGATGATAAAATCACATCTATGAATAATTACTTGCATCGTATTGCCCCCTGGGTCTCTGGCTTGTCGCCCTATCAGCCGGGAAAACCTATCGAAGAATTGGAACGAGAGCTGGCGCTAAACAAAATCGTAAAGTTAGCGTCGAATGAAAGTCCATATGGACCCAGTCCCAATGTAACTAAAGCGTTAACTGCGGCAATTAACGGATTATCACGTTATCCTGATGGAAATGGTTATCTGCTGAAGCAGGCACTGGCCAGACAATTAAATATTGCCAGCGATCAAATTACATTGGGTAATGGATCCAGTGATGTGCTGGAGATGGTCGCGCGGGTTTTTTTGACGCCTGCTCATGACGCAGTGTTTTCCGATTATGCGTTTGCCATGTATCCTATCATTGTTCAGTCTGTTGGAGCCAAAGCGAAAACGGCCCGGGCTAAAAATCCCGATTCCAGTATGCCTTACGGACATGATTTGGTCGCGATCAGAGAACAGATTGGTGATAATACTCGACTTGTATTTATCGCCAACCCGAACAATCCTACCGGTACCTATTTGAATAGCGATAGTTTGTTTCAGTTTATTGCTGAGCTGCCAGAACACGTAATGTGTGTTGTTGACGAAGCTTATTTTGAATATGCGAATTATGCGGATGTAGTTGATTACCCAAATTGTTTGCAATGGTTGGAAAAATTTCCAAACCTGATTGTTACCCGAACTTTTTCTAAAGCGTTTGGTTTAGCCGGATTGCGGGTGGGTTGCGCGATATCCAGCCCACAAGTTACCGAGTTATTAAATCGCATACGGCAGCCGTTCAATGTGAGTATCCCCGCAATGGTTGCAGCAGAGGCGGCGTTATCGGATACCGTTCATATGCAAAAGACTTTAGAGGCTAACCGCATGGGTTTAGTACAGTTAATCCGAGGATTAGAACAACGAGGTTTTAAGGTGAATCCATCTGTAGCAAATTTTGTTTGTGTGGATATGCGGTGTGATTCAGAAAGTTTGTTTCAAAAGTTGCTCAAAGAGGGTGTGATCATACGTCCACTTGCGAGTTACGCGATGCCAGATTACATTCGAGTTACAACGGGCACCGAAGAAGAAAACCAAGTGTTTTTTAAAGCGCTGGATAGATTATACGAACATGATTGATCGGCTGTGCCTGGTTGGAGTAGGTTTGATAGGCGGGTCAATTGCGCGTGCAGCTCGGACAAACAATTTGTGTCGGGAAATTATTGCCGTTGATTCTGATTCATCAAATCTGGCGAATGCAAACAATAGTGGTGTGGTAGATCATTGCTACGCTGATCTCTGTGAAGCAGTATCAGTATCAGATTTTGTTGTTTTTTGTATTCCTGTGGGAGCAATATTTGGCGTTTTGGAAGAAGCGAAAAATTTCTGGTCATCATCTGCGGTATATACTGATGTAGGTAGTACAAAAGTGAATGTCGTGAATTCGCTGCGATCAGTGTTTGATGGAGTTCCGGATAATTTTATTCCGGGGCACCCGATTGCTGGTGGAGAAAAATGTGGATATTTGGCTGCCAATGCTGATTTGTTCAGTGGTAAACGTGTCATCCTGACGCCCTTGCAGAACAGCCGCCAAGACGCGGTTGAGCGAGTCACTCAATTTTGGCGGGGAATTGGCGCTGATGTTACGTCAATGGATGCGCAACATCACGACGAAGTGCTGGCTGCAACCAGTCATTTACCGCATTTAATTGCCTATGCACTTGTCAATATGCTCGGTCTGAAGGACGAAAAAGATGAAATTTTTAAATATGCTGCCGGAGGTTTTAAGGATTTCACCCGAATAGCATCCAGTGATCCGAAAATGTGGAGGGATATTTGCCGTGCAAATAATTCCCCTATTCAACGTTTAGTTGTTCAACTTAAATCGGAGTTGGATGATGTTTCAAAAATGCTTGAGAGTAATGATTTTGAACAATTACTTGAAATGTTTCAATCTGCGAAAGATGCTCGTCAACGGTTTTTAGATCAATACGAAGGGGTGGAATAATACTCTCCCAGGCCAAAAAACCGATTTCCTGTTATATTCGTCAATAGACCCTGGTTCGATGAATGGCAATAGTGGCATGAGGCAGTCTGAAATAGTGAGATTTTGGTTGGTAAATAAATATGAGAAACAGTGAAATTATATCGAATAAAAAAAGCAAGGCCCACGTCTAATATGGCAGGGTTATTTGTAGAATACTCAGACGCTTTGTATTCCAGATCATCAAATTTATGAATAGTCTGGATTTTAGGATTGGACCCGGAGGCATATTGAAGGGGAATCTGCGGGTTGCTGGAGATAAATCTATTTCTCATCGCGCAATAATTCTAGGCTCAATTGCAGATGGAGTTACGCGGATCAGTGGCTTTCTCGAAGCTGAAGATGCTATGGCGACTCTGGCGGCATTTCGTTCTATGGGGGTGGAAATAGAAGGCCCGGAATCTGGACGGGTAATTGTTCATGGCGTTGGATTAGATGGCCTGCAGGCACCTGATGTACCATTGGATCTTGGTAATTCGGGTACTTCGATGAGGTTGTTGTGCGGGCTGTTGGCAGGTCAGGCATTTGATTCCATCTTGACAGGGGATTCGTCGCTCTTAAGAAGGCCAATGCGACGGGTGACAGATCCATTGGCATCGATGGGCGGACAAATTGGTGTAAGTAACGAAGGTACAGCGCCTTTACATATTGCCGGTAATTCAAAATTATCTGCTATAGATTACATAATGCCGGTGGCCAGTGCTCAGGTAAAATCCTGCATAATACTGGCTGCTTTGTACGCAAAAGGAGTTACCCACATCACGGAGCCAGGACCCAGTAGGGATCACAGTGAAAGGATGCTGGCAGGATTTTCCTGCCCACTGAGTATTATAGATTCAAAAATTAGTATCTCCGGTGGTAATCGGCTTATTGGGACAGAGATCGATGTGCCTGCTGATATTTCTTCAGCGGCATTTTTCCTGGTTGCCGCGACGATAACACCGGGTTCAGATATTATCTTGAGACATGTCGGTGTTAATTCGACTCGTACTGGTATTATTGAAATACTGAAATTGATGGGTGCAGATATCAGTCTGACGAATCAACAAGTTGTGGGTGGAGAATCTATTGCTGATATACGGATAAAATCTTCTCCGCTTCGGGGTATTAAGATTCCAGAGTATATGGTGCCGCTGGCAATTGATGAATTTCCGGTATTGTTTGTTGCTGCGGCATGCGCTGAAGGGCAAACCATATTGAGTGGTGCAAGTGAATTAAGAGTCAAAGAAAGTGATAGAATTCAAGCCATGGCAGATGGTTTGACTGCATTGGGAATCGACGCGCAGCCAACCGCAGACGGAATGATAATAAACGGGGGACGTATAATTGGGGGGCAGGTGGATTCATTTGGTGACCATCGAATTGCTATGGCTTTTTCGATCGCAGGGTTTAGAGCGAGCGATGAAATTACTATTTTGAACTGTGCCAACGTGAGGACTTCATTTCCTGATTTTGTTAGCAGTGCCAGGGACCTGGGTTTGGATATCAATGAATGCTGGGAATAGGAATGGATTTAGTTATACCTGTATTAGCTATTGATGGTCCTAGCGGTGCTGGGAAAGGAACAGTAAGTCGTACTGTGGCACAGGAGCTGGGTTGGCATTATCTGGATAGCGGTGCGATATATCGAGCACTTGCAATTGCAGTACTTCAGCAAAGAGTATCGTTGGATAATGAGGTAGAAATAATTCCGGTAGCGAAAAATCTTCAGTTGGAATTCAGATTTGACCCGCAATTTTCGGTTTACGTTGATTCGGAGGATGTATCAGACCAAATTCAATCGGAAAGCTGTGGTGATGCAGCGTCAAAGATCGCTGCTTACAGTACGGTTCGCGACGTGTTATTGAATAAACAGCGAGATTTTCGTGATTATCCAGGATTGGTGGCAGATGGTCGTGATATGGGGACAGTCGTATTTTCAGATGCGCCATATAAGGTTTTTCTTACTGCGTCAGCTGAAATACGAGCACAACGGCGATATAAGCAGTTGAAAGAAAAAGGAATGAATGTTAATCTTGATCAGATAACTTATGAGCTGGAAAAGCGGGATCAGCGGGATAAGAATCGCAAGACGGCACCTTTAATTCAAGCTGCGGATGCCGTATGTATAGATTCATCTGAAATTTCTGTCAGTCAGGCAGTGGCCCGTGTGCTTGAATTTGTTGATAGCAAATAATGGGTTGATTGGGGGGTTATCGTTTAGATAGGGTAAGCGATAACTATATTTATTAATTTTAATTATTGTCTGTGCATGTCGGTTTATTGTTGCTACAGACTGGGAAAGAAGAAAGATATGAGCGAAAGCTTTGCGGAGTTGTTTGAAGAAAGTCTGGCCAGGACAGAAATGCGACCTGGCTCAATTTTATCCGGTACAGTAATTGATATTGGGTCGGATGCTGTCGTAGTCAGTGCAGGGTTAAAGTCCGAAGGTGTTATTCCGAAATGGCAATTTTTGGATGCCAACGGAGACCTGGAGGTTGAAGTTGGCGACGAAGTTGAAGTCGCACTGGATATGATTGAAGACGGTCTGGGCGCTACTCTTCTTTCCCGAGACAGAGCTAAAAAGAATAAGGCTTGGGAAGAACTGGAAAAAGCTTTTGAAAGTGGAGAAACTATTGTTGGACGTTTGACTGGTAAGGTACGTGGTGGTTTTACGGTTGCAGTTGGTGCGTTGCGTGCATTTTTACCAGGTTCACTTGTTGATGTTCGACCGGTACGCGATACTGCGTTTCTGGAAGGTCGGGATCTTGAATTTAAAGTCATTAAGATCGATCAAAAACGTAATAATGTTGTCTTATCCCGTCGTGCTGTTGTAGAGTCGGAATTTAGTGCGGAGCGAGAAGCATTATTGGAATCTTTGCATGATGGTGTCGTCGTTGCTGGGGTAGTGAAAAATTTGACAGATTATGGAGCATTCATTGATCTAGGTGGTATAGATGGCTTGCTGCATATTACTGATATGGCTTGGAAGCGTGTCCGTCATCCTTCAGAATGCGTTGAAATAGGTCAGGAAATCCAGGTCAAAGTATTAAAATTTGATAAAGAGAAAAGTCGTGTTTCACTGGGCATGAAGCAGTTGGGTGAAGATCCCTGGCAGAATATAGCGCGCCGTTATCCTACAAGTTCTCGACTTTTTGGTAAAGTGAATAATCTTACTGATTATGGTTGTTTTGTTGAAATAGAAGAGGGTGTCGAAGGGCTTGTGCATGTTTCGGAAATGGATTGGACAAACAAAAATGTGAGTCCATCGAGAATCGTGCATCTAGGCGATGAAGTGGAAGTTATGGTTCTCGATATTGACGAAGAGCGAAGACGTATATCTTTGGGGATGAAACAATGCAAGGCGAATCCCTGGGATGAATTTGCAGCGAATCACAATAAAGGTGACCGGCTCGCGGGAACGATCAAATCCATTACAGATTTTGGTGTGTTTATCGGATTGGATGGTGGAATTGATGGTCTGGTTCATTTGTCTGATATATCCTGGAATGCATCAGGCGAAGACGCGATACGTAACTACAAACGTGGCGATAAAGTGGATACAGTAATACTTGGAATCGATTCAGAGCGAGAAAGGATATCCTTGGGGATAAAACAACTGGAGCAGGATCCATTCCAGAATTATATAGGAACTCTGGAAAAAGGAATGATTGTCAATGGAACCATTGGAGAAGTTGATCCAAAGGGAGCAGTGGTTCTATTATCCGATAGCGTTACTGGTTATATTCGAGCATCCGAAATTCAGAGGGACCGGGTTGAAGATGCACGGACATTATTGAAGGAAGGTAGTGAAATTGAAGCCAAATTTATTGGTGTGGACAAAAAGAATAAGACAGTCAATTTATCTATCAAAGCAAAGGATCATGACGAAGAGTCTGCGGCAATTAAGGGCTACTCAAATCAAGCCGCTGCAGGGAAGCCAACTCTTGGCGATATATTTAAAGAGCAGATGGAAGAAAAAAAATAGCATTCACAAGGGGACCTATGTTGCCCTTCCTTTTCTTAAATGATATGGAAAACCACTGTGACAAAATCAGAGCTTATTGAAGCCCTTGCGAACAAACAAATGCACCTTGCCTTCAAAGATGTCGAACTGGCTGTAAAATGCATGATCGAGCAGATGAGTGAGGCTTTGGCGTCTGGGGAGCGAATTGAAATACGCGGTTTTGGCAGTTTTTCGCTGCATTATCGCCCACCGCGGATGGGTAGAAACCCAAAGACTGGTGATTCAGTATCTTTGGCATCAAAGCATGTTCCACACTTTAAGCCTGGGAAAGAGTTACGTGATCGGGTCGATGAATCACGGGAAACGACTAAGATCAGAAAAGTTTAGTCGTTGAAAGGCTCTTGTTGGTGAATTATATTATTGTCTTTCCCATACGAATCACAATGAGAACGTGAGCTCCAGAAGACCTTTTGATCCTTGGATGGCCTTCTGCTAATAAACCAACGATAAATATGCAAAAGAAATAGAGGTTTCTCACTCGCCTCGATTCATGCACAATACAGCAACGTTAACTGGGTTCTAAAGACAGAGTTTGTGCGATGAAAAAAATACTTTATTATTCTATCATCGGGGCCATTTTTATGGTGGCTTTGGTTTTTTCCATGTTGAATTTGGATGTCGCAAACATTTACTTCTATAAAGGACAGTCGATAGAGTTGCCTTTGGTTTTTATTTTGACTTTTGAGTTTTTGGCCGGAGCTTTGATTGGTTGCTCAGTTGGCATTGGGCGACACCTGAAATTGAAATCAAACTATGTTCAACTAGAACGAGAATTACAAGCTGCTCAAGATAAGTTAGACATAAAATAGTCGATTCTGAATCGCATAGATAAATGCTAGAATTATTGGCGTTATTACTTCCAATTGCCGCATTATCTGGTTGGTGTGCTGCAATGCGACATATACGTCGGCAACACGAATCGGTTGTGGTGCGTCCTGACGTGAGTAGTTTATTTGGCAAAGGTATGAATTACCTGCTGAACGAACAACCAGATAAGGCTGTTGATTGTTTGGTAGGTATTTCGGAACACCTTGGTGATTCAGCGGAATCTCAACTCGCTTTAGGTAATCTATTCCGGCGAGCTGGAGAGGTTGAGCAGGCAATCTCATTGCACCGACGTCTGGTCACTCTGAGTTCGTTAAGTAAAGAACAGCATAAACAGGCAATGTATGAATTGGGGATCGATTTTATGCGTGCTGGTCTGTTCGATCGAGCCGAAACTATATTCGAAGAACTTAAATACGATATCGGTTATGGAGAACCTTCAACGCAACAGTTACTGCAAATCTATCAACACGAAAAGGACTGGATTAAAGCGATAGAGTGTGCTCGTATATTAACAAAAAGCGACAAAATTCTTCGAGGTGAATCTGTTTCACAGTTTCTTTGTGAAATGGCGGAAGCAGCGTTGCAGTCAAACGATCTTGTGACCGCGATGACTCATTTAGAAAATGCTCTGGAGGAAGATTCTTCCTGTGTCAGAGCCAGTCTGTTGAGTGCCCAGATTTATATTATGCAGGGGGGGTATCGGTGCGCTGTTTCAATTCTGCAATGTGTGGCCAATCACAACCCATCATTCATCCCGGAAATAATCGATCCACTCATGGATTGTTATAGTCATTTAGATTGCATTGCAGAACAAATTGACTGCCTTAGAAAAATTCAGCAACAACATCCATTGGATCGAATTAATTCAATATTGGCACAGCTCATTCAGAAATCCGAGGGAGCTTCAGTTGCTGAACAATTTATGTGGAAAGAAATGGAGAAATTACCGTCTTTAGTAGGTTTTGATCGTTTGCTCGCTCTGTTAATTGATCAACCTGAAAAAAATATAAACAATATTTTAAAAGAATTAAAACAGCTGTCGGCCAGATTAACCATCGAAACTAATACGCATCGCTGCTCCCACTGCGGTTTTAGTGGTCAGCAACTACATTGGCGTTGCCCAGGGTGTCATCATTGGGAGTCTATAAAGCCTTATTCGGCAATTGGTAATTAGTTTCAGTGTTGCTTTATTCTTCGGTTTCATCATCCCTGTAGCCAATTTGATTCGGGCACCTTTATAAGGAGCGAGGTTTTAGTAATATGGGAAAGATTGACGCAGGATTATTGTTTGTCTTCAAGGCGAAGCAACAGGCGCATAGCAGGGCTACGCAACTGTTGCTGCAACGCAGAAGACGGACAATAAGACCAGTCAAGATTCGTATATTATTGAATCCTCGCTCCTAAGTATTTTTTTATAAAGTATAGGCAGATATCCTTACGCGTGCTGTTAATATGACCGGTGTTTAAATATGCTGAAAAGGTGCGTGTTAACAGATGGAAGAATTATACTCGCCGCATTTTGTAGCAAGAAGGGTCAAAGGGATTTCTTAATCTAATTGTATCTTAATTAACTATTATTACGATCATCAGATGGACAAAAATATTGTATGGCATAATGCTGTTGTTACTCGAGAGTTGCGTCAAATTAGAAATAAGCATAAAAGTTTTATTCTTTGGTTTACCGGATTATCCGGCGCAGGTAAATCAACTTTGGCGCATAGGGTAGAAGAAATATTATACGAAAATTGTTGTAAAACTTATGTATTTGACGGCGATAACGTTAGACATGGATTGTGTGCTGATTTAGGTTTTAGTGAAGCTGATCGTCATGAAAATATTCGTAGAATTGGAGAAATGAGTAAGTTATTTATGGAGGCGGGAGTGATTGCTTTGACGGCATTTATTTCTCCATTTCATTCGGATCGTCGGTTGGTTCGTTCTCTTGTTTCTGAGGGTGAATTTATAGAGATCTATTGCCAAGCCTCGGTTGACGAGTGTGAATCCAGGGACCCTAAGGGCCTCTATAAGCGTGCTCGGATGGGAAAAATACCTGAGTTTACCGGAATTTCATCTCCGTATGAATTACCGGAGCAACCAGAAATTATTGTGCGAACCGGCTCAGACGAGCTAGAGCGATGCGCGCATCAGGTTATTAAGTATTTGGTTGAGCATGGGCTAATATCCAAACCGTCCGAATACGAAGTATAAAAGGACATACATGAAAAAGATAAAGAAGGCTGTATTTCCAGTGGCAGGGTTGGGAACTCGCTTTTTACCGGCAACTAAGGCAAATCCAAAAGAAATGTTACCTGTTGTTGATAAACCACTCATACAATATGCTGTAGAAGAAGCTGTTGCCGCTGGAGTGGAAGTAATGGTGTTTATTACGGGGCGCACTAAGCGAGCGATCGCAGATCATTTTGATAAAGCCTACGAACTGGAAACGGAATTGGAACAACGTGGGAAAACGGATACATTGGCACTGGTTCGAAATATCGTTCCAGAAAATGTCCACTGCGTACATATCCGGCAATCTGAAGCACTGGGGCTAGGCCATGCTGTATTATGTGCGAAGCCGGTAATTGGTAATGATCCATTCGCGGTTGTATTGGCGGACGACCTGGTTGATGGTGCCGGTAAAGGTTGCCTGGCCCAAATGGTGGATATTTTCAACAGGGAGCAGAGCAGCGTCCTGGGTGTTGAGAAAGTGCCTATTGAATCGACTGCTAGCTATGGGATAGTGAAAACAGTTGCCAGTAACGCTGGCCTGAGTCAAGTGGAAAGTATTGTTGAAAAACCAAAACCTGCAGAAGCGCCTTCCAATTTAGGCGTAGTGGGTCGTTACATCTTAACGCCCTCAATATTTGAGTTAATAGAAAAAACAGGCAAAGGAGCGGGTGGTGAAATTCAGCTAACCGATGCTATTGGGCAGTTGCTTCACAAAGAGCCGGTATATGCGTATGAATTTGATGGTACTCGATACGACTGTGGTTCGAAGTTGGGTTACTTAATTGCGACTGTGGAGCATGCTTTGCAACACGAAGAGTTAAGAGATGGATTTCGACAATATCTTAAACAATTGGATTTGAATTAACGCCTATAATTCAGCGAGATTTGTGGTTCAGAGTGCAAACCATCGATTGTTTTGGGGGGTGTTGAATTATTCTCTCTAAAGCTTTATTCAACACAACTGTTGCAGATACGTCTAATGCCCTTGCACTCGCTTTATTTTGCGCGGTGAGAAATCGAAATAGTGCTAAGGAGCGAGGTTTTAATAATATGCGAAAGATTGACGCAGGATAATTGTTTGTCTTCAAGGCGTAGCAACAGGCGCATAGCAGGGCTACGCAACTGTTGCTACAACGCAGAAGACGGACAATAAGACAAGTCAAGATTCGTATATTATTGAATCCTCGCTCCTTAATATAACTTTTCTATTGGGTGTTTGTGATCGTGGTGGCATTTTCGATGAATAGGTCCGGCTGAAAGAAACAGCCTTTTGCATTGAGGATGAATGCATTGTTTTATTTTTAGAACAACAGGTTTGTTTCCTATTTCAAGTTGAACTCGTACAAACGGAATGACATCGCCCTTGAGTTTTGGCGTCGTGCCCTCAGGTAGCCCGTTTATTAGTTTCTGTAGCTGCTCAAGACTATGAATATGGAAACTTAACCTCGTCGTAATTGTTGGCGGAATATTATGAATACCGAGATCTACGACTTGCCTTGGATACATAGAGAGAAAACTATATAAAGTAATTTAGTTAAGGTTGATTATTGTCAGTAAATTAGCATGTAATTATCAGAGCGATAAGCAATTATTCTTGAGAGGGTAATTTTTTACAGGAGTTTGCATAAGGCATCAGCAATTTGCTATTGAATGCGCTGGGTTTATTTGTTTTATTTATTCATCTGTAGTTTGTTCAGCAGGTGAGTAAAAAGGTTCACCAGGTATTGAATGTTCTTCGTTTGCCCAGTCACCGAAGTCAATTAGCTTACATCGTTCACTGCAGAACGGGCGGAATGGATGTGCTTCAGTCCAAGGTATCGTTTTCTCACAATGAGGGCATTTTACAGAGGATGGTTTAGGCATCTAAAATAGGCAGCGAGTAAGTTCAAAGTCAATATCGTCGTTGACCTGGACGGGCCTGTCATTACTGTCAGCGACCATGAATCGGATGGTAAACCGGTGTTTTCCACCACTGACTTCCGCAAAGTAAGGCAGAGCGTAATCGAAGGAAACATGTAGAAGTTGATAGGGCAATCTGCGATCCAGGGATTGTTGAAAAAATCCCGCGCGAGCAATTTCCTGAGTGGGTGCCGAGCTTTCACGTATAAAACGAAGAATCAAATCAATTGCTCGACGTATAGAAAGGAATGGCTGGATCCAGTTATGCAGGTCTTTTTGACGTTTCGATTCATTTTGTTCAAGCCAGAAATGGTACTCTGGTAAGTCAAAAGCGTAAGTACCTCCAGGAATACAGCTTCGTTGAGATATGCTTTTAAAAAGTTCATTCTCCATCAGGCTTAGTCCGATTTTTCCACTTATCGCATAGAGATCGTTGCTTATGGAATCAAGTTCATCGAGAATATTTTGCAGCTTTTCCAAGTCAACTCCCTGGCTTTTGGAGATACGCGCGAGAACACTGGAGTGACGATCCAGTTCCTTCAGTATTTCAGATTTAAGGTCGTTGCGACTGAAGATTGTGAGTATGTCCAATAAGACTAAAATAACGGAACGACTATCCCAAACAGTATTCCCAGGTAGAAAATGGTCAATTTGTAAAAACAACTGTTCAAGCCGCATGAATACGCGAACTCTCTCACTGAGTGGAAATTCGAAAACGATGCGTTCTTTCAATGTACAGAACCAGTGTTTAAGGAAAGCTGATGGTAAAAATTGTGTAGCTTTTTGACCTGCAGATCAAGTTGAGAATGATCGGAATTGTTCCGAATCACGTCGTCCGCTGCTTCCAGTCGTACTTGCCGCGGTGATTGGTAATCAATAATTCGTTGTATTTGATTTTTTTCCAGGTTATCGCGCGCCTCCACCCGTGCAATTTGAACTGATTCAGGGCAATCAATAACCAATATACGATCCACTCGCTTTTGCTGGCTAGTTTCTAACAATAAGGGTACGCTAAGTATACAATAATGTGCTCGGAGTGTAGTGATTCTGGTTTCAATCGTTGAATAGACTAATGGGTGTAGAATCGCTTCCAGAGCTTGTTTCTGAGCAACTGAGTTGAAAATAATTCCGCGAAGCATGGCTCGGTTAATGGTGTTGTTTTGGTCTAGAATTTTATTACCGAATTTTTTAATAATAGCCGTAAACCCGGCTTCGCCTGGCTGTGTTAATTGATGGCTAATTTTGTCGGCATCGATAATCGGGATATTTTTTTTTGCAAAAAGATCGGAAACCGTCGTTTTCCCAGATCCTATGCCCCCTGTTAGACCAATTTTTAGCATCTGTCTATTGTAACCTAAAAATTGATCTACCGTTCGAACTAAGGGTTTTATATTTACCAGCAGACAACAATATGATATAAAGGCGGGCTAGTAACAGAACGATATTTCAGGGGTAAATATGTCTAGAGTATGCCAGGTGACCGGAAAACGGCCTGTAACAGGGTTTAACGTTTCGCACGCTCACAACAAAACCAAGCGTCGATTTATACCAAACTTACATCATCACAAGTTTTGGGTGGAAAGTGAGAACCGATGGGTGCGCTTACGCGTATCTGGAAAGGGAATGCGAATCATAGATAAATTGGGTATCGATAGTGTACTTGCAGATTTGCGTAAACGCGGCGAGAAGATATAGGTGGTGGCGAGAGATGCGTGACAAAATAAAATTGGTATCCAGTGCGGATACCGGACATTTTTATACGACGACGAAAAATAAAAGAACCATGCCGGAAAAAATGGAAATTAAGAAATATGATCCTGTTGTCAGGAAACACGTCATGTATAAGGAAGCGAAGATTAAATAGCGCTCTATAGTCGGAGCTGTTATTTGCGAACGGACAGGTTTGCATTCATGGTGCGGGCTTCGCTGTTGCTGATCTTTATATCAATTGATTGCAGAGATTTGTTGAGGCAGGGGCCGAATATGCACAGTCCACTATCAATCTCGAAGCATGCTCCATGCAGCGTACATTGAATGTGTGATTTTTCTAGATTCAGGAATTCGTTTTCCTGCCAGTTTAATGGTGCGCCAGTATGCGGACAGGCGTTGTGATAGGCATGGATATTACTACCCGATAATATTGCGAATCCTTTGGTTTTTATTCCCTGGTTATAAAATGTGAATTCTTTGCACTGGGAGTCTAAAAGGTTTTCGGTAGAGAAAAGAAATTGGTCATTGTTTATATCCATGTCAATATTTTCGACCTTATGCAGTTGATCAACAATGGCTTAAGAATTTACTGAATCAGCTGTTTGTATGGCTAACTTGACAGTGTTTAATTTGAAGGGCCTGTTATTTCCAAACAATTTTTCTGCTTTAGTTGTCAGCGGACGTGTTATCGAGGATGTTTGTTGGATCAGAATCCGAGGAAATGTTATGTATTCCACTGGAACCGTGTATTTGGGTGACTTTCTCCATAGGTGGTTTCTCAAGGTGGGTATTAAGATAGTATCCTACCATATCTTTTCCAAGCTCTGTAGCAAAAAGGAATCCAAGTATTGCGGCTATACCAATCATCGAACCGACAGCAGCGGAAAGAAATTTAGCTTTTGCTGAGGTTTTTGTGACCGGATCCTTGGGGTGGGTTCCGATGGGTTCGTTTTCCTCGATGATCGTGAATACATCGCGATCAACGGGAGTTAACTCAGGATTTAATGGTAAGGGTTGAGTTGTAGATTCTCGGAGTTCGTTTACTTTTTCTTTCTCTCTTGCCAATTCCTGCCTGGTTTGATTTAAGTGCTCCTCCGTGTCGGATAGTTTGGTTTGCATGGCTTTGACGTCACTATCCGCTTGTTCCCGTACCATTTCGAGTTCAGCTTTTAGCGCCGAAAACTCTTCGTTCTCGGCTGGTTCCTGTGATTGATTCATAAATTCCTGAACCACTGATTTTAGTTCAGTGATTTGTTTTCGATAGCTATCAATGTCCTTATTGGAAGATGCTTTATCTTTTTCAAGTTGACGATTGAGATCTTCAATACGGGAGATTTCTTTTCGTAATTCGTCTAGCTGGCAGCTGCTGTCAGCATTACCAGGATCGCTGTTTTTTAAATCGTCCATGTGCCGTTCTAGAATTGCATTGTCTTTTCGTAGTGTAATAAGTTTGTTTTCCACCTCACTAATGTTGTTGGACTTTTCGTCCAGTTGATGATGCATCTCCGAGTTTTCCGCGTTTAATGCGGCGATTTCATCTTTTAATTCAGTCTCGAGGCTTTGACTTTCATTTTGTAATTGCTGATGGTCTTTCTCCTTTTGCTTAACAGTTTCGATCAGTTGTTTGTTTTGATTTGTCAGATCAACAATCTGATCCTGAAGTGCGTCTATTTTTTCGAGGTCTTCTTGCAGTTCAGCGGTTTCCGTACTGAGTTCATCTGTTTTTAATTCGAGGTCATTGCGTTCAGACGTGAGTTTCTGAATTTCGACCTGGAAGGTCTCTACTTGTGACTCGTTTTCAGATTTTATTTGTCTCAGGGTTACAATTTCTTCTTTTAATGCCTGTACCGAAATTTCAGACTCATTAGTACTTTCTTCGTGAAGTAGTGTCAATTCCTCCAATTTGGATTCTACTTCAGATTTATTGTCTATGCTTTGTTCGAGTTCAGATTCTAATCCACTGGTACGATGCTGAAGTTGCTCGATTTCTGAAACCAGCATTTCGGAATTGGAGTTGAGTTCCTGTTGTTTGCTCTTGATTTCGTCCCGCTCTGACCTTATTGTCTCGAGTTCCTCCCTGAGTGTTTTACTGGCATCGTCCGATTCTTTGATCGTCTGTTCTTGCTGTTCGGATAATTCGTTGATGGTTTGTTGTAGTTCTGTCGTTAACGCTTCAGAACTTTGTTTATTTTCGTCGTTTGATTGCTTCAGAGTTTCAATGAGTTCATCGAGTTCAAGGACTTTCGTTTCAAAATTGTCCCGCTCTTCTGATAGAGCTTTAAATTCTTCCTTAAGTGCAGTAAGAGCGGAATCAGAATCCTTGTTAGCTTGTTTTTGGGCAGACATCTGTTGTTTGTTGTTGTCAGCATCGGCCGCAACGTGTTCATATTGCTTGGACAGATCATCGAGTGAATTTTGAAGTTCCGCTTTTTCTTTTTCCAGTTCCGCGGTATTTTGTTCGGCATTATTTAATTTGCTTGATGTCTGCTCCAGTTCTTTTGTCAGACATTCTATTTCTTCAGTGGAGGACTTGAGTGTTTCGTCAAGATCTAACAGTTTTGTTTTATTCTCATCAGCGCTTTGCGCGGCTGATGTATGAGTCGCAGTTAATTTATCGAGTTGTTCCTGTAAATCTGATGTCTCTTGTAAAGCGTTCTTCAGATCGTCGTTTAATGTTTCGGTAGTGGCCGTTTTGTCAGCAAGTTCTGTTTGTAGGGTTGCAATATTGGTTTTCAGCTCTTCGATTTTTACAGCGGACTCGTTTTCAATGGATTTTCCCTGCTGTTCAGCTTTACTATTCAAATCTGATAGGTTTTCAATTTCATTTTTTAAGCTTTCGTTTCTTGCATTTGCTTCGCTGAGTCGCTCTTGTAGGGTTTTGAATTCGATTGCATGTTTTTCCTGATCGGCTTCTAAATCAGATTTTAGCTGTGACTCCGAATCTTGAATCTCTGCAATTTGATTGTTCAAGACGGAGACTTGATCTTCCAATGATGTTCCATGTGATATCGCCGATTCAAGCTGTTCACGAAGTTCGTCAGATTTATCCCGGGTTTTTTCCAGTTCTGTATTAATCTCGGTCTTTGCGTTTTCCAATTCAAAATTTGCTTGTTCGATGTCTGCAATTTTTTCGTTTAAAGATGTTTGCAGAGATCTGGCATCTTCTTCTATAGTTTTATTAAAAGCTGACAATTCACTAACGTCTTGGCTGAGCTTCTGATGGTCTTCAGTTTCCTTGTTGAGGTGCGTTTCTAACTTATCGTTTTCATCCTCTAGTGCCTGTAGTTTTGCTTCGAGATCTGATTTATCTGTAGCTATCTTTTTATTTTCGGAATGGCTTGTTTCCAGATTTGAATTAAGTTCGGAAACCTCTGATTCAAGCTGCTTTACTTTATTGCTTAGTGCGTCTTGCTGGTTTTTACTATCCGTCAAAGCAGCCGCACTTTTTTCTTCCAGGACAGATTGTCGATGAATATCAGTCTTGGTGTTTTCTTCAAGCAATTTGATGCGTTTGCTTAAAGACTCTGCATTTTCAAGACTTTCCTGTAGGGCGCTGCGAGATTTTTCTATTTCGGAGTTTGCGTCCACAAGTTGTTTTTGAACGGCGTCAAATGAATCTTGTTGCTGTTGTAGTTTTTCTGCGCTTCCCTTTACTTGCGATTGATTTGCGACATTTGATTTCTCGATCTGAAGTTTATATTCATTATTCTGTTTCGATAGAGAATCAAATTGTTGCTTTAATTGTGCGTATTTTTGTTCGAGCAATTGTTGCTGTTCGGCGTGTGCGAGAATTTCGGCAGTTTTATCCTCGATGTTTTGTTCAGCGGTCTTTCGTTTTTGTTGTTCGTTTTGCAGTTGACCAATAATCTGTTGTGCATCTTCGCTAGCTTGATCTTCATCGGCGGCCAATGCCTGTTGATCCGAATGATCAGTGTCTCCCTTCGGTGTCTCCGATTCTGTTGGTGAGCCTTCTATAGTTGCAGCGTTTGCGTTATACCCTCCTTTAAGTACCACTGCGTCAAAGTCATGACGAATAAGTAGAAAAGTTGCAGCCTGGCTGGTGTTTCCATCTTCACAAATGACAATCTGTTTTGCTTTGTTGTCCAGGTTGGCTATCTGCATGCGCAGAGAAAAGAAAGGTGTGTTAATACTTCCAGGTATATGACCTTTTTCGAAAGTGTCGGGTGTGCGGACATCCAATAATACGCTGCCGTTTATGCTTTCTTCGATCGCGCTTTCGATGTCAATGTGGCGAATGACAGGTTCTTTTATCAGACTTAAAAAATCATCTTTTTTCAGACGCAAGAGCGCGCCATCTGTAAGCATGGTAATGCTGACGTTTCTTGGTTCACCAGAAATTAACGAATCTTCGCCGAATGTGTCGGTGGTTTTGAGCTCTGCAAGTTTAATTTCCTTCGCAGTTTTTGAAGGCTTGCGTGTCAGGCTGCAACGACCTTGTTTGATGATATAATAATAATCACCAGAGTGACCCTGTCTAACGACTAATTCGCCCGCCTTGACCTTTATTTCTTCCATCCCAGTCAATACTTTTTGCAGATTTGCTGCGGGTAAACGTTGGAAAATAGGTGATTTAAGCAGGGTAGTCATCCAGTCGTCAGATGACTCGTCTGGCATGTCACTGACTTCGTAATTAGCCGTTTCTTCTTTTTCTACACTGGTGGCATTGAGAAATTCTGCGTCAACGCGTATAAAACGCACTTTGTCTTTGGCGACTGCGAATACTTTTCTCGGGATTTGGTGGGCTAACGCAAATCTGGCTGGTTCCGATCCGCCTTGTATAGAATCCATCTCCATTCCGGCAGCTTGCAGAGAAATGTTACCCTTAAGTAAGTAGACAAATTCGTTTTTCTGGTCGCCCTGTTTGAACAACACGGTACCTTTTGGCCCTTCTTCGATTTCAATGACGGAACATAGTTTGTCAAATATAGAAGAGGAAAGTGTTGTTAAAGGAATTAGCCTGCGGATGGCTTGGGCGTCATTTGATTTTAATGTGACAGTCATTTGAATATCGATTTTGTTTAATGTCTGTAGCGCTTTGCAAGCCATCGTTGTTTAGTTGGGCCTGCCTTCAATATAATAGTCCAAATATGGAAAAATATTGGCTAATGACGCTATCTGGCGGTGTCTAAGTGGTACTCGGACAATGGGGATTGGGTGGCTAATTGATGCAGAGTTAGAAAATCTAATTGAAAAGTGTGTTTTTAGGCGATGGGATGACACTTTTTAAGTTTTTTCTAATCTAATAGTTGACATCCACCTGGCAAATTTCGTGGTTAGGCTGCCAACTGTTGATTGTTCGTGAAGTTTGAAGCCATTCATGGCAGCCGTGTTGCAATGTCTTCGTTGCAGACACTGGAGCAATCAATGGTTTGCATGTTCAGGAAAATAGTCGTTGAAGACTAACACTCTTGTTTCTTTTATTCTTGAAATAATCGATGAGGTTCAGTTCGTGACACAACCGATAACGTATAATGCAAAGTTAAGGATCAGAAAAATATTCCTGATAACAATAGGTTTTTTGTTTGCGGTGCTGGTTGCACAGATTGATGCTTACGGGTTTCCCGTAAACTTAGATGGTCAAGCCTTACCCAGTCTGGCTCCAATGCTGGAACGTGCTATGCCTGCCGTGGTGAACATCTCAACTCGAACTGAAATACAAGTTCGCGAACATCCTTTAATGCGAGATCCATTTTTCAGGCAATTTTTTGGTGATCCCGGAAAAAACAGAAAACGCCAGTCTCAGAGTCTGGGTTCGGGAGTGATTATCGATAAAAAATATGGTTATGTTCTGACAAATAATCATGTGATCGATAAAGCGGATCAGATTTTAGTGACTTTGCACGATGGTCGACAATTGAATGCCGAAGTGGTGGGGACTGACCCTGAATCCGATGTTGCAGTAATCCGCATACCAAATAACAATATTACACAGTTGCCCATTGCCAATTCCAGTCATTTACGGGTGGGAGATTTCGTTGTTGCAATTGGTAATCCGTTTGGTCTGGGTCAGACTGTTACTTCTGGGATTATCAGTGCGTTGGGACGTTCTGGTTTGGGAATCGAAGGTTATGAGGATTTTATACAAACAGACGCATCAATCAACCCAGGTAATTCGGGAGGGGCTTTAGTCAATCTTAGGGGAGAACTAATTGGAATAAATACAGCGATAATTGCACCCAGTGGTGGCAATGTGGGTATTGGATTTGCAATTCCCACGAATATGGCAATGCAACTCAAAAAATCATTGGTTAAACATGGCAAAGTCAGGCGTGGTCTATTGGGGGTTGGAGTCCAGGATTTAACCCCGGAATTGAGTCAAGCATTTGAACTGGAAAATCAAAGAGGGGCAGTGATTACCCGCGTGCAGGCGAATTCTCCTGCTGAACGGGCTCGATTGGTTCCCGGCGATATTATAATTGCCGTGAATACTCGCCCGGTAAAAAATAGTGCGGCTGTTCGAAATGCAATCGGACTGATGCAAATTGGAGACAGAGTGAAGTTGGAGATTATTCACCAGGGTGAACGGGTTTCTCGTTCGGCCACTATCGCCAAACCGAATGTTGTTGGAAAGGAGGGTGGCCGTATACATAGGACGTTGGTTGGGACAGTATTGACTGAAACGCAACGCCATCAGGTGGAAGGTGTTCTTTTTTCTGATATTGATACTTCTTCGTATGCTTGGTCGGTCGGTTTGAGACCCGGTGATATTGTTGTCAAAGTAAATTATTACAGAATACGAAATATACAGGATTTAAAGACTGTGGCGAGTCGATTGAGAGTGCTACAGGTCAGTATTCAGCGGGATGATGAATCTCTGTTCGTTTTATTACAGTAGTTTTGGTATTCAGGAGGCTTTCCAAAAATAAAGAGTCGACTATGGAAAAGATATAGAGGTTAGTATGTTAACTAATAAAGAGCTACCCGATAATCACCATCTCAGTCCAAAAGCCAAGAAGAAGTTGGAAGATGTTTTTGACAATATAAAGGCTGAAAATACCCATTTTATTGGATACCCATGCACGAATAAATTTGATTATTCGGTGTTATTACCTTTCTTGCAGTTCCCCATTAATAATGTAGGTGATCCATTTTCAGATAATTTATATACAATGAATACTCATGAAATCGAGATAGAGGTCATTGAGTGGTTTTCTAAATTGTTTAACGCTGAAAAAAATAATACTTGGGGGTATGTAACATCGGGTGGAACCGAAGGTAATATGTATGGGATTTATATTGCTAAAGAAATCTATCCGAATGGCATTGTATATTACTCTGAAGATACACATTACAGTGTAGCGAAAATTTTACGAATGTTTGGTTTGAAAAGCATCAAAATAAAATCGTCCCAAAATGGTGAAATAGACTATAAGGATTTAACTAACGTTCTGGCGTCACGTCGAGATGCTCCAGCTATACTATTTGCTAATATCGGAACAACAATGAAAGGAGCGATAGATGATATATCGCGAATACAGAAAATATTGAGTGACTTGGCAATTGATGATTTTTATATTCATTGTGATGCAGCTTTGAGTGGTATGACTTTGCCTTTTATGGAGACTGCTCCTGAATTTGATTTCCAATCAGGTATTCATAGTATTGCTGTTTCCGGGCATAAGTTTATAGGATCTCCCATTCCATCAGGGATAGTGTTAGCAAAAAAAGATAATGTTGATCGAGTCAGTAAGAAAATAAACTACATAGGATCTGTTGATAATACGATAAGTGGTTCAAGGAACGGTATTACCCCCTTATTTCTATGGTATGCGATTCAAATACATGGAGTTGATGGATTTAAAGAACAGGTTAATTATTGTTTGGAAATGGCTGATTATACGATAAACGAATTAAAGTCTATTGGAATAAATGCGTGGAGGAATAAATGTTCCTTTATCGTTGTATTTCCAACAGTCAATCTTGAAGTGCTAACAGAATGGCAGATGGCCATAGATGAAAGTACTAGTCACATTATTACTTCAACGCATATAACGAAAGAAATTATTGATGAGTTTATTATTGATATTAACAGTAAGATACAGGCCTAAGTTCCAGCTGATGAGATCCTTTGGTCAAGGTACATGAAAATGTATGTCACATTAACTGCTTAGCTGAAAAATGACTTATTATTCAGTCACACTTAAATTTATATGAAAATAAATACTGATCGTGCTTTTAAGCCTCTTAACATTGTTGTTTTGGTGGTTTCGGATACTAAGACAGACATTGACGATGTTTCCGGGAAAGTATTGGTAGATAAACTGGAATCGGCGGGTCATATCTTGAGTGAGAAACGAATTGTTGCTGACGATATTTACAAAATTCGCTCGGTAGTCTCTCACTGGATTGCTGAACGAAATGTTGATGTGGTTATTAGTACAGGTGGTACAGGTGTGACTGGACGAGATGGTACACCAGAGGCAGTCGAGCCATTGCTCGATAAAGTTTTACAGGGCTTCGGTGAAGTATTTCGTGCTGTGTCTTATCAGGAAATTGGAAGTTCGACCATGCAATCTCGTGCTATTGCCGGTGTTGCCAATGCGACCTATTTGTTTTGTTTACCCGGATCTACCGGTGCATGTCGAACTGCCTGGGAAAAATTAATAAAGGATCAACTGGATTATAGAACTCGACCTTGTAACTTGGTTGAATTAATACCACGTCTATTGGAGAAATAATGGATCGTTATAATGTGTTTTTATTTATGGCGTCTTTATCTGCGTTCTTGGGTGTTGCTATGGGCGCGTTTGGCGCTCACATGATGCGAGCGACCCTTGGATCAGAAATGATGGCAGTTTATCAGACCGCAGTAAATTACCAAATGTGGCATGCATTGGGCTTGAGTATGGTCGCGATATTGCTCCGGTTTAACCCGGATTCTATGCTGCTGGCGTGGGCCGGGTGGTTATTGGTAACAGGTATTATATTATTTTCAGGTAGCCTGTATGCGTTGAGTATCAGCGGAGTACGATGGTTGGGAGCGGTTACGCCTTTGGGTGGCACCTCTTTTCTCATTGCCTGGATTTTGATAATGGTTTTTGCAGTTCAATCGGGAATGAATAATTAATATGCGTGACGCTAACCCAAAAACGACTTATCTCAAAGATTATACGCCCCCTAAATTTTTGATTGATTGGGTCGATCTCAGTTTTACTCTGGATGCGACAGATACTCGAGTACATTCTAAGCTGAAACTAAGAAAGAATCTGGAATCAGCCAGGGGGCCGACAACGCTTGAATTGGATGGCGAAGGTTTAACGTTGTTTTCTGTTTGTCTGGACGGACGCGAATTACGGTCTGATGAATATGAAGTGACAGAGGAAAGTCTACTAATTCCCGGTGTACCACAGGGGCGGTATTTTATTCTTGAAATCGAAACAGGACTCAATCCAGAGGCGAATACGTCTCTGGAAGGACTCTATATATCCAATGGCATGTTTTGTACTCAGTGTGAAGCCCAGGGGTTTCGGCGCATCACCTATTTTCTGGACAGGCCCGATGTGATGACCGTTTTCACAACAACGCTCGTTGCAGATAAAGAACAATTTCCGGTGTTGCTGGCGAATGGCAATCAACTCTCCGTCGATGAATTGGAGGGTAACCGGCATCGAGTAAAGTGGAAAGACCCCTTCAAAAAATCGGCTTATTTGTTTGCCATCGTTGCGGGAAAGTTAGAGTGTCTCAGGGATACACACACCACATGTTCAGATCGAAAAATAGATTTAGCGATATACGTGGAAAAACACGATCTGGATAAATGTGAACATGCAATGCGGTCTTTAAAAAATGCAATGCGATGGGATGAAGAAGTATATGGGCGTGAATATGATCTTGACCTTTACATGATTGTAGCGGTGGGGCATTTCAATATGGGCGCAATGGAAAATAAAGGGCTAAATGTATTTAACACTAAGTATGTTTTAGCCAGGCCAGATACTGCTACGGACATGGATTATGAGCAAATAGAGGGTGTAATTGGGCATGAATATTTTCATAATTGGACCGGGAACAGGGTCACTTGTAGAGACTGGTTTCAACTCAGTCTTAAAGAAGGGTTAACCGTTTTTCGTGATCAGGAGTTTACAGCGGATCAGACTTCGCGTGGTGTAAAGCGTATCAACGATGTAAATATGTTGAGGAGTCATCAGTTTGCTGAAGACGCAGGTCCGATGGCTCATCCAGTACGCCCCGAATCCTATATAGAAATAAATAATTTTTATACGCTTACTGTGTATGAAAAAGGCGCTGAAGTTGTTCGCATGATTAATACCTTAGTGGGTGCAGAAGGTTTTAGGAAAGGTACGGATTTATATTTTCAGCGCCACGACGGTCAGGCTGTGACCACCGATGATTTTGTTGCGGCGATGGAGCATGCGAACCAGATCGATCTGACACAATTTCGACGTTGGTATAGTCAGGCAGGTACTCCTGAAATCAAAGTATCCACCGAATATGATGTTTCCAGTTCCAGTCTATCGGTGAAATTTGAACAGAGTTGTCCGGAAATTCCGGGTCAAAATGAAAAACACCCCTTACATATTCCAGTTCGGTTCGCAGCATTTGATAGTTCAGGCAATGTGTTGTCGCTTAATATAGCTGACGAAGCGGAAGGGCCTGCTGAGCGTATACTGGAATTGACTGAACAGTGTCAGGAATTTCGATTTAGTCATCTTTCCGAGTGTCCAACAGTTTCAGTATTGAGAGGTTTTTCCGCGCCTGTAAAATTACGGATGTCCCGTGAGCCTGAAGAATTAATGTTTCTTTTAAGTTACGATTCAGATCCATTTAACCGTTGGGAAGCGGGACAACAGCTGGCGTGCAGGATGATTTTTGATCGCATGGACACATTAAAAAGAGATGGGTCCGCAGTTACTGGATGCGCGTTACTTATAGAGGGTTACCGAGAGGTCTTGCAAAAATCGTGGAGCGACAAATCGTATCTTGCTTTGTTGTTGACCCTGCCTTCCGAAAAATATCTCAGTGAACAAATGACTGTGATTGATGTACAAGCCATTCATGAGGCAAGACAATGGGTTAAGAAGGAATTAGTCGTTGTTTTTAAGAAAGCGCTTCTTGATTTGTATTTAGAAAACCATGTCGGAAAATCTATTGGAACAGGGGTTGAAGCGGCAGGCCAAAGGCGTTTGAAGAATACTTGTTTGGATTTTTTGAATGAGTTGAATGATGATGGTGATTATTCGCTGTGTGAGAAACAATATCGAGATGCGAACAATATGACCGATCAAATTTCTGCTTTGAGTTGTATTATTAACAGCTGTAATCCAGGTCGCGACCAATTCGTAGCTGATTTTTATTCTCAGTGGAAAAATGAACCCCTGGTGATAGATAAATGGTTTTCATTGCAGGCGACCAGCTCAAGCTATGGAAATATGCAGACATTATTGGCGCTTAGAGGTCATATTGCATTCGATATTGGTAATCCGAATCGAGTCCGCTCATTAATAGGCGCATTTTCACAATCCAACCCAACGCAGTTTCATTCGATTGACGGCCGGGGTTATCAATTTCTAGCGGATCATGTAATTCAGCTTAATGGTATTAATCCTCAAGTGGCTTCCCGAATGATGAGCGCATTTACTCAGTGGCGAAGATATGACGAGCAAAGACAGGAATTAATGAAAAACCAATTGAACCGAATATTGAATGTCGAGAATTTGTCCAAAGATGTGTATGAGATCGCAAAGAAAAGCATTGATCATAGTTAGTGTGGGAAGGACATAAGACTAAACAACAGGAGCCGCTGATTCGTGAAAAAACCGGACTGATTCTGGATGCTGATTTCTTGCGCAGCTAGTGGAAACAGCTATTGACCTAACCTCTCGCTAACCTTTTTATCAGCTCCCTCAATCTTCGACGTCATCATAATATATCCAACCAGCATTTCATTGTCGCTGAGTGGACCCCAGCCGACTGCTTTTCCAGGGTCGGGATTGGCTGGATTAAGAATTGAATTATCGAATATTGCTTCAACCGATATCTTGGTGCCGACAGGGACGCTTTGCGGTTGTGCTAACTGATACGAAGTTTGCCAATGAAAATTATAGTTGGGTACCGACAGTAACGGTTGTTGATTTCCATCCGGAGTGTGGGCGGTGAATCGTATGCTTTTACCGCGATAGTGCATATGTGGGTAAATAGCATGTATTTGTGCGGGTTTCTGGATAATAATTTCTGCAGTTTCTTTGTGTGAGGCCGCATGTGCCGGGATTTTGAGTTTCATATTTATTGCAGTGGCTATGCTATATTCCATTTCTGGCGGGCTTTTGTGAAAATACAGGCCTAGTTCAAGATTGTCTTCGCTCGGATATCCCAGAGTCAGATAGTGTCGTTGAAAAACGATTTCTGATCCTTTTGGCAGGAATCGGCCGGAATTGTCAGGAAATGGAAATATCGGGTATCCAGGGACGTAGGCAGCAAAATATCCGTTGGCACCTTCCGCCCAAACAGGTTGTTGGTGTTTAAGCGTTTCCGGGTATTCAACGAAGGCAAAGATATGATGAGTGGCAGCGCGATTGCTCGGCTTCATATGTACGGCTCTAACCCAGGTATCTTCGGAAACAGGTACTGGAAACCTGGCGTATTGATAGGCCAGTCTACCTGTTGCCGGAATTTTGAAGCTAGGCACTTTTATGATCAGATCCGGTTTTCCCAATGGCCATTCAGCAATTGATTCTTTTTTTGTATTCAGTAATGGATCCGGTTTATCGCCTCGTGGTGATCCGGAATCGATCCAGTGGATCAGTGTTTGTTGTTCTTCGATGCTTAGTGCGCGGCTATGCGAAAATTGCCCAACGGCTGGATCTGCGTGCCAGGGTGGCATGGTCTTCATCATGATCGCGTTACGAATATTTTCTGACCAGGTTTTAATGTTCGCATATTCCTCCATTGCCCATGGGCCAATCCCACCTTTTTGATGGCACTGGACACATTTTTTTTGCAATATGGGTGCAAGGTCATCTGAATATGAAATTGCCGCTTGTGTTGCCCGGTTTCCAATATAATTAATCGGGCATCCTACTGTGAAATGTTCGAAGGCTTTAAGGCTAGTGTCGTTGATTACAGAATTAATTGCGTTTCTTAAGTATTGTCGGTTATTTTTTGGCTGCTCGGACTGGGTATCAATACCATTATCAATTGGGCCTCGATAGCGAATTGACCAGGTTTGTGGGTTTATGACTACGGCTTCACCTGTCCGGGTAATACCCAGGCTCTCCAGGACCAGTTGACTATCATCCATAAGAAGTGGGATATCCGAGTCAGCGAGTTTGGCCACCAGATTGTCAGTCGCCTCATTCGGGGCGGTGTTGATAAGGAAAATTTTGATGTTGTTGCCCACATGCTGTTTTTGCAATGCATTAAGTTGAGTAATTACTTTTTTCGTCGATGAGCAATTGCTGGCAACTGTTTGCAGTATTATCGCTTTGCTCGTGGCGTAATCGTATAGTTTGTGGAACTTGCCCTTGTGGTCCAACAGGGCAAAATTTGGCACGACCCGGCCGCTTATTTGTGTCTCGTGATTATTCAGGTAAAAGTCTAAAACTGCGCCAATTGAAGCGCTAAATAGTGCGATGATCAGGTAGAGGGGGAAACGAGTGTTCATGTCACAGAAATAATATTTTAAATTGGTTTATTCAGTTAAAGTTACAAGGCACTGATTGATTTGTACACGTTGAACGATCCTGACGGATTATTCGGGAAAAGAGCTTGTCGCGAGGGGAAGTTATTCTTAAATCACTATTTTCTATCAATAGATCTGTAGCCAGGTATCTTTAACCATTTTAATCGGTAAAATGGGCTAAAAGCCGTGTTTGTTATAGTAGGCTTAATCCTCTTACATACGCCAAGTACTATTAACCCATTATGCAAGCTGTAACACAAGTATTTCGAACAAACGAGGTTGCTCGTCTATGAATAGTCGCCTGGACTCCATGACTGAAAATTCAGAATGTAGAATCAGTATTACTGATGTATCTGCAGATTTGCTGCGCAAATTATTTTTGCATCATGACGGTATCGTGGTGGGCGCAACCATTCTGGCTTTGAGGAATGGGGGCATTCTGGATCGGCTTTATCAGCAAAAAGATATTTCAATGGCTGAATTGCGCCAGAACCACGTATTTAATAGCGGATATTTGCATGTGGCGCTTAGATGTTTGGCTCTTCAAGGTTGGATTGAACGAATTGGTGTATCTGCCAGCGATGAAATGCGCTTCAGAATAACCTGGCTGGGAGAGCAGGCATCTCAGGCGTTTGGATTGTACAGTCGAGTTGCGGAGTTTATTTATTCAGGCATACCGTTGGAAAAATATCTGTTTGATCCAGCGTATCAGGATTCAGAGAATTTCAGACTTTATGCTGGGCTGGTTGATGAGTGTATGCATAATTGGCCTCTACCGAAATGCGATGATTCATCGGTTGAATCAGACTTGTTTGAGATGATTGCTCATCATTTGGACGGTATGTTGATTGCGCCGTTTATGATTGCAGCAAAGGTTCATGGGTTACTGGAAGGAGACCATGTTCCTCTGAATAAGATGTTTGGCTCCAGACAGAATGTTGAAGTGGGCTTGCAGTTATTACAGCATTTTGGCTGGGTGACTAATACAGGGTCAAAATGGAGGTTTACCGAGCTTGGTAAGCTGGCTGGGGACTTTTCTCTGCACTACGGTTTGACGGGTTCCTATTTTCCAATGTTTTGCAATCTTGAAAAATTAATATTTAATTCCAGTAAAAATGTAACACATGTAGAGCCAGGGAGTGAGGAAAAACATGTTGATCGGGTTATAAATGTACTTGCAAGCGGTGTAGCGCATCGGCGTTATTTTGAAGATTCCGAGGCCATTATTATCGATCTTTTTAATCAGTTACCGCTTCAGAATCAGCCAAAGTTTGTCGCCGATATGGGATGTGGAGACGGTGAGTGGCTGAAACGCATCTACCAGGTAATCAAAGCCAAAACAAAACGAGGTCAGGCTTTGGCTAAGTATCCATTGTTGATGATAGGTGCCGACTACAATCATGCTGCGCAGACCGTTGTGCGGGAAAATCTGGATCAGGCGGGTATACCCAATTTGGTTATATTTGGAGATGTGGGAGATCCGGGATTATTTTCTGAACAACTTAAAGAACACGATATTGATATTCGGGAAGGTCTCCACGTTAGAGCGTTTATTGATCATAATCGCCCTTATCAGCCACCAGTAGATGCGGTTTCCTGTTTTAGCAGCCAATCTACTGGAGCCTATGCTGATCAGGACGGTCATGCGATAGCAAATCATGAAATGGAACAAAGCCTGTGTGAACACTTGAGAAAATGGGTGCCGTATATTCATAAACACGGTTTGATTATTCTGGAGGCGCACAACGTTAACCCAGAGGTTGCCAGTGAACATCTCGGCAGAACGCACGCCACAGCGTTTGATACTTATCATGGTTATTCCAATCAATATCCGGTGGATTTCGAGGCATTTATAGAGCAGGCAGAAAATGCTGGTTTGCGGTCAGTTATTTATCGGCAGATGCTGTATCCTTCTCGATTACCTTTTGTTGCTATCAGTCTCAATCATTTCAAGACAAATTTAACCAAACCTGTGGGTGTTGCTCGTCAGTTGCAGTGTTCGTCGGATTCGGAGTGGATCCCGGATGGAAGCGAGGATAGTGAAGATGGTAAAGCTTTGCATGAACTTTTATATCGGGGAGGAGATATTTCCAGGCCTACTCGCTGGTGTTGTTATAGTACAGGGTTATTGGTTTCTGAAATTTTATTGTCGATAGAGTCGAGATGGGATGAGATAAATACAGGACGTGTGGAGTGCAGGGAAATTACTCTGGTCGACTACGGGGTCGGTACTGGTCTGGTTACATTGGAGTTAATAAAGGCCCTGGAGGATAAGGGTCTCCTCGAATTATTTTCTCATGCTGGCGTTGAATTTCGTTTATTGGTTTGCGATTTTCCTTCTGGTTGGTTTGCTAAAGGTTACGATTTGATGAAGCAATATTCCTTTGTTTCATTTTTTTCACTAAAGGATAAAATATCCGGAAAAATTCGCAGGTTAGAAGATATTTTTCCACAGGCATCAGTAGACTTGATCTTTGCCAGTATGGTATTTCATCTGGTGCCGCCTGCGGCATTTCCATTATTGGCAGATAGTTTTTCTCAAGTGCTACGTCGACGGGGTGTCGTCTTATGGAATACACCGGATACGCCGCCTACGTTACCTCGTTCTAATTTGATTCATACCGGAAACCGACTTTTACGAAAAGAATTACAGCAATTATTCGATAAACCGAGTAAGAAAGATGAGATTATTGGCAATGTGTCGCTCAATCAGCGTGATCAGGTTGAGCAGATATTGGATGAAACTATAGCTCTGCAAAGTGCCCTGGACTCTAGAGCAAGAATGGATGCAGCGTGTCGCGCAAAAAAACAAATTTTACCTGAAGCGACGGATGTTAGTGCGATGGAAAGAGCGTTCAGGCAAGGGTTTGACGGCGAGAGCTGGGTGAAGCTTTCTGTTATTACGGATGCTGAGTTGATCGCTTTGGCATTACTGCCGGCAAATCAGCGCAATGTCGGTGAAATTTCAAATCGCGAATTGCGCGAAAAGATCATAAATGTGCTGATGACTTATCAGGTATTACCGAAAATTCATCAATCGGCTGCTGGGCTTCCTGGGGGAATGGCTCTGCACTGGACCTTTGGAAAATATAGAAAAATGTAGCTGTAGAGGTATTCGAAAACTATTCTTCAGAGTGTTCAAAAATTTCGGAGATAGCGGATATTAATTCGGCTGTGGCAACAGGTTTGTGCAGGTATTTTCGGATTCCAGGTTCGTTCATGCGATCTGTTTGGATTGGGAATCCGCTGCACATTATGACCGGAATGTTTGGGTGAATTGCATGAACGGCTCGGGTTAGCTCCATGCCGGACATCTTTGGCATAGTCATATCGGTAATTAGCAGGTCAATGGTATCCGGTTCTTCAATAATGCGTTGCAGAGCATTTTTCCCACTATTCGCATGAGTTACCCTGAATCCAGCATTACTCAGTATTTCTTTGTGCAATAGAACTAAAGATTCTTCATCGTCTACGATAAGAATGCGAATTGATTTATTGGTTGGTGGTGGCCAATTGTCCGTGATAATGGGTCGCGGTGGAGTCGATTCCGGTTGATGATAAACTGGAAATAATAATGATACAGTTGTTCCTTCATTCTTGCTGGACTCTACCCGGACGTGACCGGCGTATTCATGGACGATACCATGAACCATTGAGAGCCCCATACCAGATCCCTTGCCAATATCTTTGGTGCTGAAAAAGGGGTCAAATATTTTATCCAGATGTTCATGTGAAATGCCTTCGCCGTTATCGTGAATGGATAGTTGCACAAAGGATCCTTCGAAATGGGCGTGGCAAGATGAGCAAAAATGTTTATTTACTTCAAGTTTGTGTACTGTGATATCAATATCGCCAGTCTCTTCAATTGCATCTCGGGCGTTTATACATAAATTGACAATGACTTGTTCTATTTGTCCCGGATCTGCGTATATGAACAATTCGCCATCATTAAACGCTACATTGAAATCAATTAATGAGGGTAGCATTGGCCTCAATAACACTAATGCGTTTCCAACGGTTGGGTTTATCGCCAATGGAATGGGTGTATTAAGACCTGAGCGGCTGTATGTGAGCATTTGGTTCACTAAATCACGAGCACGCTCGCCTGCATGTATGATTTCACTTAAATATAAATCCAGCTTTTCGTTTGGGTGATCTGAGAATAGGGTTTTAGCCAGGTTAGAGAAGCCCAGGATACTACCCAGGATATTGTTAAAATCGTGTGCGATACCGCCGGTTAACTGACCGATGGCTTCCATTTTTTGTGCTTGTCGAAGCTGAGTTTCAAGTTTCTCTCTTTCCGTTTTTTCGCGGTGCCGTTCAATCACAATAGCGGCCAGTGGAGCGAAGGAAGTGAGGAGATTAAGTTCATGCTCACTGGGTTCTCGGATTGTTCTGTAATACAGTGCGAATGTGCCAAGAATGAGACCTTTAGATGAAAATATCGGTTCTGACCAACACGCCTTTACATTGGCGATTTTTGCTACCGAGAGAGATTTCGACCAATATGGATGGGTACTAATGTCAGAGACAATCACCCGTTTTCCGGTAAATGCTGACGTACCACACGATCCTACGCCATCCCCAATCAACAAGTTATCGATGGCTTGATTGTATTCATCAGGTAAGCCGGGTGCTGCGCCAAGTCGAAGTCGATTGGTGGCTGGATCAAGCAGTAAAATTGAGCAGATCAGATCCTTGCCTAGTTCATCGACGACCGAAGTTATTTGTGTCAAAAGATTCTTAATTGTTTCTCCTTTTGCCAGTCCTTCCAGGATATTAGCTTTTAGTTTCTGTTCTTGCTCTGACTTTTTTATGTCAGTGATATCCGTGGCGCAGACGACTGCACCAGAAATCTTTCCATTTGCACGATAGACAGGCGCTATTTTTGCTTTTAAAAAACGTTGTTCACCGTCGGGCAGGGAAACCTTAACAATATTGGTTATTTTTTTTCCGTTAAGGGATTTGACCAGATTTGGTTTTATAATGTTATTAAATGCTTCCTCACCGAAGATCACAATCGGCGATTGTCCAAGTAATTCATCCGGTGTTTTGCCGAAAGTATGACAATAAGCCGGGTTGACCACTTTGTAGATAAAATCTGTAGATATATAGGCCAACATATCGGACGTGGCTGAAACAATATGTTTATATTGCGTCAGTGTAAAATCCGCCTGGAATTGTTCCAGTTCAGTACTCACTCGCGGTATGAATGCTTGTAGTATCTGTCGTAGCGACTGTACGTGTATCAATGGTTGCTTAAATAGTAACGCAAAGTGCCCCTGTGTATGGCCGGACGTATTTTTAATTGCCAGGCCATAATAGCTGTTTATACCCCATTCTGTTAAAACTGGAAATTCTGGAAATTGCTTCGCAACGTCGGATTCACAATAATATTCATCCTCATCAATTACTTTCTCGCAGGGTGTATTATCGAGTTCGAAACAAATCTCGGATTGTGGTCCCTTCGTGTCAAAAAAAACAATTGAACGTGCTGTTCTGGTGCCGTTTTTTGTTGTTATAGGCTCGCAGATAAGAACATAATCGGTGCCTAAGAGGGTATGCAGGCTCCCGGCAAGTCCCTCGAAAAAAGATTTCCCAGTTGTAGAGAATAAACCTTTTTCAATTCGTCGAATCAAAGTGGTAGTTTTTTCCTCGTTGAGGGAGTTTAGAGAGTTATTCCGAGGGTCCATTTTGAAGGGAAGATGACTGAATTTGTGACTTTCAGATTGGTATTGAATTAGCCATTATTCGATGTATTCTCAGCTTTTTCATCTTTGGATATTGTCGGCAACTCGGAGACTTCCGGTATCTTTGTAGCCGTCCAGACTCCGGGGCAGGCATTTACGGCATCACTCCATGATCCTTTGGCAGTGTTGTCTGAAAATGTTCCCATGAGCTCCGCTGCGTCATATCCGGAATAGATCAGCATGGCATCTACTTTGCCTTGATTGTCTACTGTTCCTTCAACCGTGTATTCGAATCCGGATTTGTTTTTGACGTTACCGGTAATTTTGTTGCCGGAAATCGTTGCGGTGCCAATTGCTGTTTCGTTACCACAAATGGGTTCGTTGCTGCCATCTTCATTTCCGGTGCGTCCGAGTACCTTCCAGGTGCCATTGAAACGATCAGTTTTGGCAGAGGTGGTATTTTCAGTAGAGGCCAATTTGGGCTTTGTCGAATCTGTGTTACTGATATCGCAACCTGCAAGCGATAGAGTAATAAGAATCAAAGAGATGGCGAAAGCATTTGAATTCATTTTTATAAGCATTTAAGAAGAAATCGGTATTTTTTAAAGCTGCATTCTAGCCTTTTATTTTTCGATTATATAGTCATTGATTACCAAAGCATCCAATCCGGTGGTGTAAAATACACTCACGGCGTCCTCAATAGTGTGAATAATGGGTTTCCCCATGACATTAAAACTTGTGTTTAACAGGATAGGTACATCCGTCAGGGAATAAAACGCGGTGATAAGGTCGTAGAATCGTTTATTCCATTCTGATTTAACAGTTTGCAGACGGCCGGATCCGTTAATGTGGACAACAGCTGGAACCTTGTCGAAAACCTCTTGTTTAAATTGCAAAGTTCTTTCCATATACCTGGATTCCTGGTAATTTTCAAAATATTCATCACCATGTTCATGCAGAATAGAGGGTGCAAACGGTCGAAATTCTTCACGAAATTTGACCAGTGAATTAATCTTGTCTTTCATGTCCGCTGATCTTGGGTCTGCAAGAATAGATCGGTTTCCCAGGGAGCGAGGGCCGAACTCTGCACGGCCTTGAACCCAGCCAACCAGTTTTCCCTGACTTAATAGCTTCGCGGTTTGAATATGTATGTCTTTTGAGCAGTGAATAATATTCGGGTTTTTTGATAGCTGAACAAATCGGTCAAGTTGTTTGCAAGGAATTTCAGAGCCAAGATAGGCCGATTGATTATTTGTGGAGCCGCAATTCGGATGATCTTCATGGAATGCGAGGAGTGCCGCACCGAGTGAGGTTCCATCGTCTGCCGGTGCGCACGGGATAAAAAGATTATCAAATGGGGTGTTCTCTACAATAAGTCCTGCTGTTGAAGAATTCAACATACAACCCCCGGCCATTGTGAGATTTTCAGATGGTGCACTTTCATGAAAAATATTTAAGGCTTTAACCAGAGTGTCAGTAAATACTTTTTGGGCAGTGAAGGCCAAGTCGGCATGGAGTAACTGTCCATTTTTCAGCCATGAGTCTATTTCTTTTAAAATCTGCGAATAACGTTTACTGGAGGCGCTGTTAATCTGGTAACCAGAGTAGCTGAAAAGCGATGTTAATAATGAAAAACTAGGGTTGTGCAATTGGCCATAGGGCGCAAAACCCATAACTTTCCACTCTTCTCCTTTGTCTGGATTAAATCCACACAGCCAGGTTATATCTGCGTAGAACCTTCCAAGGCTGGTGAACCCTTTTTGTTCTTTCAGTAGCTTTAGTGTTCCTTCATGAAATTGAAAGAAGGCAAACGATCCAAAGTCTCCCGCGCCGTCGACGATCATACAAGTCGCCTCTTTATAAGGGCTGGAATAGCAGGCAATTGCAGCGTGACAGAGGTGATGCGGGAAAAAGCGAATAGATTTCTTGCAATTGCCAAAAGCGGTTTGCAGCGCGTAACTGAATCCTACTGCCAGTTTGTCAAACATTGATGATGCGCAGGCATTGGTCATTTTGGTTTTAAGAGAGAATGGGGTATTGAACTTTACCTCTCTGTTTGGGGATTTAAATATCGTTTTCGGTGAAGTGATGCCTGACTGGGTTAACAGTTTAGCTGAGATTGTTGTTGCTTTGCGCCAGTTTATTGCAACGACATATTCTGCATCCGCATCACAGTATTGCTTCAGTAATGAAACGAGTCGTTCATTATCAGGTTCACAGTTAGGCGCTCTTTTGTATTGCAGAAAGCGTTCTGTTGCTTCAGCAAAAAGTATGTTTCCTTGCGTATCGACAATAGAGACTGCAGCATCATGAGTAGAGACGCAAAGACCGATGTAATATCGTTTCATTGGGAAAAATTGAGGTTGAGGCTGCGCCGGTATGATTGCTACATGCAGGAGAAATCCTATGATCCGCCTGGGTGACGGTTAAGAATTCCTGCATACACGGTGATGCTAGTGGGAAAGAATCGTCCTAATCATCGGTGATGAAGGGTTAAACACTTTCCAGTATGGGTTCTTCGGCATCTTTGCGAGGCGCGATTTTAGCGATATGAGAGTCATAGTGGCCTAAGGCGATATGATTTTCGTATATTTTCCCCAGGTCGTACATCCAGACGCCAAATCCGAGAGCTACATCGACTTTTTGTGGATGGTTTTTCAGAGTCCAGGCGACGAGCTGCCAGAATTTTTTTCTATGTTCACCTTTTATACCGAGAAAATAAATACACCTCAGGGCTATTACGCTGTAACGGGCGAGGACACTCAGTTTGATGTCTAAAATTCCACCGCTGGAAGGTTTAGCCGAATTACGGAAATCATTCAGCAAGTTTTGTGTGCGTTTATAAATATTTTCCGGGTTATAGATGGTTTTGAGAACATGCAGATATCCGTCTCGTAATATTTCAGGATCCATAAGTGGGACGATATTGGTTTCACTTTCATGAAAATTGAAGGCTTCAATCAGGCGGTTTTCTCGTTTCATTCGGGTATACAGCTCGGTTCCTGGTGGAGCTTTTAAGACACTGACTCCGGAAATGACAATCCCGCTGTCCTGGATAAAATCGATTTGCCGCTGAAAAATTGATGGTGTATCGGTATCAAATCCGACGATAAATCCCGCTGTAATAACAAAGCCGGCATTGTGCAGAAGACGTACGTTATCCAACATGTCACGTCTGCGGTTTTGGGATTTTTTGCAGGCTTCCAGACCCTCATCATCCGGAGTTTCAATGCCGATAAAAATATTCTGAAATCCAGCTTCTAACATCAGATCCATCAGCTCGGCATCATCCGCCAGGTTAATTGTTATTTGGGTTGCAAAAGTGACCACGACCCTGTTTTGTTTTCGCCATTCGATCAGGGCCGGTAGCAATTCTGACTTGAGGAACTTTTTGTTCCCCATAAGATTGTCATCTGCAAACACCACCATGCCATATTGGTCAATATCACCAAATGCTTCAAGTTCCGCGATCATTTGCTGAGCCGTCTTAGTTCTTGGTTTTCTGCCAAACAATGCAGTGACATCACAGAAATCACACATATATGGGCATCCGCGAGAATACTGGACAACAGCGTAGGCATATTTTTTTAGGTCAGCTAATTCCCATAGCGGTAGAGGTGTTTCATGAACATTAGCCATGTCGGGTGTGCCATAAACCTTTTTTGGATTACCCTGTTCCAGGTCTGAAAGAAATCTTGGCAGTGTGAGTTCCGCTTCGTTCAATATAAAATGGTCTACACTGGAGAATCTGGAAAATTCATGGGTAAACAGTGGGCCACCAGCGATTACCTTGCTTCCTGATTGTTTACAGCGAGCGAATATTTCTTTGCAGGAGGGTTCTTGTACGTTCATTGCGCTGACCATAACGTAATCGGCCCATTTCAGATCACTGTCAGTCAATGGATCGCCTACGTTCAGGTCAATCAGGCGTTTATCCCATGTTTCGGGTAGCATGGCTGCAACGGTTAATAATCCCAGCGGCGGGTAGCTATATTTTTTCCCGTACATTTTCATTAAATGATCCATAGACCAGAATGAATAGGGCATTTCAGGGTAAACCAGTAGGATTTTCATACCATGTCTCCAGATTCAACGCGGCATTGCAGCGAACCATAATTGTTGTTGTTTTGATTTGCACAGTTTAACACGATCAAATATATTCAGTATATTCAGTACCTGGTAATCGTGTTCTGAAATGGTTGGTGGAGTTCAGCCTTGAACATTTCGAGTCTTCTATGTAAAGTGTCCCGTACAGTGATTGGAGCCGATTTGTTAAGCGTGGATTCTTGCTGGGTGAATTTTCTGCTTGCATTTATTGAAACCTTTATATTGTTACGTTTTTTACTATGGTAGGCGGGTTTTGAATATTTAGTCTGATAACTGTTGCTGTGTATAGATAGGAACGAATTGTCAAAAAAACAAGAAAACTCAGTAAGCTGGCTTCAGCGCCTGTTTGGGCTTGAGCCTGGTAACGTGATAGGCTAGAATAGGCTCGCAAATGCGATTAAATTCTTAATTATCATCCTTAATTTTGACAAGTTTTGTATTTAGGAATCTCACGCATTTTGTGGGTTTTTTATAATTAGAAGGTAGTTTTGAGGAGGAAAATATGAAAAAGTTAATGCAGATGTTTGCAATGGTTCTGGTTGCTGGAGTATTCGTTGGTGTTGTTGGTTGTGGTAACTCTACTGACGGCGATAGCCAAAAGCCAAATGATGGTGAATATGGACGTATGTCTGATCTTTACGGCCCAGCAGGCGACGGTAAAGGCGCGCGCTAGAAGCTAATATTTTGGTTTCTGCCTTTTGTAGGCAGTCTGTTGCAGGATTGGTTTTTCTGCCGTGGAGTCCCGCTAGTCTTCTGTGATTTAGAAGATTAGCGGGGGAACCATTGTTGGTTTTGTATTAGGACAAAGTTTTTTAATTATTCTGGGATCGTTTATTTTACGCCGGTGAGTAAACCGTACCCGGAAATTCCATCACGCATCAGTGAGTATTGGTGCAGCCCTGTGAGAAAATTCGCGTCTTGTACTTCTGTGCGTAGGCCCAACAACCTGGATAATTTTTGTAAAGGATAGCTGATTAGCGCAGTTCGATGCATGTGCTTTGCTGATGGCAGAGTGTTTTTGGAAATATCCCGGTATTTTATGTCGTTGAAACCAGAATCCGTAATGTATTCCAGCAATTCATTCGGAGTTGCGAGGTTTGGAACTGACCATCCGTTTAGACAGGTGACGACTAGTTTCCATTCTTTTGCAGTGAACTGACTTTTATTTCGCAAGCCGTCAGCAATCACCAGTCGACCGTCGGCTCGTAGAAGGCGGTATGCCTCTTTTATAAAATCCTGTTTTCTTATCGCGTAACAGACACTTTCCAGTCCCCATACGACGTCAAACGATGCATCTTCAAACGGGGTTTGGCAGAAATCTGCAGCCTCGAATTTAACTCGATCAGAAACACCGCGTCTGGCCGCGAATTTAGTTGCATGTTCGGCCTGACGTTTGCTGAGAGTAATACCTAATACCTGAGCTCCGTAAGTTTCTGCTAACCAGATTGCACTGCCCCCAAGTCCGCAACCAGCATCCAATATGTAATCTGAGCCACTAATTTGAATGGATTCCGCCAGTACTTTATTCATATTCAATAGAGATTCACTGTGGTTTTTAGTGTGGGTATCCCAGTATCCATAGTGTAATGCCAGATTTTTTGTGTTGGCCCAGGCGAATAGATAATCCCAATAGCAAGTGTCGTAATAATTGACAATGTCGTCATTTAGGTTTTGTGTGGTTAATGTTCGATAATCCTGGTTGGGTTGAATGGAGTATAAGGTGTCTGTATTCATGAATATTTCGGTTTGGTTTGGCGGAGTAATGCAGGTGCAGGGTTGTCCGAGGCTATCGAGCCTGTGGTGAAATAGTGGGTATTGATTGTCCGATCATTGCGATTAGTATCATTAACGATACCTAATCATGCTTTTTTTTGGGTGAGTAACGGGCCACATATACCCTTCTTCTTCAGAGTCAATGTCTTTTATTTTCAGGTAATTAGATTAGGAGAGAGGATTCAATAATATACGAATCCTGACTGGTCTTATTGTCCGTCTTCTGCGTTG
>CAZGQY010000002.1:0-70967 GCA_964528035.1 uncultured Methylococcaceae bacterium | reverse complement strand
GCTGACCACTTCTCGACATAACCTACCCCCCTACACAACTGTGATGGAGTACTAGCACTCAATCAAAACCGCATCTGAATATACTCATATATTTTGCTAACCCGTAACTGGGTTGTAGATGGCCCGGTTCTTACGCAAAAACTTTCGTGATTATTGATTTCAGTAATATACGCAGGCATTGTTGCAGGATCCACATCAATTCTGAGTACTTGTTGCTGGCCTAATTCGTCAATCTCAAAGCGTATAAATCGCATATGTAAGGTGCTGATACGTTGCTTTATCAGACGCGTAAGATGCAACAACACCTTATCACTGTTTTCAAATCGATCACGCCCGATACCCAATATTTTTCCATCATCCCGCACACCAACAAGCAGAGTCCCTCCTTTCGTATTCAGAAAAGCAGCAAGGGTTCGAATAACCGCTTGCTCGATCAATTGGTCGTTATGTTTCGACTTGGCATTCCAGCGCAAAGATGACTTGAACTCAACCAGATCATTTTCACCCTTGTCAATCAATTCGGAAGTGGAAACCTGCTCCTGTGTACGCAAATAGTAGGTCACCATCCGCGCGAATTCACGGGTAATCTTCAAAGCAGTGAGCGAATTTAGCCGATGCTCGTCAAACAAAGCTTTACCATCAACCGCAATCAGGATCGATTCTTCCAATGCTCGAATGGTACCCGTTCTGACGTGTTCGTTGATTATTCCAACTTCGCCAAAAAGATCGCCTGCTTTAAAAGACTTGAATTTTCGATCTCGCAGATTAAGTATAAAAGTACCGCTTTCTACAATATAGAGTTGACGTGCATCCTGATCAATAGCAAAAACCGGCTGATTCTTGTTGAATTTCTTTCTAACCGATATCTTTAACAGATCCGTCAATTCCTGTTCGTCAAGCCCGGAAAAAGCTTTAACGTTTCTCAATAAATCGAGTGTTTCTGTATCAGGTAAAATCATAAATATAATCTGGAAATCTAATTGACCAGGTAACCGGAATATGCAGCATCATCCCATTTATTTCACGAACCTGGGCTGAACTTTTCTGTCATATCTGTTAAATTCTCTGCAAATCCACTTCAATACTAAGGAAAGAAAACATTGTCCATTCGACTTTTATTCCTATCAAGATTGCCGAATTTATGACTTTCACTCCCCGCGTCTGGTTTTTGTTCGGCTTTATACTTTGTCTATCCATGCTGCTGACCGCTGCTTATTTTCAGTTTATTGTAGAGCTGGAACCCTGTCCACTGTGTATTTCTCAACGTGTACTGGTTCTTATCGTCGGCCTGATTATGTTAGTAGCAGTCATACATAACCCCACCCGCTTTGGTATCAAAGTTTATTCTGTTATCGCCACTGCCGTGGCTATCTGTGGGATAGCAGTAGCCACCCGCCATGTCTGGCTGCAAAACCTTCCAGCTGACGAAGTCCCTACCTGTGGCCCCGGCCTTGAATATGTGTTTAAACATTTCCCTCTGACAAAAACTCTGGAGCTTTTGCTGAGTGGTACCGGTGAATGTGCCGAAGTATTATGGACATTTCTTGGCTTGAGTATTCCTGCATGGACGCTGATTGCCTTTGTGATACTTGGTTTTCTAAGCATCGCCCAATTACGCAACCAAACCGTTTGAGAGTTCATTATGAATCCAATTCCGTCCACATTAAGTCGTCTTGCTTTGATTCTGGTTTGTTCCATCGCCCAACCAGTCTACGCAGAACATCCCAACACAGAGATAAAAACTGATCCAATTGAAAGTGTACTTAAAGGAGAACATCGCCCGCAAAAAAACAAAGCTCGAGATCAATACAGACATGCAAAAAAGACACTAAAATTTTTTGGCCTCGAAAACAACATGACAGTGGTTGAAATATGGCCAGGTGGCGGTTGGTATACAGAAATTCTGGCACCGCTGTTACGCAATAACGGGCAATTGTACGCTGCTCATTTTTCCAGTGATTCCGAAGTTGCCTATTTCAAAAAGAGTTTAGCCACATTTAACAAAAAAATCGGAGAAACTCCAAACATATACGACCAGTTATCTGTGACCACTCTGCAACCACCCAATCATCTCGAAATAGCACCGGAAAATTCCGCAGACCGGGTATTCACATTTAGAAATGTACATAACTGGATGAAAGGAGGTCAGGCATTGACCGTGTTTAAAGCAATGTTTAGAGCTTTAAAACCGGGTGGAGTACTCGGTATAGTCGAGCACCGGGGTATTGAAGACCAACCTCAAGACCCAACAGCCACCTCAGGATATGTGACCGAAGCATACGTGAAGGACCTCGCCAAACAATCCGGTTTTGTATTCATTGGATCATCTGAAATCAATGCAAATCCTAATGACAGCAAAAATCATCCCAAAGGCGTCTGGACATTGCCACCCAGTCTTCGCCTTAAAGAAGTCGATCAGGAAAAATATCTTGCTATCGGAGAAAGTGATCGCATGACATTAAAATTTGCAAAGCCGGCGAACGATAATTGATGAAAGGCTGTTTCGCCGCAGGACAAGCACGGTAGAGTGTTATTCTCAGCAAGGCTATATTTCTATCAATTAAAGAAAAGACGCGACCCTTTTATTCCTTTGGACGATTTTTTAACAATCGGACAAAACAGTCAATATGATACTTGCCCCCTCAGCCCTCCATTCTTTGCGCGTCTTTTAAGGCCACAAAGTGTCGATGCGAATCTCAACCTCGGTAATTTCCTCGGCCACCACCGTTCCTTGAGGAAAATCGGTAACCTCTCGATACTTTTGTTCAGAGGTTATGGGATTGCGATAACGAACTAAGCTTTTCCCATTCAGGTCAATAATCCATACTTCGGGAACGCCATACCGTGCATAAAAAGGTAGCTTGGTGGTTCGATCGTAATCTAGAGAAGTCTCTGCCACTTCAATAATCAGTAATACGTCACTCGCTTGAGGATGATGATCAAAATAGGCGGCATTATGCACAATGGCGATATCGGGTTCGGGTTCGCCAAAATCGCCCATTTGAATGGGGTTTTGCACCCTGACCAAACGTGTTCGTGCGACGTTTTTCACAAACAGGCGATTAAGCACATCAACGATATAAGCGTGCCGGCTTCCTATAGGGGCCATATCAACCAGCTCACCATCAATCAATTCGACTCGGTCATCCTCGCTAAAAATACCCGCATCGCCCATACAGTGATATTCTTCCACCGTAAGCCGGTGCCGAGTGGGCACCATTGCTTGATCGTCGCGAACTGTGGAATTCATCATGGATGTTCTTCACTATTAGGATTGTCACTCAGTATTATATACAAGATAAAAGTCAGCGCCGGAAACGCGACTTTCATTTTTTAAGCAATAAAACATTCACAGCCTATGTGGAAAAATGTTGTTGATCTTGCCTGTCTTCAACTTACACCCATCACCAGTATGTCATTCTATAATAACATTTCTCAACAGCATGAAGTGTAAGAAATTTTTTGTTAATAGCATCGCTAACATTGATTGCCACACGATAGAATGGAAACAATGATACGCTTGGCTGATATCCGACCGTACAGACAATGCCTAACTTACTTTCTCCCAGCAGCGGTGACCGACGGGTAGCGGAGATTCACTTTTGTTGAATGCAAGGGGCCGAAACTGCCCCGAACCCGTTTTTCAATAAAATTTACGAACGACTGGAATTTCTCAATTGCAGTCATTCAGAAAACTTCCTCCAATAGCAGGATTGGGGGTAGTATTTACATCGATTAAGCTCGAATCACGATAATCAATAAACTGCTCTATTGATAAAAGAGCCCAAGAATAGACAACCGCAAAGTATTACAACCACTCTATAGAATTTTCCACCATCTCTTCAATTCCATCCAACAGTTCATCTTTCTCTCCAACAACTGCAATCACCCCTGTCGGCGCGGGTTCTATGTACCCCGCAAACCTACCTTTATGAAAGCCTTCACGACTATGGATCGTTTTTGTCGGCAGAAAAAGCAATGTCACTGGGCCAGTTTTTCCCTGTATGACGATATGCAGCCCGTGTGTATCAGCAATCGGGCACAGGGTAATATGTAACACATCACCCAGAGGATTTTTTAAGGCCACGCCAAAATCTTTTAATGTAGTCTTTATTAACGCTTCCTTGACAGGAAACAAAGCATTTAATGCCTGTGGCTTGCCAATGATATGGTTATACACGAGCTGTTGTAGCTCTAATGGTTGCGGGGCAGATTGATTAGACCGATAAGTGGTCAGGCTAACACCTAGAAAAAAAGAAGCCGCCAACGCAAAACCACCAAATATAGATTGCCGTATCACTTTGCCATGCCGCGAACCTCGTCCGGGAAGTTTTGTCAGCATCTGTACTAAATCAGCAGGCACTTCAACTTCCAGCGCAGCTCTGATTTGTCGATCCAATTTTCGAATTTGTTCAACTGTCTGCAAACATTTCTTGCAGTTTTCCTTGTGGACAAGCATCTCAGTATCCAAACCGTTAGGATCTATAGAATAATATTTTTCAAATTGTTCACAATCGATCATTTGTCACCCAAACCGTCCGGGGTCAATATTTGACGCAATTTTTGTTTAGCACGGAACAACCTGGTCATCGCAGCACCTTTGGAAATTCCACATATCTTGGCAATTTCTTCACAGCTAAAACCACCCAGAACCTGTAACAACAAAGGCTCGCGATAATCTTCCGCCAATGTATCCAGAGCACGCGTCAGTACGAACGCTTCGGTGCTGGTGTCATTCTGTGTATCCTTATACTCAATACTGGTGAGATCTATGTCCTGTATATTTGGCCGAACTTTCGCGTATTGTCTGGCAAACTCATTCCTTAATATAGTAAAAAGCCAGGGTTTGGGTAGCTCTCTGTTTTTCAATTTGTGCAGCGATTTCCATGCTCTAAGAAAAGTCTCCTGAACCAAATCTTCGGCTTGCGAAGGATCCTTACACAACCAAAATGCGTAACGATACAAGTCGACAGAATAAGCAACCACCAGACGCTCATAATCAGCATTTTTAGAACTCATTATAATTGATTCAAATTTCCTGCGTTTTCTTTCAACTCAACTAAAAACGATCATGAAGTCGACTTTTCCTTGGAAAATGTGCCCGTAGAAATTCCATCTGATCTACAAGTACACGACGCCCTTGTAGAAAAACGTACTCTGCATGAGTAGGAACAAACGGAATGGCTATCAATTCCATACCCGCAGATTCAGGACTCCGCCCTGCTTTATGGTTATTGCATCGCTTACAGGCTGTTACGACATTATTCCAATTATCCTCGCCACCGAGGCTAATAGGGGTCACATGGTCTCTGGACAAATCTCCGTGCCGAAAGGAAGCACCACAATAAAGACACAAAAAATTATCTCGATTGAAAAGTGTCGGATTATTTAACGGTGGCACATAATTCTTCCCGACCTTCCTGACAGCAAAATTTCTGCTGCGTGTAGCCAGAATAGAATTCACTTCGATGAAACTCTGTTTACCTGAAACGGCATTCACTCCACCATGTACGGTATAAAGTAAGCTTCCCAGGGAGTAAACAACTTGGCTCAGATAATGAAGCTTGACAGCCTCCTGGTAACCAATCCATTCCAATGGCATACCTGACGCATCAGTTCGTAAAACTTGTTGATTCAATCCCTCCATTCTTAAATCTCCCAATCAAATACAATTATCGTTATTTTTGCTTACTCTGCGGCACAAATTTACAGATTTTTGCTCATAGTATCGATGGCTAATCAGCCTAACAAAACCTTCCAGCAATAGTTCTTCCACCGAAATAATGCTGGCGAACAGAATATAAGAAATGTGAGTATATATCCAAATTGGGCTTGTTTTTCAATCCATCTTCGACTTCACAAAAACGGCTCCGTAGGCCCAGTATTGACCCATCCTCAAACTTGAAAGCAGGAATAAAAACCTACAGGTTGGTTGAATATTATTTTATATCCGCCCCTAAGTCAGTCACAATTGACAAACTATAGTGGCCAGCTCAACCCCCAGGAAAGACCCCTCACCGAAGGCTGCGATAATAACCTAACATTTTGTTTTAATGGTGGTTTTTAAACAGTATTATCTGTGAACAATTTAATAGGAATTCATACATTTCAAGCAGTTGAGAATCCATTCAACAACTTGTCCACAGAGTTACCCACATGATCTGTGAACAAATAAATTAAGTGCTTAGACTATAAACACTTAGGCGAGTTTGATTGAATTGGAGTTAATTTACAATCATAAATTTCAAATAATTTCGGACAATCTTCATGCAAACAATTTTAAAAGTCGCTGTTCCTGTTCCGCTGAGAGATATTTTCGATTACCTGCCTCCAGACAACGCAAATCTTAATCAACTTCAACCAGGAATTCGGCTTTCTGTACCATTCGGAGCTCAAACAAAGACCGGAATTTTATTGGAAGTTGGCAACAAATCCTGCGTTCCTGTTTCGCAATTAAAAAAAGTAATTTGTATTCTGGATAATACCCCTCTATTGTCTAGCGGTGACCTCACTTTAATGACTTGGGCAAGTCGCTACTATCATTACCCCATCGGAGAAGTCGTCAGCACCGCACTTCCTGTATTACTTCGAAAAGGTGCACAAGCCATAGTAAGTGACGAACCTCGCTACCAAAGCACATTACTCGCTTCAAATACCGATTCCAAAATCTCCCATCGGGCGCATCGCCAGCAAGCATTACTCACTTTTATAAAGCACAAAAAAAACGGTGCAACACCCAGTGAAATGAACAATCTCGGATGGAACTGGCGCGCAGTTTTGAAAACCTTAACCACAAAAGGACTGGTAAAAAAAACCACCACATCTGAAATCAATATTCCTGCGTATGAATATTCCCCACCGGCATTTGAACTAAACGCCGAACAAAAATCGGTGATCCAACAGATACTTCAATCAATGCAGGGTTTTAACAGTTTTCTTCTTGATGGCATTACTGGAAGTGGTAAGACAGAAATCTATTTTCAAATTATTCACTCAGTATTAACGCAACAAAAACAGGTTATAGTCTTACTTCCGGAAATCACGCTCACACCCCAACTGGAAGAGCGATTTAAACAACGATTTAAAACCCAGATCCATGTATTTCATTCAGGTTTAACCGAACAAACTCGCAAAAACGCCTGGCTGAATACCGCAAATGGACACACAGCAATTCTCCTGGGGACACGGTCAGCGGTGTTTACACCATTAAGCAATCCCGGTTTAATCATTCTTGACGAAGAACATGATACTTCGTTTAAGCAGCAGGAAGGATTCCGCTTTTCTGCCAAAGACGTCGCCATAAAACGTGCTCAACTACTGGACATTCCCATAATTCTGGGTTCGGCGACGCCATCACTGGAAAGCGTTTACAATGTAACCCGAAATCAGTTTAAACATCTCAAACTTCTCACCCGAACAGGCAGTGCAAAACCGCCAACAATCGAGTTACTGGATATACGCAACCAGCCATTAACCGAAGGACTCTCGTCCAAACTGCTACTGGCCATTAAACAAACGATTCAGCAACAACAACAAGTACTGCTATTCATTAACCGTCGAGGATTTGCACCCACTTTAACCTGTCATAACTGCGGCTGGATTGCGCAATGCAGCCGTTGCGACAGTAACCTGGTTCTGCACTCTGGTGAAAAGCGCTTACGATGCCACCATTGCGCATACCAACAACCCATCCCAGACAATTGTCCACATTGCAAAAAAAACAAACTCTTGTTATTGGGATTGGGTACTGAGCGTGTCGAGCAGATACTGGAAAAAATTTTCCCGCAGGCTAACATTGTCCGCATAGACCGTGATAACACAAGGCGTAAAGGCAGCCTGAAAGCAATACTTACCGAAATCAGCGCGGGTACAATCGATATTCTTATCGGCACACAAATGCTCGCCAAAGGACACCATTTCCCCAATGTAACCCTGGTCGGTATTCTGGATACGGATTCGGGTTTGTTCAGTATCGACTTCAGAACCACCGAAAGGCTGGCACAATTAATCATCCAGGTTTCAGGCCGTGCAGGTCGCGACCGCAAACCCGGTCGAGTCATCCTGCAAACTCGCCATCCCGAACACCCCATACTGAACACATTAATTGCAAGGGGTTATTCCGGACTTAGCGAAGAAATCCTATCGGAAAGAAAAATCTGTAGCTTGCCGCCCTTTAGTTTTCAGGCACTGCTAAGATCAGAAAGTACAAAACAAAAAACACCATGGGCATTTCTTCAACAGATCAAGGCACTGCTAAACAAAAACGATCTAAATTCTGTACAAATATTAGGGCCCACACCCGCACCCATGCAAAAACGCGCCGGACTGTATCGATTTCAACTATTGATTCAAAGCACTAAAAGAAACCTTCTGCATTCACTGATAAACGAGTTACTGACCAAGATCCAGGGCATACCCGATGCAAAACGCGTAAAATGGTCCATCGACATTGACCCAATTGATCTATATTGAAAACTTGTATTTATTCTATGTGTATTTTACCAGGCGGGGGAAAGGTATACGCCATTGATTATCTGAGATTTATCACTGAAGAGGGTACAGCAAAACTTACAGTGAAATATTTATATATCCATGACAATTAATGATTCGCACCCTATCCACCACGCTCGCTGGGTAATTACAGAAAAACCGTACTGGCTGCAACAAAACATTGCATAGCCATGAGCGAATTTAGGATAATGCCCGATCCTTCAAAAATTCGTTCCACAATAATTTAATCCCCTATGAAAAACACCCTGGAACAATTGCTGCGTGAAGCAATCGCAACCCTGCAAAGCGAAGGCAAAATCCAAAGCAGTATTGAAATAAAAATCAGTCTGGAACGTACCAAAGATCCAAAGCACGGGGACTTTGCCTCAAATCTGGCGCTAACTTTAGCCAAATCTGCCAGAAAAATTCCGCGCCAACTGGCAGAGGAAATTATTAACGCCTTACCACAAGCACCAATTATTCAAAAAACCGAAATTGCCGGACCTGGGTTTATCAATTTTTTTCTCAATTCTCACGCACAATACGAAATCATCAAGCAAATCCACGATCAGAATGCGGAGTTTGGAAAAAGCACAACCGGCAACAAAAAAAGGATCCAAATCGAATTCGTATCCGCGAACCCAACAGGCCCCCTCCATGTCGGACATGGTCGCGGAGCCGCCTATGGTTCTGCAGTAGCCAGCCTTTTAGACGCTATTGGCTTTGATATTCACCAAGAATATTATGTGAATGATGCCGGTCGACAGATGGATATTCTTGCAACAACGATCTGGTTGCGCTACCTGGAAGAATGCGGCGAAATACTCGCTTTTCCCAGCAATGCCTATCGAGGTGAATATGTACGAGAAATCGCTGCGCAAATCCACCTTAAATACGGTGACGAATTTCGCAGTCTTTCAGCACGAGTTTTCGAAAACATACCGGCCGATGAACCTGATGGGGGAGATAAAGAAATACACATCGATGCATTGATCAAACGCGCACAGACACTTTTGGGCCCGAAACGTTATGAAATCATATTGAAGGCTGGGCTGGACTCTATATTGGCGGACATTCGCGACGATCTGGAAGATTTTGGAGTTGAATTTGACGAATGGTATTCCGAACGGAAATTAATGCATTCGGACGCAGTTCACAACGCCCTGCAGGTGTTAGACTCCGCTGGACATTTATACCAGAAGGATGGAGCAACATGGTTTGCCTGTAGCCAGCTTGGAGATGAAAAAGATCGCGTCGTGATTAGGGACAATGGCCAAACCACTTACCTTGCGTCGGACATAGCTTATCACCTGAATAAACTCGAACGAGGTTTTGAGCGCATAATAGATGTCTGGGGTGCCGACCATCATGGCTACATAGCACGCGTTCGAGCTGCAATTAACGCATTAGGACAGGACGCGACAAAACTGGACGTATTACTGGTACAATTTGCAGTGCTATATCGAGGAAGCGAAAAAGTGCCCATGTCAACCAGAAGCGGAGAATTCGTTACCCTGAGACAACTGCGTAACGAAGTGGGTAAAGACGCGGCGAGATTTTTCTATTTAATGCGCCGCTGCGAACAACATATGGACTTCGATCTGCAGCTGGCGAAATCTCAATCCAACGAAAATCCGGTGTTTTATGTGCAGTATGCCCACGCCCGAGTATGCAGTGTATTCAGACAACTGGACGATAAAGACCTGACAAGGGATATTGAAGAGGGAATGAACCATCTGGCTTTATTGTCTGAACCTCAGGAACTGGCCTTGGTTACCCGTTTGTCTCGCTATCCAGAAATAATTGAGAATGCGGCACTAAAACACGAACCCCATTTGTTAATACAATATTTGCGCGATCTGGCGAAAGAATTCCATACCTACTACAACGCTCATAAGGTTCTTGTAGAACAATCAAAATTGCGTAATGCGCGCTTAAACCTGACCTGTGCAGTGCAACAAACCATCACCAATGGCCTTACTTTATTGGGTATCTCTTCTCCTGAATCAATGTAATCATGCCTAAAGACTACAAACATCGCGCCACTAGTCGTCGCAAACAGAATACTAAACTCCCCCTTTGGCGCTATTTTTCGATAGCGGTGTTACTGGGACTGTTTGTGATTTTTCTATCTATCCTCCGCGATACAAAAACGCCAGTAACCGCGAAAGATAAATCCACCTCGGTACAGACTGAAAACAGCGTAGTAACAAAGCCACGAGAAAAAAAGAAAAGCCGTTTCGAGTTTTACACCTTATTACCTAAGCAGGAAGTCGAAGTTCCGGAATCTGAAATTAAGACACGCAAACGTGAAGAAGAACTGGGAAAAGCAAGGCCGGGGATCTATGAGCTCCAGGTGGGTTCATTTCGAAATTTCGCCCAGGCAGATAAACTGAAAGCGCAGCTAGCATTTTTGGGTATTACATCGAAAATCGAAACAGCAAAAATTGGAACCGCATCCTGGAACAGAGTGAAACTTGGACCGTATTCTTCTATGAGTAAGGCCGATGCGGTTCGAGAAAAATTGCGCACAGACAACATAGATTCGGTGGTAATTAGCAAGAAGACGAAATAATATTTTTGTTAGCTTGAGTATACGACCATCGAGCTCACGCCTTAGAAACAACCATTATATTTCATCAAAGATCTGTTGCATTAGGCTGCTTTGTCATTATAATCAGTCATTATGATACTTGACCCCTATGCCTTTCATCGAATGGTTCATGCTCGTAAGTTTCGAAACGACCGCTACGATTGCTGACCGACGCCCGACCCTTAAGTGTTTTTTGCTGCATGGAACCGAAGTCCAAATGAATAAGCGACAACAAACATAATGACATTACCTATCAGGCCTGTGTAGTAAAGATCAAACGGTACACTGGCAAAATCGGGCAATAGCCCATTTGACGACAGTACTGTCCACCCGGTAAATAACATTGTTGCCACGATTCCGAACCACACGGCTGTTGTTCCAGTTTTATGTGTAAAAAAACCCAACAAATATAAGCCGAGCATACCCCCCGTCAACAGAGACACTAAGATTGTTGCGGTATGTTGTAAAGTTTTTCCTGTCGTATTCGATAAATAAAACGCACCAATTATCATAAACAATCCAATAATGGATGCCATTAACCACGCAACATGCAAATAATGTCTGTCCGATTTGGCCGGCTTGAGATGACGTCGATATATATCGACAACCCATACCGTTGCAATCGCGTTAATACTGGAATCCAGTGATGACATTGCCGCAGCCAGAGCTGCCGCGATAACAAGCCCAGCAAAACCCGAAGGCATATTGTGCACAATGAAATACGGTAATATCTGTTCCGCAGATTGTGAACCCGTTAACATTTCGGTTGCTGGAAGTGTTGGGAATTGTTGAAAAAACACGAATAAACAGGTGCCAAGAAACATATAAAACGCCCAAATCGGCAAACTGCTCAGTACACAGACCAACATCGCTTTTCGAGCTTCAGCCGAGCTTTTCGAAGCACAATAGCGTTGTATTACATTTTGGTTACTGCTGTACTCGGTTAACCATGCACTCAATCCGATCAACAACATCATCGGTATGGTTTTTTTATCTAAAGACCAATCCCAGGAAACGCTATGTAACTTACCGTTGTTTAGCTCAGATAAGGATAATTTACCGTGATTTTCTGCAACGCTCAAAATCTGGCTCAAACCGCCGGGTAAAGCCTCGACGATCACCCAATAACACGCAACACCACCGGCAAGCAAAATCAGGGTTTGCATGACATCTGTCCATATCACAGCATCTATACCGCCTAATACGGTATAAAACGAAACAAATAAACCACCGATTACAATGCAGAATAAAACGCTTAGTCCGGTAATTTCATGCAACATCAACGAAACCAAATAAAGGATCATGCTGATGCGTACAATTTGCCCAAACATAAATGCGAACGCACCATAGACTCGAACCGAAGGCCCAAACCGCTGCTCCAGAAATTCATAAGCCGATGTTATCCGTTCTCGGCGAAAAAAAGGTAAGAAACAATAAGCTGCAATTAATACGGCCACCGGTAACATGGTATTGGGTACGAAACGCAACCAGGACGTCTTATAGGCATCGCCAGGGTAAGCTAGAAAGGTAATCGAACTGATTGATGTACCAACCAGGCTTAAACCAATGATCCAACCTGGAAAACGCCGATTTCCAACAAAGTATTCTTCGGTACTGGTGTTCTTACGAGAACAAATTAAACCCACCAACAGGATAACAAACATATATCCCACGATGACCACCCAATCGACAAATTCCAAGTTCATAGCACTAAACACTTCCGAGCCTCATTAATCTCGATTATAACCCGTTAATTGAGTTTACCTTGATAAACCAAGAAGCGTTATATTCAATGGAATGAGGATTATAAAGTGTCAATATATTTTACACTTTAAAACATCATAATTTGTTGAAAACCTATAATGGTCTGTAGATAATAGGTTATGTTATTATTGGCATGGTTGTTGCTTTTAAGTTAAGCAGCAGGATCCTGAATTTCGTTACTACCATTTAAATACAGTCCCAAGCAATTTAATACACAACGATAGGATTCTCAAATTAGACACTGACAAATATTTCAACAAAAAAAGAATCAGAATCATGATAAAAAAAATTTTATTGATCGTTTCTATGCTGTTGCCCGCAACCGCATTCTCTATGCCAATGTCATACAAAATGGTATTTGAAGTTCAGGAGAAAATATACACTCGACCTGTTCCTAACTACCAAACCGCGTGCCTCAGTCCAGTACTTGCAACCGGAGCATTCGAGTGTAACTCGATTATCGCTGTAGGCAGTCTGCATTTCGGAAGTTTTTCAGTCGATGCAACTGGACTACTCTCTGCTTTTCGCATTCAGATAGGCAGCATAATCTGGGACTTACTTGATCCAAATTCGCAGCTTAGTGCGTTTAGGAATCCAAGCCAGGGCCTTGGCGCACCTGACCCCGGGTTCGTTCTAAAAAATGGCTTGATTACTGGTTTTTCGGGCGGTGTATCCGGGAAAGCAGACGTACCATTCATTGACTGGAAATCAGCTACGGGCTCAGCAAACAAATTCAGCGCATTCGACCTTCCTGGTGTAAACCTCAAAGGTGACTTTCGCATCCACAAAATACCGGAACCCAACATTATGTTTCTGTTTTTATTCTCGATAATTTTGATTTTTAAAAAAAATACATTTTCTTTACCTCAGCCAGCAGAGCAAGAACCCGGTTATCAGTAAATTCATTAACCCATCATTTTTAGCATATAACCCCTTCGGGCCACGGACTGCACCTCAGAATATAGCGTCTAGCCAACCGCTGAATCCTCAAGCTTTAAAACAGGGATGTTAAACCCGCGTATTAATATGAAGAACTACACGGCCTGCAATCTGCACACTTAAACCAAGAAGCACTTTTCTGTAAGCCAATTATTATTCCTGGACAACGACCAAGGAATCAGAAATTTCTCATCGGTTTTACTGCTAATATATGCTACAATCGAAAAGTTTAACTCTGTAGTGAGATTACAATTGAAAAACGCCTTTTACGCTCAATCAGGTGGCGTAACGTCTGTCATTAATGCCAGTGCCTGTGGACTTATTGAAACTGCTCGCCAACATAGGGATAAAATCGGCCGCATTTTTGCGGGGAAAAATGGCATTGTTGGCGCACTGACAGAAAATTTGATCGATACCACTTTTGAAACAGACGCTTCTATCGCAGCATTACGCCATACTCCGGCAGGTGCATTTGGCTCATGTCGTTACAAACTCAAAGGGTTTGACCAAAGTAAGGCAGAATTCGAACGACTCATTGAAGTCTTCCGCGCCCATGATATCGGATATTTCTTCTACAATGGTGGCGGAGACTCGCAAGATACCGCCTATAAGGTTTCACAGATGGGAGAAACTTTGGGCTACCCCATTACCTGTATTGGAATTCCTAAAACAGTCGACAACGACCTGCCTGTTACTGACAATTGCCCGGGATTTGGCTCTGTTGCTAAATATGTTGCAGTATCAGTGCGCGAAGCCAGCTTTGATGTTGCATCCATGTGCTCGACATCAACCAAGGTCTTTGTTCTCGAAGTAATGGGACGACACGCCGGGTGGATCGCAGCGGCAGGCGGGCTGGCGACGGATAAAAATAATGACATTCCAATCCTGATACTTTTTCCCGAATTAACACTGGACAAAGAAAAATTCCTTGCTCAAGTCGATATTAAAGTGAAAAAATATGGCTATTGCTCGGTAATCGTTTCGGAAGGAGTGAAAGGCGCCGACGGAAAATTTCTTTCAGAAGCGGGAGGCACCGACGCGTTCGGGCATGCACAATTAGGGGGCTCTGCCCCTGTTGTCGCCAACATTGTAAAAGAAGCTTTGGGCTACAAATACCACTGGGCGGTTGCCGATTATTTGCAACGAGCAGCAAGGCATATTGCATCCAAAACGGATGTCGAACAAGCCTATGCAATGGGCAAAGCAGCAATGGAATTTGCAATTCAGGGTAAAAATGCAATTATGCCGACAATTGTAAGAACCTCAAATGCTCCCTATCAATGGGAAATCGGATCAACCGATCTTGCCAGTGTTGCCAACGTTGAAAAAATGTTGCCCAAAGAATTTATCAGTAAAGACGGTCTCGGCATCACTGAAGCCTGCAGATCTTATCTTCAACCACTCATAGAAGGAGAAGACTACCCACCGTATATTAATGGCTTGCCGGACTATGTCACATTGAAAAATACCCCCGTGGCAAAAAAACTATCCAATTCCTTTTCCATCTGAATCGCGGATTGGTGAGCAACCATTTTAGTCTTGAGCAGGAAATAAATTGCAAAAACGCATAAACATATATCACGTTTTATAAAATGCTCGATTACCGACTAATACTCAAAGTTTAACTATCCACACAACAGGCCCAGAATTAACCACACACAAACTCTTTAACCCATAACCCATGACAGACTCTGTCGGTCTTCAAAAACACAGGAGGAATTACATGGCCACAGCCAGCGCCACAACTTACTTATCTACAATTGCATCCTATATGCAGAACCCACATTATCGAAATATTAGCATCATTAGTATTGTTCTTTTACTGGTTATCGGCATTGTCGTCGGCTGGTCAGTTGCATTTGCTATTGCCTCATCCCTTGCGGCTCTGGCCTACGGAGTGACCTCTATTGACTGGATAAATTCCAGATCTGCAGGTAACGAACGTATGCAGGATATTGCCACCGCAATCCAGCAGGGCGCGCAGGCTTATCTGGATCGTCAATATCGTACGATCAGTTATGTAGGTATTGTGCTTTTCGTGGTCATCGGTTTCGCTTTAGACTGGGCCACCGCATTTGGATTCGCGATTGGTGCATTTCTATCAGGTGCTGCTGGCTACATAGGCATGAATATTTCCGTTCGGGCAAACTCCCGAACCGCCCAAGCCGCTTATCAGGGTCTGGATGCAGCTTTTCAGGTTGCATTCCGAGGAGGTGCGATCACCGGAATGCTGGTCGTTGGCCTGGGACTTTTAGGAGTCGCCGGCTATTACGCAATGCTGGTTGCAGCAGGTGCCGAACATCCTTTGCACGCATTAATCGGCCTGGCCTTCGGTGGCTCACTAATTTCCATCTTCGCTCGACTAGGTGGCGGCATTTTCACCAAAGGCGCTGACGTTGGCGCAGACCTGGTCGGAAAAGTAGAGGCGGGCATTCCGGAAGACGACCCACGCAACCCTGCTGTTATTGCTGACAATGTTGGTGACAATGTTGGAGATTGCGCAGGCATGGCCGCCGACTTATTTGAAACTTACGCGGTGACAATCGTCGCAACAATGGTACTAGCCGGCCTGTTAGTAGAAAACGCGACCGATGGAGCCATTGTTTATCCATTGGCACTGGGTGGAGTCTCTATAATCACCTCAATAATCGGCGCCTACTTTGTCAAAGTCAAAAAGGACGGGCGAGTGATGAACGCGCTCTATAAAGGCGTACTTATCTCAGGCGGACTTTCAGCGATCGCGTATTACCCTGTCACAGTAATCATGCTGGGTGACAGCTTAACTGTAAACTGGGCAGTGGTATCCTCTGGCGATATATATCTATCTGCAATAATCGGATTGTTATTAACCGCGGCAATGGTTGTGATCACCGAGTACTACACATCGACAGAATTCGGACCCGTGAAAACAATTGCCGAAGCCTCAACAACAGGCGATGGCACCAATGTCATAGCAGGCCTCGCGGTATCACTTAAATCGACAGCCGCTCCTGTACTTGTCGTGTGTATGAGTATTTGGGCAGCCTATGAGTTAGCCGGCCTGTTTGGTCTTGCCATTGCTGCAACATCAATGCTTTCCATGGCTGGAATGGTCGTTGCTCTGGATGCTTACGGGCCGATTACCGATAATGCCGGCGGTATCGCAGAAATGGCTGAATTGCCCGAAGAAATTCGTAATATTACAGATCCTCTGGATGCAGTTGGAAATACCACCAAAGCGGTAACCAAAGGCTATGCAATCGCTTCTGCCGGACTTGCAGCTTTAGTTTTGTTTGCCGATTACACAGCAAACCTGGGCGGCAACATCGCGTTCGACCTATCTGATCACATGGTCATTATCGGGTTATTTATCGGCGGCATGGTGCCTTATTTATTCGGCGCGCTGGCGATGGAAGCGGTGGGTCGTGCTGCTAGCGGTATCGTCATAGAGGTTCGCCGCCAATTCAAAGAAATGCCCGGCATTATGAAAGGTACCGAGAAACCGGACTACTCCAAAGCGGTCGATTTACTCACTGTAGCGGCAATTAAAGAGATGGTCATACCGTCATTATTACCAATCGCTGTACCGTTAATTGTCGGACTCACTCTTGGCAAAGAAGCATTAGGTGGTGTACTTATTGGTTCGATCATCACCGGTTTGTTTGTTGCACTGTCGATGACAACGGGCGGCGGCGCATGGGACAATGCCAAAAAATATATAGAAGACGGTCATTTCGGCGGAAAAGGTTCGGACGCACACAAAGCAGCCATTACCGGTGACACAGTGGGTGATCCGTACAAAGATACCGCTGGACCCGCAGTCAACCCCATGATTAAAATCATCAATATCGTTGCATTACTGATGGTTCCTTTACTGTAAATCATTGCATCGTGGCAGGCCATCGTGTCTGCCACGAATCTTAATGGGCGACACCGTCTAAAATCATAAAAGGAGTCTTGTATGGTTTCCACCACCGACAAACTCAAAGCACTTCTCGACAAACCGGGCTTATTTTTAATGCCCGGCTGTCATGATGCTATTTCTGCCAAACTCATTGAGGCAGCGGGCTTCGATACTGCATTCATGAGCGGCTTCGCTGTTGCTGGGAGTAAATTAGGCGTACCCGATACCGGATTAATCTCATACGCCGAAATGGTCGAACAGGGACGCAATGTTTGCAACGCTGTGTCAATACCCGTTTTTGGTGATGGCGATACCGGTTTTGGAAATGCGCTGAATATCAAAAGAACCGTACAGGGATATGCCCAGGCCGGTTTTGCCTGCATAATGATCGAGGATCAGGTGATGCCTAAACGCTGCGGGCACACAAAAGGGAAGATGGTTGTCGATCGCGATGAGGCATTAATGCGCATACAGGCTGCGGTTGATAGCCGCAATGAGGATCGAGATATTTTGATCATGGCACGTACCGACGCTCGAGCCACACATGGACTGGATGAAGCCATTAGCCGCTGCCAGGAATTCACAGAAATTGGTGCTGACATAAATTTCCTGGAAGCGCCGGAAAGTGAAGAGGAAATGATTCGTTACTGTGAAACAGTGAACGGACCCAAAATGGCCAACATGATTGAATACGGAAAAACCCCAAACCTTTCCCCGGAAAGACTGCAGGAAATCGGCTACAAAATTGCTGTGTATCCGCTTACTTTACTAAACACATCCATTTCAGCCATGCAAAACAGCCTGCAGAATATCAAAAACGGTCAACCTGCCACAAATATACTGAATTTCGAACAGTTGACTTCAGCAGTCGGTTTCCCGGAATATTATCGAGACGAAGAGCGATATTCACAAAAAGATTGAAGCACCAATTCATTAATTTGTACCTGACAGGGCCTTGTTTGCATATACCTTAAGTACCCTATCTTAAAGGCTTTACAAGAAAAACAAAGAGTAAACGCAATCAGTGCCTAAATTAATAATGCAGCAGCCTGAAAATTTTTACATCGTGTACCAGTTGTACCCTAATTTTTTTAACACCAAATTTAAAAATTATTATCATGTATTATCGTTCCAGGCTGTTTCCCTTTCTTAGCGACATTGAAAACCAGTGGCAACTGATAAGAGATGAATTAGATCAATATCTCGCAAAACAGACTGAACAGGCTTATACACCCTACCCAATAACCATTCCGTACAGCAACGAGTGGAAATTACTCGGGATATACCAATCACAATCGAATTCCAGTGGTATCCCCAATCTTGATGAGCAAATGGCGAGGAACTTAGCATTCTTTCCAAAAACCGGGGCACTGGTCAAAGCAATTCCTGGCATAATTCACGCGGGCTTCTCCAAAATCACACCCGGAACCCATATCAGACCTCATAAAGAAAATTATGGAAACAAATTACGTTGTCATCTCGGAATAAAAGTACCGGATGAGAGTGACTGCGCATTTATGGTAGCAGGCAAAACGAAACATTGGCACGAAGGTGATTGTTTGGTTTTTGACGGAAACTCATTCCACGAAGCCTGGAATTATACAAACACCAGTCGAATTGTTCTTCTAATTGATTTAGATCGGGATGCAGCCATTGAGGCCAGTAGCCAATATGGCAATGTAAATCAACAATTTATAGAACCTTATTCGTCAAGAGATAGACTCAATGGATATCTCATGCGGATTCGATCACGCTACCATCGTTCCAAAATGAGACGCGCTCGCAAAAAAAATGAGCTGTAACAACATCCGGTTATTAAAAACCGTATAGATCGAATCACCATCTAATTCCCAGCTGTCGTATAGGTGGTGCCAATAGAGTACTTCTTCCGTTGATCTAGGTTTATTTCACATTCGAACCAAAACCTAACGCAATCCTTCTTTCGATATCCACCCAGCAATAATGGCCTAAGTTATTCATCAAAAGCAATCAATCTGGCGAACCCAACAAAAACTATTGATCGCTCAAATCCGAACACATCAATCGACTAGTCAAACAACACGCTCCTGAACCTGAATTGTCATTTTGATGCCCATAAATCCCTGTAGTTTGCATTATCCTGCCGTATAGAACTGATAAGGTGATTCCTCGATATACACCATTCGCGTTCAAGAATACCCACTTATAGCACGCATCTTTTCGCGAAGGGCGTTGTTGTAGAACCTTGAAAGAGATGACTATTCCTGCGATTCTACGCCTAGCCCTTCACGAAAATCTACGCACTCAAAACGGGCATTCTTGAACGTGAAAGGTATAATTATTTCATAGTAATTCCGCAACGAAGAAAGAGTAAATTTATAAATGGATTGCAGGTTTAGAGTTCAGTACTTATTAAATAACTTTCCTTCTTATCTATTCATCTTCACCTTCTTTCAAGTCTCCATTTAATTCCAGCCACATCACATTAATAATGCCGAATGAGCAAGCCAAGAGTACGCCTAGTATCCAAGTGAAATACCACATTATTATGTCCGATGATTGCTTAATAAAGCGAATGACCATTGTCTTTAATATACTTTTCGGTGATGCGTCCCCACATTGCGCGATAACACCAAAATGTGTACCCCAGTATGATGGGTACAAAAAGCATAGCCATGACTGTTAAAATAGTCAGTGTGTAATGACTGGAGGTTGCATTGAAGACCGTCAAACTATCGTCCATTGAAATAGATGAAGGCGCAATAAATGGAAATAAACTGGTTGCGGCGGTGGTTAGTACACCTGCCATAGCTATTGTGCTGCCTGAAAAAGCAAGTACAGCTGATTCGCCTGCTTTTAAATAAGCTAAAACTAGCCCAATAATACTGATTAGAGGCAAGCCAATTGCTATACCTCTGTTTGTATAGCCACTTAACCAAGCACCTATTTCAGTTTTAACAAGCCTATCAGAATCGATAAAATAACCTTTGATATAAAGTGCCAACGCTGCACCCGCAATAACAAATAAGATTATGGCTGTTAGACTCGAATAACGTGCAAAACGAGTCAACCGATGAAACAGCTCGCCTTCAGTTCGAACTTGAGCGTAGGTCGCACCATGCAAAATCATCAGAGCCAGCGTTAATAAGCCGACAAAAACAGCAAAGGGATTAAATAAGCCAAGAAATGAACTGGTGACAACTGGGCGATGGAATTCATCAATATCAAAAGGGATACCCAAGAATAAGTTGCCAACACTCAAACCCAGTAAAAATATAGGTAAGGCACTGCCAGTAAAGATACCCCAATCCCAGAAAGTACGCCATGTTGCATTATCGATTTTAGCGCGATAATCAAACCCAACAGGGCGAAAGAAAAGGCCAAACAAGCATAACATCAAGGGTACATATAACAGCGAAAATACCGTTGCATAAACGGGTGGCCATGCGGCAAATAAAGCACCAATCCCCAGTACAAACCACACTTGATTACCATCCCAGTGTGGAGCGATTGCATTGATCAGAATACGGCGTTCAGTATTTGTTTTTCCAGCGATCGGCAGCAAAATTCCAACGCCAATATCGAAACCATCTGTGAGTGCAAATCCAGTAAATAATACAACGATCAACACCCACCAAATGAGTTGTAATGTTTCAACTTCAAACATGATTTTCTCCATGCCCTAACTGATTAGACTTTTCATGATGATACTTACCTGTATATAACGCACTGGGTCCCAATCTCGCGTATTTAATCATAAGAAACATTTCGATAATAAACAGCATACTGTAAAAGAAAACAAAACCACCAATGCTAAAATGCAGATCACTCGTGGTGAGTGTGGATGTGCTTAAATTAACGGGTAATATTCCACCGATACTCCATGGCTGTCGACCATATTCAGCAACAATCCAGCCAGCTTCAGAAGCTATCCATGGTAAGGGAAGGCTGATTACCGCAAAACGAAGTAACCAACGGCGTTCACTCAATCGTTTTTTACTATTGGTAAAGAAAAAGGAGAGGCCAAACAACACCAGCATAATGACTCCAGAGGCAACCATGACTCTAAACACCCAAAATAAAACAGGTACATTAGGTATAGTATCTAATGCCGCTTGTTTGATTTGATCTTCTGTTGCAATTGTCGGATCGGCCGTATATTTTTTTAATAATAAGGCGTAACCCAGATGTTTTTTTATTTCATCAAATGATTCTTTATCCCCATCACTTGCCGTACCATTTCTGAGTTTTTTCAACAGTGCATACGCAATTATGCCTTCACGAATTCGGAATTCGTTATCATCAACAATATCTAAAATTCCTTTCACTTCAGTATCTATAGAGCGCGTGGCAATAAGACCTAATAACCATGGAACTGTAACGGCATAATCTGTTTCTTGGGTTTCCATATCAGGTAAACCCGCCAGCGTAAAGGCTGCAGGCGCGGGTTCTGTTTCCCATTCAGCTTCAATTGCGGCCAGTTTCATTTTTTGAATTTGGCCAGCCTCATAGCCGCTTTCATCCCCCAGTAAAATAACCGAGCCTGCCCCTGCAAAACCAAAAGCAGCAGCAATCGCGAATGAACGCACGGCAAAAGCAACATCTCGACCTTTTAATAAATACCACGCTGAAATACTTAAAACGAACATCGAGCCAGTTACATAGCCTGCAGATACCGTATGAATGAATTTCACTTGCGCAACAGGATTAAGAATCACCTCTGAAATACTGGTTAGCTCCATTCGCATTGTTTCATAATTGAACTCGGCACCGACTGGATGTTGCATCCAGGCATTGGCAATTAAAATCCACAAAGCTGACAGATTTGAACCGATAGCGACCAACCAGGTAACTGATAAATGCTGTACTTTAGATAGACGATTCCAACCAAAGAAAAACAAACCGACGAATGTCGATTCAAGAAAAAATGCCATAAGACCTTCAATAGCGAGAGGTACGCCAAACACATCACCCACATAATGATCGTAATACGCCCAGTTCGTACCGAATTGAAATTCCAGGGTAAGACCCGTTGTCACGCCCATAGCAAAATTAATGGCGAATAACTTTCCCCAAAATTGCACCATATCTTTATATATTTCTTTGCCCGTCATCACGTAAACGGATTCCATAATCGCTATCAAAAACGTTAACCCCATGGTTAAGGGGACAAAAATAAAATGAAATAATGCGGTAATTGCAAATTGTAATCGGGAAAGTTCAACAACTGCTTCAGAGACCATTATTGTTAGTCCTGCTTAATAAAACGGGTAGAAGACAAAGTGTTATTAGCTTCACTGCCAAATAATACATGAGGAAGCGTTTCTTCAACGGTGGTGTCCGGGTTTGAAAACCACATCACTTTAATCGAGATAATTAAAATGAGCTTAACAATAAGAATAATTGTCAATTCTTTGGTCAGTGGCGTTGGAAAAGAAATATTCATAAGTCGAATAAGTCTATCATTCAACACCCAAAAGAGTAATTAATATAAATTAGTTTTCTTCCATTCTTAATTAGAAAATGGTGGGTAAAGCCATTCACAAATATGTAGATACATATATACTTAAGTCATTTCAGTTAATCCTATAAACTGATTATTTGAACAAGAACCTTATCCCAGATTATCTGCTCGTATCACAAATTTTCATTGACAGTAACAATAATCCTGGTTCGACTACCGTTTACCCAATCAATGAATAGGATTGGACTGCGGGGATCGGAATCGACACTAAATAATCAGCCGGTTGCCCTTTCTTTAGCCCGTGCATTCGTTCGATTTCTGCCAATGTTGCATGCAGAACGGAACGATTTAAAGCCCATCAACGCTCGAACGATACCTTTAATGGCCCGATAATCTTGCTCGACGATATTTTTGATACACATGAACTGAACCAGTTCAATGTCAGTCTGGATGTCTTCATTGTAGGTATCGACGGCTGCATTGTTAGCGCAGCTCCTTCCAATCGTGAACTTCTCATGTTCCCCATTGTTTTTATAGTTTTTTTGATTCAAAGCGTCGTTTTCCGATCACGTTTTTCGTAAGCAGGTAGTCAATGGTTTGCATGGCCCTGTCTACAGGTCGATACAAATAGCTCCAAGCGCCGCACGTCAAAATAATATCCATCTGAAAATGTACGCCCTTAGAGTTGAACCATCGATCTATGGTACTCCCCATTTCAATCAAAACGGGGCAGGATACCGAAAGTCATCGTTTGACATGTTTTTGCGACACAACCCAACCGCGCAATAGCGGGGCTAAAATTTAGGGGCAAGCCTACTCTGGAGAATCCGAATTATCGCACCGAATTACTTCGGCGTTAAATATGTAACCGGCACCCCATTCTGTTTTAATTATTTTGGGATGAGATGGATCTATCTCGAGTTTACGTCTGAGTTGCAATACCAGGTAATCAATGGTTCGATCAAATACCTCGGCCGGATCGGTTCGGCTTAATTCAAGCAATTTATCACGGCTTAAGACCCGCTGAGGGTGAGTGATAAACGTCACCAGTAACTTAAACTCGTTGTTGGTTAACTTAATTGTCTCCCCAACCGGGGAAACAAGTTCTCTTAGTGTTAAATTTAGTGTCCAATCGGCAAATTTAACGCTATTTTTCAAACGCCCTTCAGGGTTTGCCTGCCATGTCTGGCCGGTTCGCCGGAGTACTGCTTTAATACGTGCTAATAATTCTCTAGGGCTAAACGGTTTGGTCATGTAATCGTCGGCTGCCAGTTCTAATCCGACTACGCGGTCAGTCTCAGTACCCACACCGGTTAGCATAATGATCGGTAGGCTACTGGAGGCACGAATTTCCCGTGCCAGTTCCAGTCCATCGATATCAGGAAGTTTAAGATCTAAAATGATCATAACCGGCTGGCTAGTCGCTAAAAATTCTTTCGCGGCCATGCCATTTTCAACAGTAGTCACTTGAAATCCGCTTTCCTCCAAATACCGCGCTAATAAAACTCGTATCTCCGGTTCGTCATCGATAATCAGTATTTCCTGAGGCATAGTGATGTCTATTATTTTCAAGCAAAGTTATTAGTGCGGTTCGGAACCCTTTTCGAGCGAAATTTGATCACTCGATTCCGACAGGCAAAACCAGCCATTGCGATTATTAGATTATTCAAAAATATATTTAAAAAAGCAAATTTAATGTTTGAGACTTTTCATATTGGCATCGATAATTCAAAAAGTTATCAAACATTAATAGCGTATTATTAGTCAGTATTCACAATAGTCGGTACTGCAGACTACAAAATTACGACGATGCATTGTAACTTGCTATCATAAATTCAAGGCGGCTTGGCCCATGAATAATCTGCTTGCTCCAGCGTCCGACGCACTACGTCTTGCAACTCTTAACGAGTACGGCATTCTCGATACCCCCGTAGAGAATCTATTCGATAACATTACACGACTCATTGCTAATACTTGCCAGATGCCTGTTGCCTGTATTGGCCTGGTAGATGAGAGTCGCTTATGGTTAAAATCGACCTACGGTTTGGAAAATATCAAAGAAATTCCCCGCGATTCAGCGCCCTGCGCGGAAGCCATATTGCACACTGATCTCACCGAGATAGAGGACCTGGCAAACGATTCCCGTTATTCGGACAGTTCTCTGGTTATCGATATGAATCTACATTTCTATGCAAGTATGCCTCTGATTAACCCACAAGGCTTTACGCTGGGAACACTGGCTTTGCTGGATCAACGTCCGAATTCACTCTCCAGTGAACAAAGATCTATGATCAAAGAGCTTGCCACTGTAGTCGTTTCATTATTTGAATTGAAGAAAGCGGAAACAGAAGCCACCAGTTTTGGTATGACCCTGGATCGATCATTCAGCGAGATCTATGTATTCGATGTTAATACCCTGCATTTTCTGTACGCAAACGAAAACGCTCTTGTTAACCTGCAATACTCCTACGAAGAAATGAGACAAATGACGCCATCTGCATTGAATAAAGCGTTTACTGTAAAAAAATGCAAAGAACTACTGGATCCATTGAACTTTGCTCAACGCAATCAGGCCGAATTCGAATCGATTGTTCGACGTAGTGACCGAAGTAAATATCCTGTTGATGTGCGTATACAGCGCTCAGGTGCGAGTACGGGGTCGGTGTATGTCGCCATCGTAAACGACATCAATGAGCGAAAAAAAGCCGAACGAACTTTGCACAACAGCGAGGAACTAAACCGCAGAATTCTAAACAGTAGCAGCGATTGCATTAAAATTCTGGATTTAAAAGCGCGTCTTATTTCAATTAATGACGCCGGACTTTGTTTGATGGAAATCGATGAGAATAGCGAGTATATCGGTAAAAGCTGGTTAGAGTTTTGGCCTGAAGCTTCGTTTGCAGATATGCGCAAAGCAATCAAGGATGCCAAATGCGGATTAATTGGCCGTTTTAGCGGCGCCTGTCCTACAGCCTCAGGTAAATCCAAATATTGGGACGTCAAAATTACGTCTTTGCTCGACGACCTCGGTAAACCTTTCCGATTGATTGCAATTTCTCGTGATATTACTGAGATCAAAGCGGTGCAGGATGCATTATATCGAGAAAAAGAGCTGGCTCAGGTGACACTCGCAAGTATTGCCGATGCGGTAATAACCACGGATTCCAATGGCCATGTCAGCTATTTAAACCCAGTTGCCGAGCAACTGACAGGGTGGTCGACAGTGCAAGCCCACGGGCGGCCACTAGAGCAAATATTTAATATTATCAACGAGACGACCCGAGAGCCCGTCGAGAACCCGGTGGGTCGAGTATTGCGAGAGGGTATTGTGACAGGGCTCGCCAACCACACAATACTGATTTCTAAAAACGGTATTGAATATGCCATCGAAGATTCTGCTGCACCAATATTGACCCGCGAGGGTAAGCGGTCTGGCGCGGTATTGGTGTTTCATGACATGACTTCGGCAAAAGACCTGGCCAATCAACTCTCCTATCAAGCCAGTCACGATGACCTGACGGGTTTAGTTAATCGTCGAGAATTTGAACAGCAGTTGAAACTGTCGCTGGATAACGCGAGAACAACACAAAAGACACATAGCTTAATGTATCTGGATCTCGATCAATTCAAAGTCGTAAACGATACCTGTGGTCATTTGGCTGGTGATGAGTTGTTGCAACAATTGTCAGGTTTATTGCTAAGTAAGATGCGTCAATCGGATTCCCTGGCGCGGCTTGGCGGCGACGAATTTGCAATATTATTGGAAGGCTGTTCAGTTGATCAGGGTGAGCGGCTGGCGCGTGCGCTGCTAGAAACTATCCACGGTTTCCGGTTCACGTGGCGGGATAAGGTATTCAATATTGGAGCAAGCATTGGTCTGGCACCATTAACCGCCGACAGTACTGATATAGAAAGTGTGCTAAGTGCAGCAGATACAGCTTGCCACCTGGCTAAATTTAATGGCCGTAACCGTGTTCAGGTGTTCCAAATGGCCGACCTGGAAGTCGAGCGCCACAGCCGGGAAATGGATTGGGTTTCTCGAATCACTCGTGGACTGGAAAAGAATCAATTTCAATTGTATTTCCAAAAAATAATACCGATTGATGATTCCGAGAGCGATTCTATCCAGCATAAGGTTGCATTTCATAGGATTGAGAGGCTGTCGTCGAGAAAATGCCAGCAGCCGGTGAGTCAGTTCCGCTGCGCGGGACGTTCCGCCTAATGCGGCTTCGACATAGGGTTGGAGTAACTCATCAGGTCCTATTTTTTCGCCGAGTTGCTCAACATTACCCATTATAATTGCCAGTAGATTATTAAAATCGTGGGCGATACCTCCTGTCAACTGCCCTATTGCCTGCATCTTCTGCGAATGACGCAGTTGCTCCTCGGCATTACGTTGTTCCGTGATATCTGTAAATACGGCGACCAGTCCACCTTCGGGCAATAAATATCGTCTAATTTCAACCTGACGACCAGTCAACGATTTTAATTCTTCAACTGGTTTTACATTCCCATTCACCAATGCATTGATATGGTTTTGAGCGATGAGGGTTGGATCGCCTACACCAAATACCCCGAGTTTAGCGATAGATTTGTATGCATCCACCAAATAGGTTCCTTGTCTGAGAAATTCGTCCGGGAATATTTTTAATGATTTATAACGATTATTCCAGGCGACCAGGCGAAATTCCCGATCATAGATTGTAACGCCCTGATCTATAGTGTCGAAGGTAGTACTGAGGAACCACTGGATGCGATCGAATTCTTGGGCTTGTTTCTTTTCGTGGGATAAATTTCGCAGCAACAGACTTAACCCAGTACGCCCACCATTTTCAGAGGGTTCTAAGGTATCGATCGTTAAATTCACAGGTATCGACTCACCGCGATTGGAAATACACTGCAGTTCCAATTCCGCAAAGGCAATCTGCTGGGTAAAAATACGCGCGGTTGCGGATCTGAATTCTGTTAGGTAACTGGGATCAAACAACTGTTCCACAAATACACTAATTAGTTCAGTTTCCGTGTAGCCTAGTAGACTACAGAACGCCGAGTTTGTGGCAAGAATTTCCAGGTTCCTACCAAGTATCGCGACCCCGTAGGAGCCATGACGACACAGTTTATCATGCATATTATTTGCTTTTATTCACGTACTCATCCAGGTTTCTTTGAACTGATCATCAAGGTTTCGCAATGAATCCCACGAAATACTTCTCATGGGAGCATTATTGATCCTTACTTGTATCGGATTAAATTTTTATGCCAATGTAAACGAAATCCGGCTGAATAATGTAGTTTTTATCGCCGGAATTTTAATCGGATTTGTGCATCTTGCCTATGGCCTTTTCAAAATGAAACATCACAAACAGGATTCCGAATTATAAACCAATTGAACTGACCACCTAAAAGGGTGCCCAGGCAAAATCGTCACTGTCGGGCACCATGTGGTCATGCGGCGTAGTCAACAATTTCATCAGCTGGTGTGCCCAATCTGCCATAATTTCGTTGGCATAACCATACCAGGTGAGTGTCTGAAGGTCGAGAATACGGCTTTCAGTTTCAATATCAACACCTGGAGCCAGCTCTACGCGAGAAAATTTGAGATGCACGAGGCGATCCGGTTGTCCAAGGCAGCACTTAATCGAATCAAGCTGTTAAATGCGAATGGAGACTACCCAATGGAAATATGCAAATCCAAGCAGGATCAGTGCCTGATTTAAATCCGTAGATTCTTTAACAATCTATGTTGACACCTTAGGTTGGGATTAATAATATATGTCCATAACTCTAGAGATATGGACAATAAGATGGACATTGAAAAAAGCACAATTGTGTTTGATGCACTGTCACAGGAAACCCGTCTGAAAGCGTTTCGTCTGCTGGTACAAGCGGGTTCTGACGGGCTTGCCGCGGGGGCAATTAGTGATGAGTTGGGTACGCCACACAACACGCTTTCTTTTCACCTCAACCACCTTTCAAATGCGGGCATTGTACGTTCACGGCGTAATGGACGATCCATCATTTACACGGCAAATTTTGAAATGATGCGGGATTTAATCGGTTTTCTGGTTAAAGACTGTTGCAGCCGTGAAGTTGCCAATATTCGTAAGGACAGTACCAAAGGCTGCTCGGTCATCGAACTGTCGGATTGCTGTGACATGAGTCAGAAGGTTGCCACCAATGGCGGGTGATATTAAAAGGGTTTTGTTTTTGTGCACCGGAAATTCCTGCCGCTCGATTATGGCGGAGAAGCTGCTTAACCATCTGGGCAAAGATCATTATCAGGGTTTCAGCGCAGGAAGTTTTCCGACCGGCAAGGTTCACCCCAAATCCATTGAAACACTTATACGACAGGACATTGACCCCGGAATTCCGCGCAGCAAGTCATGGGATGAATATGCCGAAATGACTTTAGATTTTGTCGTCACCGTGTGCGATCAGGCTGCGGGGGAAACATGCCCTGTCTTTCCAGGTCAGCCAAAAAAATTGCATTGGAGTACGCCCGACCCGGCAAAAGCTAAGGGCACTGAACAACACATCAATGCGGCCTTTGATGAGGTTTTCCAAGCACTTAAAACCCGTATTGAGAAAGAGCTATTGGTATGAGCGAAGCATCCCCTCTTGGTATTTTTGGCCGTTACCTAAGCCTTTGGGTGGCGTTTTGCATTCTTACTGGTGTTGGTCTGGGCGTTGGTTTTCCATCATTCTTCCAATTATTGGCCGGCCTTGAATATGCTCATGTAAATTTCGTTGTAGCGGTTCTCATCTGGGTGATGATCTACCCGATGATGACGCAAGTGGATTTTTCCAGCCTTAAAAATCTGCGCCGCAAACCCAAAGGTTTGTGCATCACGCTCGTTGTCAACTGGCTGATTAAGCCCTTTACCATGGCCGCATTGGGCGTGTTGTTCTTTAGCCATATCTATGTGGGCTTGGTCGAGCCGCATATGGCCAGGGAATACATTGCCGGAATGATTCTGCTTGGGGTTGCGCCCTGTACGGCTATGGTATTTGTATGGAGCCAGCTGACCCAGGGTGACGCCAGCTATACGCTGGTGCAGGTATCCGTCAATGACCTGATCATGGTGTTTGCTTTTGCCCCGATTGCCGCATTTCTACTCGGTATAACCGATATTGTTGTACCCTGGGAAACACTGTTGCTGTCTGTTGTTCTTTATGTCGTTTTCCCGTTGGTCGCCGGATATTTAACCCGTCATATGCTCGTGAAAAAGGATGACCACGGAGAAGCATTAAAGCGCTTTGCAAGCCACATTGAACCCTATTCTATGATCGGGTTACTGGCAACTGTGATATTGCTGTTCGGTTTTCAGGCGCAGACTATTTTGGAGAACCCGTTTGTGATTGGCCTGATCGCGATTCCACTGCTACTACAAAGTTACGGGATTTTCTTTCTGGCCTATGGCTGGTCCTATCTGTGGAAAGTACCGCATAACATCGCCGCCCCCGCCGCTTTGATCGGCACTTCGAATTTCTTTGAACTGGCCGTAGCGGTGGCCATTAGCTTGTTTGGCCTCCATTCCGGCGCGGCGCTGGCAACCGTGGTGGGTGTATTGGTTGAAGTGCCTGTGATGTTATCTCTGGTTTCTTTTGCCAATCGAACGAAAGTCCATTTTCTATGGCAAGACCTTCATCACAGCACCCGTTAATGAGAACCTGCAAGGCATCGTTTTTGATTGTCCGGCTTTCAACACACCCAAAGCTCTTATTTATCGCCTGATAAGATGCTGATTAAAAGACTTCACTCTGGATTAAAGTCAAGATGAACTAATTCTGTATTTCATATCAGCAATTTAAACAGTGAACAGACACAAGAAACTGTTGTGATAGAGTCATGATATACTCAACTCTTATCTATTAATCCCCTCGCTCTCTCCACAACGTCTGATGAAAACATTTTCTAATGCAGACTTAGAACGCTTACTTGCAAACGTGGAATCAGATCTTACCGAGCGCACGCAATCATTTAAAGATGATTCGCCCAAAAAAGCCCGACAGGCGATTTATGCCTATGCAAGTGAACTGCCTAACCGTCAGCAACCTAGTGTACTATTCATCGGTGCTCAAGATAATGGAATGCCGTCCAATGAACCCACTACTGATGAGCTACTACATAGTCTTGCCGATATGAAAACCGACAGTAATATATTGCCATTACCTGTTCTTACTGTTGAAAAACGTACTTTATTAAGGGCTGAAGTGGCTGTAGTTACTGTTCTGCCTTCGAGCATACCACCGGTAAAATACGATGGTCGCATATGGATTAGAACCGGGCCTCGCAGGGCAATTGCGAACCAACCATGGCTCTAAACGAAGCAGATACCTGCCGCGTTTATGTGACGCCAAAGATCAAAGAATCCGGTTGGGAACATCTGCCCCATTCGATCACTGAACAGTGTACGTTTACCGACGGCCGTGTTGAAGTTCGAGGCAGCAGTGTCCGTCGCGGGGCTCAAAAACGTGCTGATTATCTATTACGCTATAACCGTGATTTTCCGATCGCAGTGGTCGAGGCAAAACCCGAGGATGCCGCCGCCGGGACCGGTATGCAGCAGGCAAAGGAATATGCGGAAATTTTAGGTCTAAAATTCGCCTACGCGACCAACGGCCATGAAATCCTCGAATTCGATTACACGTCCGGACAAGAGAAAACACTATCGGCCTACCCGGAACCCAAAGAATTATTCAGCCGACTGACCCATGCCCAGGGCCTTCAGTATCAGTGTATTGATACGCTGCTTTCGCCCTACCACAACATTGAAGGCTATATTCCTCGCTATTATCAGCAGATCGCCATCAATCGCACGGTCCAGGCCGTGTTACTGGGTAACAGGCGGGTACTGATTACCATGGCAACAGGCACCGGCAAAACGATGGTAGCATTTCAGATTTGCTGGAAGCTCTGGAACACCCGATGGAACAGGACTAACGATTATAGAAAGCCGCGCATTCTGTTTTTGGCCGATCGCAACATCTTGGTGGATGATCCCAAAGACAAAACCTTCGCACCGTTCGGAGATGCACGGTTCAAGATCGAAAATGGCAAGGTTTCAAAAAGCCGCGAAATCTATTTTGCCATTTATCAAGCAATCGCCAAAGATGAACGCCGCCCGGGGCTTTACAAGGAATTTTCCCGGGACTTTTTCGATCTTGTGATCGTCGACGAATGTCACCGCGGCAGCGCCCGGGACGACAGTAATTGGCGGGAAATTCTTGAATATTTTGAACCTGCTTTTCAAATTGGCATGACCGCGACACCGTTGCGCGAAGATAATCGGGATACCTATCGGTATTTTGACAATCCGATCTATACCTACAGCTTACGGCAAGGGATCGACGACGGCTTTCTTGCCCCGTACCGGGTTCACCGGGTAATTACCAATGTCGATGCAGCCGGCTGGCGGCCGGACAAAAACCAGGTCGACCGCTACGGCCGGGAAATCCCCGACGCCGAATACGGTACCCGGGATTTTGAACGCGTGATCGCTTTGCGTACGCGAACCGAAGCCATTGCCCGACATCTTTCCGATTTTATGAAGCGTACTGACCGCTTCGCCAAAACTATTGTGTTCTGTGTCGATCAGGAACACGCTGACGAGATGCGCCGGGCATTGAACAACCTGAATCAGGATCTTGTCAAAAAACATCCGGATTATGTCGCCCGCGTCACTTCAGAGGAAGGCAAGATCGGCAAAGGGCACCTCAGCCGCTTTCAGGAGCTGGAAACCACAAGCCCAGTGATTCTGACCACATCCCAATTGTTGACCACGGGCGTCGATGCGCCCACCTGCAAAAATGTCGTGCTGGCGCGAATCGTCAACGCCATGACCGAATTCAAACAAATCATCGGCCGGGGAACCCGCTTGCGAGAGGATTACGGCAAGCTTTGGTTCAACATCATCGACTATACCGGCTCAGCCACGCAAAATTTCGCCGATCCCGATTTCGATGGTTATCCTGACATCGAGGAAGACATCACCATAGACGACAGCGGCCATGAAACCGGTGTAGAAGAGGAAGGCGGAACCTATGTCACTCCCGAACCGCCGGACGACAACGGAGGCGGCGGCACAATCGGAGGAATCGGGACCGGCGGAGATGGACCGAACGAACCTCGAAAATATTACGTGGATGGAGGAATCGTCAAAATCACAACCCATCTGGTCTACGAGCTGGATGCCGACGGAAAACAGCTGCGCGTTGTACAGTACACCGATTATACCGCTGAGAAAGTCAGGACTTTGTTTCAGTCATCCGAGGAACTACGACAACGTTGGGCCGATCCGGTACAACGCGAAGAAATTCTAATGGAACTGGAAGAGCGGGGTATTCAGTTTGAACATCTTGCTAAAGTGACTCAGAATCCAAATGCAGATCCCTTGGACCTGCTTTGCCACCTGGCATTCGGCGCGCCGCTTCGCACCCGTCACGAACGGGCCGTACATTTGCGAAAAAACCAGCCTGATTTTTTTGATCAGTATGGCCCGGAGGCACGCGAAGTACTCAATGCGCTTTTGGAAAAGTATACCGACTTCGGTCCAAAACAGTTTGAAATTCCCGATGCCCTCCAGGTCCCGCCCATTTCCGAATACGGCAACGTCATCGAGATCGCAAATCTTTTTGGCGGCGCAGCACCAATGAAGGCGGCGGTCGATAGATTGCAGGCGCTACTTTACTCAAAGTAATGCGATATAATAAAGTTATGCGAGTGTAAAAAGGTAAAGCCATGATCGATTATGAAAAAACAGCCAAACTCTCGAAAAAGGGTCAGATCACCTTACCCAAGAAAGTCCGTGAATTTCTGGGTTCGAATGTCGTTAAAGTTGTCATTGAAAACGGCCAAGTCCGCTTAGAACCACTCGGAGACCTGGCCGGTAGTCTAAACCAGTACGCTAAAGAATACATCCCATTCGAAGAAGCCAGGGACCGAGCATGGGAGGCAGAAGTCAATGACAAATATTCACATCGTTGATGCGAATGTCATCTTGCGATACCTCCTTGCCGACCACGCAGTACACCATCAAAAAGCGAAGGCCTTCCTGAACGAGGTACGAGAAGGCAGCAGCGCCGCTTTTTTTCCAGAAACCGTCATTGCCGAGTGCGTCTACGTTATGCAGCGAATCTACCAGATACCACGCGCTGAAATCGCGGAGAAACTCAGCGGGCTATTGAGTTTTCGCGGCGTGGAAGGTCACGAGCCGCTCCTTCAGGTGCGTGCCCTTCAGCTGTATGCGGAACGTAATCTGAGCTTCGTCGATGCGCTGATCGCGGTCACGGCCAAAGAAAACCACTGGTCGATCCAGACCTTTGATCAGGACCTGATTAAATGGGCGAATGACTGAACGATGGCAACCAAGAAGCAAAACGCAAAACCCATGACCACAGCCCAGCAATTGGGCTCAATCGTCAAATCAGCGCGTCAGATCATGCGCAAGGACAAAGGACTAAATGGCGACCTCGACCGTCTACCCATGTTGACCTGGATCATGTTCCTGAAATTTCTCGACGATCTCGAACACATGCGGGAAACTGAGGCAGTGCTGGAAGGCAAAACCTTCCAATCGGCCATTGAATCACCTTATCGCTGGCGGGATTGGGCGGCCGTCGAAGGAAGCGTCACCGGTGATGAACTCATCGCCTTTGTCAATAACGATGAATCGGTCCGGCCCGACGGTTCACGCGGCACTGGTCTGTTTGCCTATTTGCGCGGGCTCCAGGGCGCCAACGGCGGCGACCGCCGTGACGTGATTGCCACAGTTTTCCGCGGTGTGCAAAACCGGATGATCAACGGCTATCTGCTAAGGGATGTTATCGACAAGGTCAACGGCATCCATTTCAATTCGTCCGACGAGATGCACACACTGAGCCGGCTCTACGAATCCATGTTGAGAGAAATGCGCGATGCTGCGGGCGATTCCGGGGAATTCTATACCCCGCGTCCGGTGGTACGCTTTATGGTCGAGGTTACGAATCCGAAGCTCGGTGAAACCCTGCTTGATCCGGCCTGCGGTACCGGAGGATTTCTGGTGGAAGCTTTCGAACACCTGGAAAAGCAATGCCAGACCGTGGAACACCGGGAAACCCTGCAAAACGGTAGTCTAACGGGTGGCGAAGCCAAATCAATGCCCTATCTGCTGGTGCAGATGAACCTGCTGCTGCACGGCCTGGAGTATCCGCGCATCGATTCCGGCAACAGCCTGCGCTTTCCGCTGCGTGAAATAGGTGATAAGGATCGGGTCGATATCATTCTCACCAATCCGCCGTTTGGCGGCGAGGAAGAAAAAGGCATCCTGGGCAACTTCCCCGAAGATATGCAGACCTCCGAAACTGCCTTGCTGTTTCTGCAACTCATCATGCGCAAATTAAAGCGGCCCGGCCATGGATCGGAAAGCGGTGGGCGTGGTGCGGTGGTGGTTCCTAATGGTACCTTGTTCGGCGACGGTGTCTGCGCGCGAATTAAAGAGGAGCTACTCAAAAACTTCAACCTGCACACCATCGTCCGGCTGCCGGAAGGCGTCTTCGCGCCATATACTGACATTCCGGCCAACCTATTATTCTTTGATCGAAGCGGTCCGACCCGGGATATCTGGTATTACGAAATTTCGATTCCCGAGGGTCGCCGGAAATACACCAAGACCAAGCCGATGCAGTATGAAGAGTTCGGTGACTGTCTCAAATGGTGGAATGAACGGAAGGAGAATCGGCAGGCCTGGAGGGTTTCCGTGGACCAAGTGCTGAAATACGGTGACTCCGGGGGGTTGGTTTCGGTGAATCTGGATATCAAGAACCCGAATAGTTTGGAGGCCTTGGAGCATCGGGCACCGGAGGAGTTGGTGGTGGAAATTCTTGAGAAAGAACGACGTATACTGCGAATCGTAGAGCAAATAAAAACTCAAATAGCGGAGAACATCGCTTGAAGAATTGGCCCGTTACTCCACTTTCTGACTTAATAACTTTGGACTTAGATAAAGAAGCTGTAAATCCCACTAAAGAATATGAAATGGTAGGTGTTTATAGTTTTGGACGTGGCTTATTTGATCGAGAACCAGTACACGGAGGATCGACCAGTTATAGAACGTTTTACCGATTGCACGCCGACCATGTCGTGATGAGCCAACTATTTGGTTGGGAAGGTGCTTTGGCGCTTTCTAACGATAACTTTCACGGGAAATATGTTTCTACCCAATTTCCAACTTTTAGAGTTACTCCAAGGATAGATAGATCATTTCTGGGTTGGTGGCTCCGCCTTGAAAAAGTTTGGGATGAATTAAAAGCCAAGGCAAAAGGAATGGGAGACCGTAGACGCACTTTAAATCCCCATGCCTTACTTTCCGCTTCTATCCCACTACCAGCACTCCCCGAACAACGCCGCATCGTCGCAAAAATCGAATCCCTTGCAGTCAAGACCAAAGAGGCCAAGCGATTGCGGCAGGCTATTCAGAACGATATGAATGCGCTCCTGATCGCCATGGCCCATCGGAACGACCTGAGTGAATCCCAAAAGAAAAATCAAGGCTGGCAACGAATAGCTCTCGGTAATATCATAGATTTGGCTCTAGACCCTATCCCAGTGGATGTAACTAACACGTACTCTAATCTTGGCATTTATAGTTTTGGGCGCGGCCTTTTCAGAAAGGCACCGATTGGTGGTTCGTCCACAAGCGCTAAGAAACTGTATAAAGTAAAAGCCAACCAATTCATTTACAGTCGGCTTTTTGCCTTTGAAGGAGCGTATGCAAAAGTCGGCAAGGAATACGATGGCTTCTTTGTATCCAATGAATTTCCAACTTTCGATTTTGACAGAGACCGAATTACATCATATTTTTTGGAGGCATATTTCCAATCACCCCATATCTGGACCGAAATCGCCAGCGGCAGCAAAGGCTTAGGTGATCGTCGTAAACGGGTACATCCAGAACAAATATTGGGTCACGTTTGTTGGTTACCACCCATCGAATGGCAGAGGAAAATTGAATTGACAAGCAAAAAACTAAAAACTGCGAGAACCGACGGCATCCTATCAAACACCGAACTCGACGCCTTGCTCCCCTCGATTCTGGACAAGGCATTCAAGGGTGAATTGTAATGGACCAAATAGTGCGAACCGGTGCGGTTAATGATTCGTTTCAGGCGAAGGAAGATCAGGCGCAAAAACCCACACAGACTGTTTCGCCATTTTTCTGCTTGCTTTTTTCTTTTTTCCCACAACATGAGCGTGAGCAGGTTCCTCGGGCAACGGGTCGCGAACAATCTTTTGATGACATTGACGGGCGAATCCGGCAGTAATCGCAGCCAGGGCAAATCCTGTATGGCCGTGTAAAACTTCTTCCAAGCTACGGTTCTGTTCTTCAAGAACATCTCGTAACACCACGGACATAGGCGATCCGTTTGGATGATCTCTAAATGCGGCCGAGCTTGGCCGCCATCGTCCTAAATTCTCGTCCCAAACAACTGTAAATTCTGGTTTTACTTGAACCCTGCGAAGTAATTCACAGTCATCCCGTATGCTTTCATCATCCTCATAGCCAGCACCACTCATGTAAGGAATGCTCTGTTCGCTAGCGATTCGTGAGTTCCCGGATAAACGTCGCTAACCGCGTCATATCGTACTGTAAGTCGCCTTCCCATTCATTATTGCTTATTGAATCCTCGTATGAAACGTGAAATAAAGCTGGGCTTTCAATTTCCACCTCCAAGTCGATTCCTTTGGTATGCCACTCGATTTGCACATGACCCTCGGGGGTGGGAATTATTGCGGGTATCGGCGTGTCACTGCTCATCAAGTTGTATAAAAGGTCAAGTACAGTTTCCGCGGATTCCGGTCGGACTGGATGCGCTCCGTAGGAATCCCAATCGGCATTCAGCTGTAATATATCCTTCAAACGGGAAACGATGGGCGGTAGCCACTTGAAATCGTTGTTGTAAGTGAGTGTTTCCCCGACGGCAGCAACGCTTGTATCGTCTCTTTCACGCAACCGACAGCTGCTGAATCCCGAAACGTCATCCGTCACGGGGCCGAATTGCGGCGCATATGCAAGGTTTCCAGCGCTCATAATTTCCTCCAAACCTCGTGCATTTCTTCTGTTGTTATGGCGTCGAACGAATCTACAATATGGCGGCGCCCCAAATCCATAAACGATAGAATTCCGTCTAAACCTTCGTTCATCGGTTTCCCACGGCAGGTTAATGTCAACACGAAAATCGGTTTGTCATCCTGCTTTAAAAAAGCGGGTTCGACGGAAATATGCAGACGGCCAAAAAACTCATTTTTTTGAGATGAGATAACATAACGTAAAGCAAATTTGGCATCTTCCATCTCAAGTGGAATTCTTTTGTCATTGCCGCCATTCCAGATTCGGAAGATAGATCCCAGCTCGTTGTGATCCTGCCAAACGTCACCTGAAACAATGTGGTTTACATAGGTGACCGAACATTGATTCGGTTTAATTGGCCCAAGCCCTTTCTCCTCAACGTAACGTTCGAAAATGTTCCAATCTGTTACGAACCCAGGTCGAATGGCATCCTCATAACGCGGATATTCTTCTAGTTCTTTAATTTTCCTCCAATTTCGCCCAAAGAAGTCACTCTGCACCTGGACAAGTTCGTTTCCCCCGTCTTCTGCAAACCATAGTCGCGGTAAAGGGGGATTTTCTAAGAGTTTGAATCCGACCCTAGGCTGCGGGACTGCCCGAACTCCAATTCGTTCGATGACCTGATCGACGGGCGTGTGTTGTTCAACACGAGGAAACCTTTCCTTAAATTCAGCCCATAAAAGCCCCAATTGCGGGATTTGCAATTCAGGTAGAGATTCAAATTGGACTGAAAGCGCTACTTCGATTAAAGGAGGATTCTCAAAACTCGGTAGCTTGTTTAATGTAGTCATTCCCACCCGCAACTCATAATAATTTTCAACTCGAATATTGCCTTATAAACAAAATGATTTATCTTAATTCTATTTCGATGTTTATTTGCAAGCTTCACGAATTCAGCAATATTTGTCATCTTAGTTGAACATAATTATCGGACATTTTCGTTCATTTATAGTTTTTAATCCATCAGTAGCCTCTTCCAATTTGAAATGAGCCTAAAGAGGGAAATTACTTCAAAGGTTATTTCATAAATAGAATCAACCTTAATTCCACTCTTCAGATTGCTTCCACAAAGAAAATACCGCCGGAAAAACCACCAACACAATAAACATCGCCGAAGCGATGCCGGCCACCATGGGCGCCGCAATCCGCTGCATCACATCCGCTCCGGCGCCGGTACTCCACAGAATTGGGACCAGTCCTAGCAACGTAGCCATCCCAGTCATCAACATCGGACGGATACGGAGTGTGGCACCCTCTACAATCGCTTCGGTCAAATCCTGATCCGTATTCAGCTGGTTTTCTGCAGCACGCTGCTGATAACTCATGCCCAGATAAAGCATCATGAGTACACCCATTTCGGCATCGAGACCAGCCAAGGCGATCATGCCGACCCACACGGCGATACTCAGATTATAATCGAGCCAAACTAAAAGCCACACCGCGCCGATCAGAGAGAACGGGATCGCCAACAGGATAATCAAAGCCTCGGCGATCGACCCTCGATTGAAATACAGCATGAGAAAAACGATCAACAAGGTCAGCGGAACCAGGAGCTTGAGTTTGGCCTTCGCGCGCTCAAAGTATTTAAACTGTCCGGCCCAAGCGATTCTATAACCGGAGGGTACAGCGGCCTTTTCATTCACCACTTGGCGCGCCAGATTGACATAATCGGCAATGCCGATGTCTTTAACATCCACGAATACAAACGAGACCAGTTGGCCATCTTCATTGCGCAGCATGGGTGGGCCTGTCAGGAAGTTAAACTCGGCTAATTGACTGAGGGGTATTTGTGCCCCGTCCGGCGTCGGTACCCGCACACGTTTCAGCGCTTCGGGGTTATCGCGGAACTCGCGGGCATAGCGCAGATTGATGGCGTAACGTTCTCGCTCCTCGATCGTTTGAGAAACGGCTAAACCGCCAATGGCGACCATAAGAACCTCTTCCACATCGCTAATCGTGAGTCCATAGCGGGCAATTTTGTCCCGGTCAATATCGAAATCAAGAAAGTATCCTCCGGTTAGCCGTTCGGCAAAGGCGCTGCGGGTAAAAGGACGAGTACGCTGATCTTCTTGCAGCGCGCGCTCGATACGAACCGCCGTAGCCTCGATGGTGGATAAATCATCGCCAAAAACCTTGATACCCAAGCTGGAGCGAATGCCGGTGGCCAACATTTCGGTGCGGGTCTGAATCGGCATCCACCAGATATTAGGCATGCCCGGATACTGCATCTTTTCATCCATTTCGGCGATCAAAGCATCCCAGGTCAGGCCGTCGCGCCACTGGTCTTGAGGTTTGAGAGTGATGACGGTTTCAACCATCGATAGGGGAGCCGGATCGGTGGGACTGGTGGAGCGGCCGATTTTACCAAATACCCGCTCGACTTCAGGAAAGGTCTTCAGTTGCCGGTCCATGGACTGAAGTACCTTTCCGGCTTCGGTAATGGACATTCCCGGTAATGCCGTTGGCATGTACAAAATACTGCCTTCATTCAGCGGCGGCATGAATTCATTACCGAGCTTGAGGAAAGCCGGAATGCTTGCAACCAGTGCGAGTATGGAAAAACCGATCACCCACCACCGAAAGCGGATCGAAAAGCGTACTACCGGTGTATATAAAACGACCAGTGTACGGTTGAGTGGACTTTTGTCTCCTCGAATCTTGCCGCGTATCAAGAGCACGGCCAGAGCCGGTGTAAAAGTGATAGCGAGTAGCGCCGCGAAAGCCATGGAATAGGTTTTAGTGAAGGCCAGAGGTTCGAATAATCGGCCTTCGGTACCTTCCAGGGCAAATACCGGCAGGAAAGCGACGGTGATAATCAATAACGAGAAGAAAATGCTGGGTCCGACTTCCTGCATGGCATGAATGATGGTTTCCCGCCGATTGGAATCAGCGCCATCAGATTGTTCTTCCAGGCGTTTATGGATATTCTCGATGATGACGATGGAGGCATCCACCATGGCGCCGATGGCGACTGCTATACCGCCCAGTGACATGATGTTAGCGGTCAGTTGTTGCTCAGACATCGGGATAAAAGCTAACAGGATGGCAAGGGGCAGGGTTAAAATAGCGATCAGGGCGGAACGAAAATGGAGTAAAAACACCAGGATGACTACAGAGACCACAATCATCTCTTCGATCAGTGTACTTTTAAGCGTTTCGATAGAGCGCTTGATCAGATCCGAGCGGTCATAAGCTGTCACGATCTCAACGCCTTCCGGCAAAGCGTCCCGAATCTCGTTTAGACGCTGCTTGACCCTTTCGATCACCGCCAGGGCGTCTTCTCCATATCGCATTACGACGATGCCACCGACCGTTTCTCCTTCACCATCCAGTTCGGCCAATCCCCGCCGCAGCGCAGGCCCTAAACTGACGGTTGCCACATCGCGGACCGATACCGGCACACCCGCCGTGCTGGCGCGCAAGACAATGCGTTCGATGTCATTGGTGGAATGAATATAACCGCGTCCGCGGATAAAATGTTCGTGACCCGCAATTTCCAGAACACGGCCTCCCACGTCATTGTTGGAACGGCGAATCGCCCGGGCGACTTCATTTAAAGAAATACCATAGGCCGCTAGTTTATTTGGGTCTACAGTGACTTGATATTCTTTCTCGAAGCCGCCGATGGACGCGACTTCCGCCACGCCTTTGACCGATTCCAGCCAATAACGCAGGCTGAAGTCCTGCAGACTTCTGAGATCGGCCAAGCTGTTTTTGCTGGATTTATCCACCAAAGCATACTGATATACCCAACCGACGCCGGTGGCATCCGGACCCAGGGTTGGACGCACGCCACCCGGTAAATCGGCCGCCGCTGAATTCAGATATTCCATGACTCGCGAGCGAGCCCAATAAATATCCGTGCCGTCTTCGAAAATCACGTAGACAAAACTCAGGCCCATAAAACTCTGCCCGCGCACGAATTCTACATTCGGCGCCGCCAGCAGTGTTGTGGTCAGCGGATAAGTGATCTGGTCCTCAACCAGATCCGGGCTGCGTCCCGGCCATTCAGTGTAGATAATGACCTGCACATCGGACAGGTCTGGAATGGCGTCCAAAGGGGTATTGATCAGCGATCGATAGCCCCAAAAGGCACAGGTCGCAACCAGGATCAGAGTCATTGCCGAATGGTGGGCGCAATACGCGATCAATCTTTCAATGGGGCCACTGGGTGTTGTCTTGTCATCGTTCACCATTGATCGACCCCCGCTTTAAGTTTACTCTCTGCCGAGATGAGAAAATTACCCGAGGTGACGACAACATCACCGGCGCTCAAGCCGGAGATTGCTTCGATAAAGTCGGCGTTGCGAAGGCCTGTGTTGATCTTTCGCGGTTGCAGCAGCCCTTCCCCAAGATCCAAAAAAACGATGCGGCTTTCGCCCGCAAAGAGGACCGCTTCCTCCGGGACGACCAAACGTTGTCCCAGATCAACCTTCAGATTGAGGCGGGCATACATATCGGGGCGCAGAATGCCTTCCGGATTGGACAGTTCTACCCGTATACGCGCAGTACGGGTTTCACCTTCCAGGTACGGACTGATAAAAGTAACTTTTGCCGGAAAGGAGCGATCCGGCTTGTCGGGCAGCATGACTTCCGCATCCATGCCGACCCGCACCCACGGCAGTTCGTATTCGTAAATTTGTCCGTCCACCCAGACCATTGATAAGTCAGCGATGCGTAATAACTGCGCACCGGCCTTGATAGCCGTACCAGATACGATGCTTTTTTCGATAACCACTCCGGTAACCGGAGAGGGGATCGGTAGATATTCGATGGCCTTGCCGCGTTTTTCCAGCGCCCGAATCTGAGCCGGGCCGATATCCCATAAGCTAAGGCGCCGACGAGCCGCATTCCGCAGTGCACTCAAACCAGCGTTGTTTCGCCACAAGGTATTGAGATACTCGTCCTGAGCCGAAACCAGTTCCGGGCTATAAACCGTGAAGAGTGTCCGCCCTTTTGTGACGGGTGCACCTAAATAATCGGCATAAAGGCTGCCAATCCAGCCATCGAATTTGAGGCTGATATCGGTCAGTCGGGTTTCGTCAACTCTAATTTCTCCGGCCGCACGAATAATTTTCGTGAGAAGTCTTTTCTCCACTATTCCCGTTGTCACGCCGATGAGCTGGCGCCGGTAGGCATCCACCCGAAAGGTTGCCGGTTGTTTCGGAGATGGCGCAACATAGGCCTCACGGGGCTTTTCTGATTGAATGCTGCTCGGAGTCGAAGTGCTTAATTTCAAGCCCTTGCGGCTGGTGGCCATCTCAAAGGTGAGTTTGGCCTGTCCCTGCGTGGCGGATTGGATTTTCACGGTCAACGGCCAGGCGCCATCCATGGGTAATTCAAACTGCCCTTGATAGCGCCCGGCGCCGCCGGCTTTGATTTCAACCGGCGCAGGCATCGCGGGCATTGCACCCATCGCCGGCATTTTGGCGGTAGCGCTAACATTGGCATCCTCAACCGGCTGATCATCTTTGTTTTGGATAATGAGTGTAAGTTGGTTTTTGCCGATTCTGGGCTTTTCCGGATAGATACCGATCTGGACTTGGAACGGCCCGGCCATATGGATTGGACCTACAGACTGAATGCCCACAAAAACGCCGTTTCTGTCACTGAGAACAACAATGCCTGCACCAATAAGAGCCAACAGGATTAGCGCGGTCGTCGTTAACCCAATCTTCGTAGCATATTTCATGGCTGATGCCTCTCGAAATGACCTTCAGTGGTTAACGGTTCAATGCGACCTACCGCACGCTCAAGTTCAGCCAATCGGCGATGTGAATCAGTTAACACCCGTTCCACTTCCAGTTGAGTCTGCATGAGGTTTTTTTCGGTGCTGATTAAGGTTAAAAAATCGCCGCTTCCGGAACGGTAGTCCGCCATTGCGGCGTCGAGGTTTTCTTCAGCGAGGGGCAACAGTTGCCTCCGATAGAGGGTGAGTACATGCCGGGTTTCCTGTACCCGGTCGTAGGCGATTTGTACTTCTTCCTCGATCATTGCTGTGAGATCGTTTTTCTTCCATTGCGCCTGCTTCAGTTTTGCACGAGCCTCGGCTTCGGCCGCTCTGCGCTTGCTTTGATCGATCGGTAGATTGATTCCAATACCAACGGTGAAACGCTTCTGGTTTCTATCCCACAGACTGTTGTACCCCGCGGATAGGTTGAAATCGGGGTAGAAATCCCGTTGAGCCAGTTCCGTTCGGGTGTAGAACCCTTGAATATGCGCCTGTTGAGCCTTGAGTTCAGGTCTCGATTGAAGCGCTTGGGCGCGCAACGAATCGGCTTTGCCTAACTGCACGGGTTCTGAGAGCTTATGAGGCAGTGGTATCGGTTCATCGGGGTTACGGGTCAGCAAACGGTTGACGCGGGCAATAATCTCGCGTCGTTCGCGATCCAACCCAATCGCCTGGTGTTTCAGCAAATTGATTTCCACTGCCGCATGCAGCGCGTCCTGCTTGGTCGCCAAGCCGGTACTGTAACGTGTGATCGCGATCCGCTGGAATTCATGCAAAAGATTCTGGTTGATGCGGTTGATTCGGATACCCTCATGTACGAAATACCAATCCGCGAACAAGATTTTGGCTTTTGCGGCAAGGTGCAGCTGCAGCGTTTTGACACTTTGATGAACCGCATCGGCATCATATTGTGCGGCTTCACTGCGTAGATGTAATTTACCCGGCCAGGGAATTTTCTGGGAAACTTCCAGTTTCTGACCGAAATCCAGACCGGATACTCCTGCTGTTGCGGGCGCTACTCTATAGGACAGCTGAGGGTCGTCCAGTGCAGAAACCTGCTCAATACGCGTATCGGCAGCTTCCCATACTGCCTGCATCGCTGGCAATGTAGGGTTTCTGGACAATACTGCGGCAACAAGCCCGGCCGACGTCAACTCCGTTTGCCCTTCAATGAGCTGGGTTTCGGCCGCATGTGTAGCTGCGGTGACAGTGAATAACGGCAGTACAACAGCCCAATGCCGCCAGGTCGCTGGGAATTTACGAATCATAAACACCTCTCAGTACAAAAATAAAAACCACCCCGCACGCAGAATTAATGCGTTGGCAGATCGAATAGCTTCGAGTGAGAGATGTTATTAAATACGAAAGCGCTGCGTAACGAGATAGATCTCGGTACCGGCAAGATGTCGATTTGTGGTGTAGTAAAAGGGAAGGAATGCACCGCCGAATTTAAACTGTGGATTTGAAACAGCAGTACAAAGTGCTAAAGGAGGTGGCTGCGGTGCGTTTTGCAGGACGACTTGACTGGCCGTTGACGCGGGACCGCCCAGACTAACGTCAGAAAGGTCGCCAACAACAACTTCGCAGCAATCTGAATCGAGGTGGTGTTTTTCATCCATGCCGCACCCACCGCCCATTTCGCAGCCGTCTGACATTTCTTCGCCGCAGCAGCAAACGGGCTGGGGTTGACCGTCCATCAAGTCGCAGGCGAATACGACCTGGAATTGCGATGAAAGTCCCGTTAGTAGAAACAGTACTACCACAGCGCGTTTAAAATACGTGGTTTGACGGACGTTCATGAAATAAATGTTATACGTCATTTGGACGTTTCGCAAGATAGAGGATCCATCGATACACAAACAACCAAATATTGTGTTATCGGTTTCGACTTCACCTCAGTAATCTCAAGCCATTTGCAACCACCAGCAATGACGCCCCCACATCGGCTGCGATCGCCTCCCACAATGTGGCCACTCCGGCAAAAGCCAAGAGTGCGAATACCGCTTTGACCGTTAATGCAAAAATTATGTTTTGACGTATCACGGAAAGAGTTCGCCTGGAATGGCGGATTAGCCAGGGGAGTTTGGACAGATCGTCGCCCATCAAGGCGATGTCGGCGGTTTCGATGGCAGCGTCGGAACCGATCGCACCCATGGCGATGCCAAGGCTTGCCCGCCCCAAGGCAGGGGCGTCGTTAATGCCGTCGCCGATCATGGCTACATTGCCGTATTTTTTAATCAGTTCACTGACCGCATCGACTTTATCGGCCGGCAACAACTCGGCGCGGATTTCATCGACCCCGGTTCGGGCTCCAATACAATTCGCGGTCACAGTGTTGTCTCCGGTCAGCATAACCAGGTTTTTTATGCCGATCTTTCGTAGCGCCTGTATAATCAATTTAGTCTGATCACGTGGCTCATCAGCCACAGCAATCAGGCCGCAAACGTGCTGGTCATTTCCAACGGCGATCACCGTTTGTCCTGCCTGTTCCAACGTAAAGCCTTTTTTACCGACATCGGCCGTTTCTTGACCCCGCTCTAACAAGAAACGGCGGGATCCCAGCCAGAAACTGGTTCCATTAATCAATCCGATAACACCTTTCCCTGGAAGTACCTCTATGTTCTCAGCATTCGGCAAAGCAATTTCTAAAGACTGAGCATATTGCAATATAGCTTTCGCCAATGGATGATGGCTACGTTTCTCCAAAGCAGCCGCCCGGGAAATTAATTCTTCTTCGGTATGGCCATTCAATGGATAGACGTCAGTGACGGACGGTTGGCCACGGGTTAATGTGCCGGTCTTGTCAAATGCAATGGCTTGTAGCGATGCCGGCGCTTCAAGATAAATCCCGCCTTTGATTAATATGCCCTGCCGTGCGGCACAAGCTAAGGCTGCCACAATACTAACCGGTGTAGAAATAACTAAGGCGCAGGGACAGGCTATGACCAGTAGTACCAGTGCCCGGTAAAACCAAAGATCCCAATTTTCAGCGAAAAATAAGGGTGGCCCAATGAATACGGCAAGCGCAAGCACGATCACGACCGGTGTGTAAATTCGGGCGAATTTTTCGACCCATTGTTCGGATTCTGCCCGCCGGCTGTGGGCTTCCTCAACCATATGGATTATTTGAGCCAGTGTTGTATCCGAGGCGGGTTTGGTGGAGATAGCTTCAAGTGTCCCTTCCTGATTAATCGTACCGGCGAAGACCTCATCGCCTGGATGTTTGGAGACAGGAATACTTTCTCCGGTGATTGGCGCCTGATTGACCGAGCTTGACCCACTTGCAACTTCGCCATCAAGCGCAATTCGTTCGCCCGGCGCGACAATAAACCGGACCCCAACCGTAGCCTCCGTTGCCGGTATTACTTGTTCGCCTCCCGTTTGATGCTTTATTCGTACTGAAGATGGAGCCAGATCCAGAAGCGCCTCGACAGCCCGGCGTGCACGGCCGATACTCCAGCCTTCGATTGCGAGCGACAAGGAGAATAAAAATGCGACCGTTGCTGCCTCAAACCATTCATTGATGAAGATCGCGCCGGCGACCGCAATGGTCATCAGCAGGTTCATATCCGGGCGCATAGTCCGGAACGCGAACCATGCTTTTATCACCACATAACGAACACCAAAAGCGATCGCGAAGCCATAGGCGATCTTTTCCGAAACGGGTATAGTAAGCTGTGTATGAGTCTCTAGTAGATTTTTTAGATACGCCGTAATGGCGTCCCAATTGACGGAACGAATTTCGTCTTGACCCGCCATTGCCGGTGCCTCGAAATACCCGCCCGCGAAGCCTATATGCAGGATGATACCGACGAGAATTGAGAGCCCGCTTAATACCGTGTAGGCCGTTTGGATTTTCTGCCTGCGCTGAAGGCTGGTCGCGGATGACGTGGGTTCCCAGGGGATCGCTTTCATGCCTGTAGTCGCGACCTTTTCCTGGATGATTTTGGAAGCGACTGTTTTGCCACCGGGCAATACCGTCATTCTACCGTTCAGCACGTCGAAGGAAAGGTAGGCCTCACCGCCGACCAACGGGCTAATTTCCCGCTTAAGAATGGTCACTTCTTCAACACAGTCCAGCCCCTGGATATCAAAAACCTGGTTGCCGGTTGCTGCGGAATTTGGCAAATTCCGGCCCGGAATCTCAGGATCCTGGCAACTATCGCAGGACGTACTCTGTGGATTTTCGTTTTCTTTTGTCATGGTTGCTCATTGATCCGTTTAAATTCGTTCGGTATGCATTGATTTCGAAAAGGTAACTACTAGCCCCCTTCCGAAACCGCCCTCTATGGGTGATCTGTGGAGAAAGTGTATGCGGCAGGGAAGCCGCATCCAAGCCTACATGGATGTATTTACGGCGTCTTTCGGAACAGATCACTCATAGAGGGGAGAGCCGTTACCCGAAAAGCTTACTAATTTTCTTTGGTCGGAGCATGATGAGTCACTATAATCTTTTTGACTTCATTCTTATCCACTTTAATGTCAATGGAAAATTTAAAAGCCCATATTCTTCGACCAGGGTGAAAATAACGCGTACTGCCGATCGCTAACACGAGTCCCTTGGATGAAATCAACTCGATATCCACATGACCGCGAATGTGGCCCGAACCATGAGATTTTTTATGTACCACGCCTGTAATCAAAAAACCGGATTCCGTGGGGGTTACCATAATTCGTTCAGGAACGGCATGGTCCGAGGGTACAGCGACTATATCGAACTGTTTTTCTGGGCTTGGGTCAGTGGATATTAAAGTGCAAGCAGATAGTGTCAGGATAACCCAGAGCACGGTTACAGCACTTCGGTCCAGATAAATTCTTTTCATCCTTGTGTCTCCTCATTAATATTCGACGACTGATTCAACCCTGCGGTTGGCGCGAACCATTTATAGAGCGCTGGAATGACCAACAGCGTTAGTAAAGTCGATGTGACCAGACCTCCAACCACAACGGTCGCAAGAGGACGCTGGACTTCGCTACCGGTCCCCGACGCTGCCAATAGGGGTAAAAGCCCCAGCGCTGTAGTTACCGCTGTCATCAATACCGGCCGTACCCGGAGACAAGCGCCACTGATTGAGGCTTCATCGATCGGCATACCGTTACGCACCAGTTGATTGAGATAAGTAACCAGCACCATGCCGTTTTCAAGTGCAATGCCGAACAGGGCGATAAAGCCTACCGAAGAAGGCACCGACAGGTTTTGCCCACTGATCCACAGAGCGATGATACCGCCCACTAGCGCTAAGGGGATATTTAACAATATCAGTGCAGCATTCTTAATCGAATTGAAACTGGTATAAAGCAGCAGTGAAATGATCAACAAAGTCACCGGAATGACCACCGCTAATCGCTTATTCGCTTCCTGTTGCAACCTAAACTGCCCGCCCCAGGTGGTTAGATAGCCCGGCGGTAACTTTACTTTATCGTCGATTGCCTGCTGCGCTTCTTCCACGAAAGAAACAATATCGCGATCGATCACATTGGCCTGGACGGTAATAAACCGCTGGTTATTTTCGCGGGTGATCTGACGCGGACCGACGATTTCCTTGACCGTGGCCAATTGCGAAAGAGGCACCCGGATACCGTCCGGTCCGGTGATGAGAATGTTTTGAATCGCTTCCGCGGTATCGCGTGCATCGGTTTCATAGCGCACATAGATATCGAAGCGGCGAATCCCTTCGAAAACCTGACCGGCGGTGACACCACCCACCGCACTTCGAATGACTTCCTGGATATCGGCCAGATTCAAACCGTAGCGGGCAATAGCATGGCGATCCGGGCGAATCACCAGTTGGGGTGTGCCGGAGACCTGATCGACCTGAAGATCGGCGGCGCCACGCACCTGTCTAACTACGGCCGCGATTTCATCGGCTTTCTTTTTCAAGATGCCTAAATCGTCGCCGAACAGTTTGATTGCCAACTCGGCCCGCACCCCTTCCAATAGTTCATCAACGGTCATTTCGATGGGCTGGGTAATGTTAGCGGTAATACCCGGCAGTTCGCTCACCGTGTTTCGAATCTCATTTTCGATAAACTCTTGATCGCCCGGGCGTCGCCATTCGTCCTTGGGCTTTAAGATCACATACATTTCCGCCGAATTGATCGGGTCGGCATGGGCGCCAACTTCCCCACGGCCAACGCGGCTAGTGGTTTCGATCACTTCAGGGATCTTTAACAAACGACGCTCAACGATCAAGGTGTTGCGTCTGCTTTCAGTGATAGCGATGGATGGCGCCATGGTGAGACGTACAACAATGGTGCCTTCGCGCAGTTTCGGGGTAAATTCCGCGCCGAGAAAAGGAAAAAGCACGGCGCCGATTAGAAAAAGCCCTCCCGAAAGCGCGATCGCCATTTTTCGGTTGTCAACGAAATAAGCAACCATCGGGCGGTAGGGTTTAAGGATCGCATTAAGAATACGCACATCCAGGTTCGGCTTGCCATCGGCGCGGGGCTTTTCCTTTCGCATGATCAGATCTGAAAACACTGGCGCTAAAAATAACGCATAGATCAAAGAACCCAGCATCGCCAGAGCGACGGTATAGGCGAGGGGCCGAAAGGTCTTACCTTCCACACCTTCCAGGGTAAATAGCGGCAGAAACACGATAATGATGATGGAGATGGCGAACAGAATCGGTTGCCCAACCTCCCGGCAGGCTCGGCCAACGACATGCAGTCGGGGTTCGTTCGGATCGGCTTCGCGCAGCATTCGGTCGACATTTTCCACCATGACAATAGTACCGTCCACCATCATGCCGATGGCGATGGCCAGGCCACCCAGTGACATCAGGTTGGCGGACATTTCCAACCGGCCCATGGCGATAAAGGCGAAAAGCACCGAAAACGGGATAGCCATGGCCACTACCAAACTGGGCCGGAATCCGCCCATAAACGCAAAAAGCACTAAAGCCACCAGGACGATGCCTTGAATCAGAGCACTCCTGACTGTGCTGACCGCCGCTTCGACGATATCCTTCTGCTGATAATAGGGCACAATATTGACGCCATCGGGTAGGCTCTTATTGATTTCCGAGATCCGGTTTTCCACCCGCTCAATGACGGTCGACGCGTTGGTACCGAAAAGTTTAATGGCCATGCCCGCGACTACTTCACCCTCGCCATTGCGGGTTTGTAAACCCCGGCGGATGGCGCCACCGATTTTGACATCGGCGATACTCCTTAGATAAACCGGACGACCATCCACGGTTTTAATAATGATGTTGTTGATATCGGGAATTCCCGTCGCTAATCCGACCGAGCGGATAATGAACTGCTCAGCATTTTTTTCCAGGTACTGAGCGCCGACGTTCAGATTATTGGCTTTAACGCGATCAATAATATCGCTGAGGGTCACGTCGTAGCGTAGTAGAGACTCCGGGTGTACGACAATCTGAAACTGTTTTTCGAAACCGCCGATACCGAGTACCTCGGTCACACCCTTGACGGTTTGCAGATTGAATTTGACGATCCAATCCTGAAAGGTTCGGAGTTCTTCCAACGTATATTTTCCCGTGTCATCTTTCAGATAGTAAAACAGCACCAGGCCCATACCGGTGGAAATAGGTCCCATCCCCGGTTCACCAAATCCTCCGGGGATCTGATCGCGGGCTTCTCGCAGGCGTTCGTTGACCAGTTGACGGACAAAGTAAATGTCCATATCGTCTTCGAAATAAATATTGACCACCGATAGCCCGAAATTGGAGACCGAACGGATTTTTTGAATCCCTGGCAACCCGGTCATCGCCGCTTCCACCGGGTACGTGACGTACATTTCGATTTCCTCCGGCGCCAAGCCTTCGGTGACCGTAAATATTTGCACCAGGTTGGGAGAAACGTCGGGGAATGCATCCACCGGAAGGTTTTGGTAGCTGCTATATCCAGCGGCCATAATCAGCACCGCCATGGCGATCACCAGCATTCGGCTTTGCAATGAAAACGCAATTATTTTATCAATCATGTTATAAATTCTCCCGAAATCTAATGCGAGTGTCCGCCGCCAAATGCACTCTTTGACATTTGTGCTTTGAGAGTAAAAGCATTTTTGCTGACAAAGGTTTCGCCCGACTCAAGACCTTGCACGATTTCTACCCGGTGGGTGTCTGTTCGGCCCAGTTGTACCGGCCGCAGCTCGAATTCGTCGCCTTCCTGGACGAAGACCACGGTCCGGTCTTCAATATTCTGCAATGCGCTTCGCGGAATGACGACTTTGGCTGCGGTTTTAGCTATGACAACTGCTCCATTCACGAACAACCCGGGACGCCATCGCCTGTTTACATTATCAAGTATGACCCGCGCCGTGCCGCTGCGGGTGGATTCGGAAAGGGTCGGGCTGATCCAATCGATAACACCGCGAAATTCTGACTGTTCCGCCGACGAACCATGGCGTGTAGAGATCAGTACGGCCTGACCTTTATGAATAAGAGGCAAATCCTTTTGATAAACGGTCAAATTAATCCATACCCGATCCAGATCCGCGATAGTGAAAGCTTTGATTTCAGTGTTCAGAATTTCACCATGAACTGCGTGTTTATAAATGATGATGCCCTCTGCCGGAGAACGAAGTTCATAACGCGTCAAATCGTCGCCACTAGAACGAAGGACTGAAACTACATCCTGGATGGATAACCCTAAGGCCAAAAGGCCTTGTTTGGCTGATTTAAGCTCGATAGCCGCCTTAGTTTGAGCCTGTTTTGCTTCAAGATATTCCCGTTTAGCCGTGACCTTTTTCTTATACAGTTCGCGCTCCCGTTTCAGACTCGCGTCAGCTAACCGCAAGAGGCTGTTGGCAGCAACGAGCTTTGTTTTAGCATTAGCCAGTTCCCGACTGGAAAGCGTTACCAATAAATCGCCTTGTTTGACGCTGTCACCTAATTGTTTGAAGACTTTGCGGACCACGCCGGCCGCCAGAGGGATAACGTGAAAAAGCTTGTCGGGAGCAACAACTACTTCGCCCGACAGGAGCGATGTTTCCCTAATGGACCCGGAATTCGCTTGTGCCAATTTGATGGCAAACTCTTTAAGTACATCCGGACTGAATTTGAGCGAGTTATGCTCGTCTTGTTCGTTTTCATGGTCCATTTTTTCTTTACCGACATCATGATCGTTATGATTTTCGCCTTCACGGGCGTTTTTGCCGCTTTCGTTAGCATGTTTGTCGTGTGCGTGTTGCTCCTCAATTTCGTTCACGTGTTCCTTATTTGGCATCGTCGGATTAGAATTCTTGTAATCCAGTTGGTTTGTTTGCCCATGAATAGGTACAAGAATAAGAAGAATTAAGCCTATCAGGGGGCTTATTAAGCTACTTTCTAAATGATCCATGATTTCGACTCGCTTATCTGTTCTGACTGAAGATCCAAAGCTCACTGGTGGTTCCGATGGAAGGCCGCCTGATTTTTGACCGACTGTCATCGTGAATGGAATATTGAGCATCTGGCATGCAACTGCTTGTAGATTTTTCAATTTTTGACCTCCAAGCTTTGCGCCGTTTCAGGAGGCTCTCCGATCAAACGCTGTATCTTGATCCTCGATTGGTGATAACTTGCCAAAGCCCTTAGATGCTGTATTTTGGCGTCAAACAGCGTGCGCTGTGTATCGAGTACATTCAACAGGTTAAATCTGCCCCGGCGATAACCTTCCTGCACGGCCTCGAAGGCGCTTAGCGCACCCGGCAGGACCGTTGTTTCAAGAATGCTGAGCTCGGCGTAGTCAGCGGAAAATTGCTGATAGATTGTATTCAGAGTTGTGCTGACCAAAACTTGAGTTTCCCGTTGTCGATCCAGGGCTTTGTCGAAACGCCGGTTGGCCTGGAGAATATTGCCCTGATTGCGGTTGAAAAGGGGTATGGGTATCGAAATTCCCGCACCTAAAGCATTGTCACCGGTCTTTAGGTATTGCTGAACCCCGAGGCTGATCGTCAGATTCGGAATCGCACGGCTACTAGCCAGATCAATGGACGCCTGTCTCTGAATCGTCTCGCTGGCCCAGCGGGCAAGATTGGGGGTTTTGAGCAATGCGATCCATCAAAGCACTGAAAGAAGGAATTGGTTTTGCCGTTTCCAGTTGGCCTTGGGCAACTTCAAATTCCGGAGAGGCACTGCCCCAGGTGGCCGCCAGCCGTTTTCGCGCCGTTGCCAATGCTCGCTCCGCGCGCTGCTTTTCGATTTGTATGGAAGCCAGACTTACCCGGGCGCGTGTCTCATCCACTGGTGAAGTTTCGCCGACTTTGACACGGACAGTGACCGCCTCCATCATATGGTCGGCAAGCTTTACCAGGCCATCGGCAAGTTTCAATCCCTGCTGAGCCTTTACAAGACCGATATAACTCAGCACAACTTCGGCTAATAGATCCATTCGTTTGCTTTCGTAGTCCCATACGGAAAGCTCCCGACCAAGCTCCGCGACCCGGATCGCTTTGGCGCGCTTACCGCCGAGCAGAACAGTTTGAGAAAGGCTCCAATTAAGCGCATCACCGTCAACTCCCTGCAATCTTGAATTTGCGAAGTTCTGAGCCGATACGCCGAATACCGGGTTAGGCAGAAGTCCCGCTTGCTGGACGACTCCATCCTGTACTTGGATTTCTCGGGATGCAGCAGCTAGTGTTGGATTGTGCGACAAAGCCAGCGACAAAGCCGTAGCCAACGATAACTCCCCGCGGGGTTCATTAATCTCGATTGATTTCGCCGGCATGTCAGGCGATGGAGGCGAGGTGTACTCGAGTTTAAGCGGTTCGCTGTTTACAGGAATTATGACTTGCAAAGCGAAACCGAAAAGAATAATGAATAATTTTCCAGGTCGTGTTAATCCTAAAACATTGTTGTTTTGAAAACAGATGCCACAACCGGTGACGGGTGAAACTGGTTGACGGAAGCAAAAATATTTAGCGCTCATAAAAAATTCCGATCGGTTAATACAAACAAATTTCCAGGCGGTTGCCTGAGAATAACGAGATCGTGCAGAAGAGTTGTCCTGCTACGCAGGGCCATTGATCGATCTGAAAGGGCGTATTTCTACCGACTAAGCAGTGTGCGTAGGGAGATTAACAAATCCCTGAGAGGCGGAAGTGTCGTGTGGACAGGAAACCTTCGCGGTCAAGCGTATGAAATCAATCGTTAAGTTGATTGGTTTTGGCGAATCATCCCGGTATCGCGAAAATCTTCGAATAAATCAGATCTTCATCAGGAGTTTAGTGTGAATCGGAACTATTTAAATCGCAGACCGACTGTATCCGGAACATTCGGATTCAGTGCGAGGTCGATTGTCCGATTATGACCTGCCAAACACAACGCTAATTGCACGTTTCTACTACTGCACAGACAGCCTTAGAATGACGCCGTTAGGTGATTGGCGGACGGTATTTTGGGGGCAGGGTAAGGGAAAACCAGTTCGATGGATAATAAGAACCAGATTCTCCGTAAATTGGATTGAAGTTAAGAATTTGAGGGGTTGCAGTCAGCATTTGACCAAAATGACCACCGTGGTCATAACTGCATACTTGGCATTCAGATGGGGAAGTATCGTCCGCATCTGACTGAAGAATTGTCCCGAGATCGGTGGAAAAGACGGAAAAAATCGGGTGCGGTTGATCACCGTCGGTTGAAAGAACATCGTGAATGTCCGTCACCATCCAGGTGGACGTCCAGTAGATGGCAACCATTAGAAGTACCGACAAGAATTTCCGCATGCCACTATCTTAGCATTGGTCGTGAATAAATCAAAGCGGGAAGAATAGGCCTTGAGATTCGACTCGATAATATGAACTATGTCAATAAATTATTCCATACTTTTCAATTTCTCGTCAGACTTACAACAGTTACCCCATGGCCATAGACAGCCCATGGCAAGAAACGTAAATGAAGTGCCGAAACGGCCATGATGGTAAATTTAAAAGCCCATAACTAAGAATAAGCGAGTCGCTACCTCCTGAAAGATTTCGGGACATCTGAGTCAACCAGAATCGACTCGCCTACGCGACAACCATTGAGCCCCGGCTGCCCTGCGTTCGTCACGGCTCCACATAGTACTTCATAAACGTTACGCCAGGACTGCCTCAAATGGCGGAACGGCGTTTCGGATGTAATTTCGGATCCCCTCTGGCGCTCCGCACGACGGGTATCCAACATGACCTACGCCTCCCGGGGACTACCAGCCTTCGTATTCACTTTCCCTGGCCGGCAGCGGTCGCAGCAATTAAGTGACGCCTCGTCTACATTAAGCCCCATTTGTAGACCGAAAACCCATGCTCATTTTTAGAAAAAGTCTTGTCATTGATACGATACAATTGTTTTTATTCGATATCAATTTGATCGCGATAGAATTTGGCCAAATTGGCAACAAATCCCATTTTGAAGAAATCTCTGGCGTTAAAAATCTAAATGTTCTTTCAGTGCCAGTGATACTTCTTTCCAATGCCCCAACGGCTTAGAGCGCGCGTCTAGCTTTTTGCTTATAGGAACACAGATAGGGAATTTTTAACGAACGCCTGCTTTTGGCACAGACTGTAGCCGGTCGCAATAAGACTTTCATCGATACGCGAACGTCCGCACTTGAGCACAACCGGTCAATCGTCTCCAAGCTGCTCGAATCATGGGTTAAATATTTCGTCTGACTGGAAAGGACTAACTCCGGGCAGTCACGGGATAGAGTCGCGACAGGCAAGAGTCAACCTGAATCGGACAGCGGGCCTTATATTGAATTGGTTAACGCCTGCGAAATAGGTGCGTGATCTAGCACGACTTTCGTGGACACTTTAGGCAATCGCATCGAAATCCCCACCAACGATTTCAATATTTAGCATTCGTATATTTTCGTCCGTAGATTCAAATAGATTTAATATCTCGCCCTTTTCCTCATCGGCATCTTCAAATACGAAATCAACGAACTTAGATAGTGCAGCTAATACAATACTCGTAATGTAAACATATTGGTTGATATGAGTGTAACTTTTCTGTCGTGCGCGATAACGACCAGTATCTTCCTCTTTCTCAATGAAATGGTTTCTTAACCCTACCCAAGTACCATGAACATGATGCGATCCGATTCTTTGGCCCGCTGTATAAGCAAAGCGCTTGTAACCAAGGGCTTCTAGCATCGCTGCTAGATTAGGAAGCGGTTTCATTTCTCGAATCTGATCGTCAACAAAACCCGCTTCCGCAATACAGTCTGCAACAGAGTCCAACATTCGTTTCTCGATTAAGAGAACATCTCCGCCTCTTTTCTCAAGGGCGAGATTAACTTGGTCCTTTAGCTCGAGCTCCGTCCTAAGACCTGACGCAACATATCGATCGAATCTATCTTCGGTATTTGTGGCACATAGCCAACTCAAAATGACGCAGCTTTCGAATATGCAGCGATCAAGGATACTTGTAGATTCGCCGAATTCCCCTTCGTGAGAAAGGGCCACGTTGGTTAGCATTAATCGGTAAGCCCGATTAATCAGGCCAATAAGTATTCCGTAGTCTCTTTCTGAGATGTCTTTACGGATCACGGGCGATTCTTGGAGTAAGTTTGAAAACGTGACACATAGACCCGCCACAAACTTGTACCATTCGAACATTACGGGGCTATAGTCGCCAGTGTCCCTGCATTTCTGAAGATCTTCTTCGGTTATCTGCGGTGCATCCTGTAGCATGATGCTCTAACGCCGCCAGCAGGGGCGGGAGTACGTAGTGCGAAAGCCCCTCTGGCTGGCCTTGTTAGCTGCTGCTTGAATGTTCAAGTTATCTCAGCAACAAGCTCTGTAATGTTACTTTGTTCAGGGCTTATATTGGCAGCGAACCCTGAAATATCAAGTTCAATATAGCGCCAACCCTCATCATCGATACCTGACTGAACATACAGCTCCAAATTAAAACTCATTGGCTCCTTATTTTGATCGAATATTTTTTTCTCGATCACCATGGGGTTACCTGAAATTCTATCAAAGAAGTGATCTGAAGCAAAAAAGGCTGCCCGATATTCATTTTGATAATTAAAATCAGAGTGTTTTACAAACACCTCACGCCACCTATTTCCTATAAACGGTTTAGGGTGGTTATGTATGTTGTAGTACTTCACCTCACCATGACTAAAGAACTGGTGACCTTCGGGATTTGCAGAATCATCAAATGGTTCGTTTAGGAGCTGCATAAATAAATCAAAGTTATCTCGATAAAGTTCAACAATATATCTAGAGTCACCAATTGCTTTTTTATCCATTTCTGTGCTCATGCAAAACACAAAATATTGCCTAATATGTTCCTCGTTATTTCCAGTGCTAATACATTTGAATTCAATGCCTCTGAAGCTACCTATAGGTAGCTTGTCTGGGAATTCTTCATATTCTTTAGTAGGAAAACTAACCGAGCACTCTTCTGGATCTGATCGTCCCACTTCATCTTCCATTTTTATATACTTGGTTAATTCATAGAAGCGGAATATTCCAGTAGAGACTTTTTCAGCGATATCTAGGGTGGGAGTAAATTTATATAGCATCGTTATTAATCTAGCTCCATGCTCCAAACGCAGCTAACAAGCAATTATAAAGTTTCCACATATCTTCCCAATTTTTCGTTTCCAAGACAACGATTTTGTGAATTCGGTCCAATTGCTTAACTGTATATCATCCTAAAACAACATGATATCCAATTCCGTAGATTATGACGTTGTTAGTAGTTTCTAACAGAAACCTTGAAGGCGCTTATTGACTTTTAGCTTGGGGCAAGCGAAAAATTTCACGTACGTCAGCTCCTGAGCACAAAGCGACTGTTAAAAACAGCCGCTTCCGATAAAAATCCGCTATTAAACTTCGGTTTGTTCCGCCATCTCCAATGCATCATCAACTTCAATCCCTAGGTAGCGAACGGTACTTTCCAATTTCGTATGCCCTAAGAGCAACTGCACGGCCCTTAAATTCTTGGTCCGTCGGTATATCAAAGACGCTTTAGTTCGACGAAGTGAATGTGTCCCATAAGCTGCTGGATCAAGGCCTATGGATACAACCCATGATTCCACAATCCTGGCATATTGTCGCGTCGACAAATGGGGAGAATTTTTGATTCGGCTTGGAAAGAGGTAGTCATTTTGTTTTAGATTGACATGATTGATCCACAGAAAAATGGCTTCTCTCGTTTGTTGCATGATTTCGAACTGGACGGGCTGTTTGGTTTTTTGTTGCAACACCATCGTCCTTTTTGCAATTCGATCTCCATGAGATACATCTCGGACTTTCAACTTCACCAGATCGCAGGCACGCAATTTACTATCGATGGCTAAATTGAACAGGGCTAGGTCACGAATTCGATTTGCGAGTTGCAACCGGATCCGGATGGCCCAGATTTCTTTGAGATTTAGCGGTGGTTTTTGACCCACCAGTTTGCCTTTATTCCAGGGTTCTTTTTCACTATTTGAGTTGGTAGATTGATCCATGATTAGTTCCTCTTCTGTAAAAAGGAACCAAATTATTGACCATTTGGAATGGTCAGTAATGGACTATCTGCGGACGGTCACGCGATAGACTCGCGACCGGCGCAATCCGGTAGTTGAAACTTCATTCGCTGAACGCCATGGAGAGTAAAACGAAGGCGATGAGTCCCCGATAACGATCAGGCCGCACTGTTTTTCCGGCGTGCGAATCGCGCCAGAGGGAAAACAAAGTAGGCATCCGAATAATCGTGTCCAGTCATTTGAGGGAGTGTTGTGTAGCCTGCGCCGAGCTTGCAATGGTGTGGCGAAGCGGCGCGGACGCAGGACGGTCGGGGCAATAATGGTTGTCGCGTAGACGAGTCGATTTTGGTTGACTCGGATGTCCCGAAATCTATCACGAGGTAGCGACTCGCTTATAACCGGGATAACGTCCTGGAGCATTCGCGCTTTACAGCGTAAACAAGTCAGTACTTGATTTAGGCACAGGCAAGCGCCTGTGTAATATTGTGAACGGCACAATCACCGCCGATTGCCTTTGTTTGCAACACTCTCGCCTTGATCGAGAGCTCTACTGTGAGTCTCACGAACGGTAATGTCATTTTTCTCCAACTCTGTATCCACCAGTCGAGTGCCCAAAGGTAGGAGTTGTCGCAAGAGGTTCTTGTGGTTGGCCGGCATCCGCGATCCTACATAGACTTTCCCAATACGGCCTTCAATCTGAAAATATTCTCCGCTACCGAGGATCCGAAATTCCTGCTCGTAATCCCAATGGAATGTCTTTCTACACAACAATGCACCGGCATCTGGGCTTTCGGCAAGTATACCTGACGCAAACTTTTCGATGGAGTCGATGTACTGCACCTCACGAACTTCGTCTTCTAGCCCATTGAAATCGATCTCAATGGCCACTCCTCTATGACCATCGGCATAATGTGACCACATGCGAACATCAGTCCACGATTTTGAAAGACTGCATACTCGTTTGTTGGCAATGGCATCTCCGTCAATGTCATCGACAGTCCTCAACAATTCAGCAGTGCCTCCCATTCCGAAATTTAGTCCAAATCCACGACCGAAGTCCGTAGGAATCAAAGCGATGAAGACACCTTCAAACGGATCATTGAGATTTTGATACGGAGAGCAAAATAGCCGACCGTGAACGAAAATATCGGCCAAGTACTCGAATGGAGTGAATGACCTAAATTTGTAAAGTTTCATTTGTACGCCTAACAAGTCATTATTCGGATTCGGACATCTTGTCCAAAAACATGATCGCAATCACAAAGTTAAGATTTGATCTTTGTAGGTCTGAAAGGGATATCTTCCCGTTCACGGATAATATACAAATTTAAATAGTCTTCAACCCTCAAATTCCCTGATCAATTATCGCAGTATTTTTACGATTATCTATATGCTGAACAGCTCGATTTATTCAAGCATTTAGGAGGAACAAAACCCGCGATCGACGCCGTGTAATGCCATTTCCTCACCACAGGTCTTTTATTATCAAATACATACGGCGTTAAGTGTCGTACTTGGGTGAAAAGCAACTCAGGACAGTTTCCGGTTATTGGAGGATGTTCATTCTCGCCTAATATCCCCCCGATTGGTCCCAACCGAAATTGACAATTTACAGGTCGATTATTATATTCTGATTGGACTAAAACTACCGTTTTTTTATTGCTCTATTTCCTCATTTGATCAAAATCTCAGACGTTAAACTAAAGTCGGAATAGACATTGCCCGTTCCCTTTAAGGGATTGCGGTTGTAGTTGCTTGGCGCTTCATAAAAATCAGCACACCATCCGTTTTTGAACTCGCCAGCGCAACAGGTGTTATAGCCCTCGCATGGTTTCGTTAGTTTTCCGTCTGGGCATGGTGGTGGTTTGTCGTCTGGCCTACGTGGGGTGGGCGGCATGTGTGGGTTAGTACCATAGACATAGTTTTCATCCCACTCATTCACATGCGGGATGTACACAGAAGGATCGGGAGTTCCATTTCTGAGGAATTGTATTTTATTGTCCTTAAATGTGACGTTATAGCACGACCCCTGGCGCATATATGGGCAAGTTGTGCCACCAACCGAACTACAATCATCTGCGCTCGCAGCGACAGTATCGCCATTTTTAAATTAGACAGTGATCCAATAATCAGACATGCCTATAGGTTGAAAATGAGAATAAACTATTGGATTCGAATAGGTAGTGCTTTTAGTATAAATTCGATTACCTTCGACGGCTATATTTCGGCCACCACTAATAACGATCGTCTGTTGCGGTCCGGCATTAACTAAGGTATTGTTTTTAATGTGGATGTAACCATTCCAATGGTCTTGCGGTCTTTCTAAACATAACTTATTTGGATCTAAGGCGCCATTGCCCCCTGATAGATCGACGCACTTACCATCAACAATGATGCCTGCCCCTGAACGAAGGCGCCCAGGTGGTGGTGCACTGGGGCAACTGCTGCCATGCACCCGATTTTCAACGATCTGGATTGGCGAAGCGGCTGTGCCACGACTGTTGTATACACTTATGGTATCAAAATCTGGGTTGTCATAGGCTACTTTCGAACAGTTTTCTGTGCTAATGATAATCTGGTTATATTCAATTCTATTACCTGCTCCCCTAACATCTTTTAAGCTGATCACGCCTGTCTTTAGGTTGACCGTAGTATCTAACTCATAAAAGGTGTTTTTGCTTATCGATGCACCGCCTTCTAGACGATCGAGACGCACGCCAGCTTCAATCTCCCTAAATTTGTTCTCTTCGACACTAATTGAGGTCGTATTGCCGTTGCCAGTTGCCAAAATTGCCCATGCCCTTTCTATCCATTTCGTAGTGCCTGAACACGGCCCTATAAAGTTATGGCGCACGATGATGTTCGACCTATTTTTTAGCCGAATGCAAGCTTCTTCAGGGCCTATATCTGTGGCTGTGATCTTGAAGTTTTCGATTATAAGGGTAGAACCAGCGCAACCAAGTAGTTGGCAGGCATCACCGGATGTTTCATTGCCATTTAGGTCCGTAATGGTGGCATGCGTGCCATCTACTGTGATTCTCTTAACGGTTTTGATAGGACCAAAATTATCTTGAAATAGTGCAGTATATTCGTTTGACGCAAATAAAGTCCCAGCAAAGGTGGCTAAGCAAATCAATAATATTAGGGTAACTCGAATTTGTTTTTGCATCACTGCCCGTTCAAACGAATACCAATCGCTGGCACGTAGGTCGAATTATTGCAGCTATTAATACGCAGGCTAACTCTCTTGTTTTTGGCGTTGGCCATCATAGCCGCAGTGTAATACTCTATCCATTCCGTGCCTGAAGTCATGTCTAGTGCCAGAAAGCCTCCGGCGCTACAAACAGTATAAGAAGGTGATTTCAAATATAAGTGGCCATTGGATATTTCAACGACGCTCAAATGTTCGTATGGACCCCAGCTTTCGGTCGCATCTTTAGTGGTTTGGGCTGGTGCTGATACTGAAGTCGGTTGCTCGATCGTCTTTTCTGCAAGCGCAGATCGTGTGACGAGATGCAGGGAAAGAACCGTCAATACAATATAAGCCCAACGAGCTACCATCGATCCACACTGCGACTTCATTATTACCTACCTGATTCTCGTTCCAAGCAAGGAGTAATAGGTTGGATCGCATCTATCAGAGAGGTATAAGCCAATCTGTTTGCCGCTCGTAAAGGAAGCCATCACCATGGCGAACATTTGAGGAGCTCCTTCCGAGCTAATATTGACTACTGCAAAGTTGGCGCAGGTGTTGAGTATATTGCCCGATAGTTGCACATACAGATTGCCCTTAGATATTCTAATCTCAGCAACATTGGCATAAGGCGACCAACTTGGAGCGGCGAGAATTGAGCAAGAGCCTAAGGTTAAAAACATAATAGCTAAGATGTATAGTCGCTTTAGTTTCATTTAAATCATCCTGTACCGCGACCCTCGGATAAGTGAGTCGCTACCTCGTGAAAGATTGCGGGACATCCGAGTCAACCAGAATCGACTCGCCTACGCGACAACCATTGAGCCCCGGCTGCCCTGCGTTCGTCACGGCTCCACATAGTACTTCATAAACGTTACGCCAGGACTGCCTCAAATGGCGGAACGGCGTTTCGGATGTAATTTCGGATCCCCTCTGGCGCTCCGCACGACGGGTATCCAACATGACCTACGCCTCCCGGGGACTACCAGCCTTCGTATTCACTTTTCCTGGCTGGCAGCGAATGATGCAAACATTGCTCGACTAAAGGGCTCGACAAGTTGAGCAGGGTTACTTAAATCTACAACCGTCTGCATAATCTCGTCGAAACTCATCCCGCATTGTTCACTGCGGTTTCGTAGGAAAGGATCGCGAATGAGAGCATACAAAACCACAAATAAAGGGATGGTGAGGCCGGTTTTTAAAACCGGCTTTTTCATAGAAGGCTAAATATAACAAAATAGATTACCGCTTATAATGGTGAATCAGAAGGCAAATCCTATCCCCAGATTGAATTCATCCGGCACACTCCCTGCCCGGGCTGAAAAATTGCGGTAGTTTGCCTTGAAAAACAGACATAAGACGTTCCAATCGAGAGGTCACCTTACCGACCAACACGATTTAAGTGAAATCTTTGATTACAGAAAAAGAGGGTTTGTCTTGTATTGATTCAGCGCGAATGAGAATGGGTCCAAAGATGTAAGTTTTCGTTGTGCATAGTATATTAATCTCTAAAATTTTCCTCTGATTGAACTTCTAAAGGTTAGGCAACCAGAAAGACTATTGTTCATTGTTACACTCTCACGTCCGCCGCCTTTCCAGAAATTGGAGCGCAAAGCTGTAGATGACCGGAAATACCAGCAGACTCAGCATCAGCACTGTCAGCATTCCACCCATTACCGGTGCGGCAATGCGTTGGGTAACATCGGCGCCGGTACCGGTGGCCCACATAATAGGGATCAAGCCCACCATAGTGGAAATAGCCGTGATGGCCACTGGGCGTACGCGCAAAGCGGTTGCAGCTTCAACCGCATTCCTGATTTCCAGAGAAGTCAATGGCCCATGCTTCAGTTTCCGAACTTTGGCGATTTCCAAATCGATAAAATTCAGTACCATGACGCCAGTTTCGGCCGCCGTGCCGGCAAGCGCGATAAATCCGACATAGACGGCAACCGAAAGATTGAATCCGTACCAATAAACCAGCCAGATTCCGCCGACGAGCCCAAAAGGAATCGTCAGCAGGACAATGAACGGCTCGACAATATTGCGGAAAGTGAAATAAAGCAGCAGAAAAATCAGCAATAGAGTGATCGGAACCACAATGCGCAATCCCTGCGCCGCACGCTCCATATACTCGAACTGGCCAGACCAGGTGACGGTATAGCCCGACGGAATAGAAACGCGATCTACCAGGGTTTTTTTCGCCTTGGCGACATAACCGCCGATGTCGGAGGTGGTAATATCGACATAGATCCACGCATTGGGGCGGGCGTCTTCGCTCTTGATGGACGGCGGTCCCCGGCGCAGTTGCAGATCCGCCACTTGTACCAGTGGGATCTGTGCACCAGTAGGGGTGGGAATCAAGACCCGACGAAGCGATTCCAGATTATCACGAAGCTCGCGAGGATAGCGAAGATTGACCGGATAACGCTCCAGTCCCTCCACCGTTTCGGTGACATTCATTCCACCAATAGCGCTTTGTATCACATCCTGAACATCACCAATAGTTAACCCGTAACGGGCTGCCTCATCACGGTTGATGTCAAAATCGAGATAGTAGCCCCCGACCGCCCGGTCACCGAACGCCGATAAGGTTTCCGGTATGGTCTTCATGGCCTGTTCAATATCCTCTGAAATTCTCTGCAATACCACAAGATCAGGTCCGGAAACCTTGATCCCAATGGGTGTTTTAATACCGGTTGAAAGCATGTCGATACGTGTTTTGATCGGCATGGTCCAGGCATTGGCCAAACCGGGAAAGCGGATAGCCTTATCCATTTCAGCCATCAACTCCTGGGTGGTTTTGTCCGGATCAGGCCATACCTTCTTGGGCTTGAGCCGTACCGTCGTTTCCATCATTGACAACGGCGCCGGATCGGTAGCCGTTTCGGCTCGCCCCACTTTGCCAAACACATGATGGACTTCCGGAAAGGTCTTTAGAATTTTGTCGGTCTGTTGCAGCAATTCTTTGGCCTTGGTAATGGAGATACCCGGAAACACCGTTGGCATATAGAGAATATCGCCTTCATCCAAGGGAGGCATAAACTCGCTGCCTATCCTGGACAAGGGGTAAAGAGTCGTTACCATGACCGAAATCGCAAGTAGTAAAGTCACCTTACGCCAACGCATCGCCAATTTCAGAACCGGCGAATGGATATAGTGTAAAAAACGGTTGGTGGGGTTTTTTTGTTCGGGGATAATCTTGCCGCGAATGAAATAGCCCATCAACACCGGTACCACCGTGACCGTCAATATAGCTGCCGCAGCCATGGCGTAGGATTTGGTAAAAGCCAGCGGGCTGAACAGGCGGCCTTCCTGTGCCTCCATTGTGAAGATTGGGATAAAGGATACGGTGATAATCAGCAACGAGAAAAACAACGGGGAACCAACTTCCCGTGAAGCTCTGCCGATCGCTTGCCAGCGTTCACCTTCAGTCAATTCAGTCTTTTTGTTAGCAGCGTCTTCGGCGAGGTGTTTGTGGGCATTTTCAACCATCACTATGGCGCCATCCACCATGTCACCAATCGCAATGGCGATGCCGCCGAGCGACATAATATTGGCATTCAGGCCTTGCCATTTCATGACGATAAACGCCATCAGGACGCCCAGCGGTAAAGTGATAATAATTACCAGAGACGAGCGGAGATGCAGCAAAAACAATGCGACGATCACACTGACAATATTGAGTTCCGCAGTCAATGCGTCGTTTAGGGTATCCACGGCGCGTTCGATGAGATCACCGCGGTCGTAGACCGGGATAATTTCAACGCCTTCGGGCAGTCCGCTTTCGAGTTCTCTGAGTTTTGCCCGGACACCGCGAATGGTCGCCTGGGCATTTTCACCAAAGCGCATGATCACAACACCGCCGGCAACCTCTCCTTCTCCATTCAGTTCCGCGACCCCGCGCCGCAATTCGGGACCGATATGAACCTGGGCAACGTCCCGCAGTCGAATTGGGGTACCGTTAACATCAACGCCCAGTGGGATGCCTTTCAGATCGTCGAGTGAACGAATATAGCCTAATCCTCGCACCATATATTCGGTTTCCGCCATTTCCACCAATCGGCCGCCGACATCATTATTCGATCGTTGAATCGCGTATTTTACTTTCGACAAGGGTATGTTGTAGGCGTATAAGGCATTGGGATCGACCTCAACCTGGTACTGCTTGACGTAACCACCGACTGAAGCGACTTCGGAAACGCCCGGTACGGTTTGCAGGGGATACCGCAGATACCAGTCCTGGAGGGAACGCAATTGGGCCAAGTCGTGATTTCCGGTTTTATCCACCAGTGCGTATTCAAAAATCCAACCGACACCGGTGGCATCCGGCCCCAGGGTTGGGCTGATCCCTTTTGGCAGCCGCCCGCTCACATAATTTAGATATTCCAATACTCTGGAGCGTGCCCAGTAGATATCGGTACCGTCTTCGAAAATCACATAAACAAAGGACAATCCGAAGAAGGAATAGCCACGTACGACTTTAGCCCTGGGTACTGCAAGCATGGCCGTGGTTAACGGATAGGTGACCTGGTCTTCGACCACTTGCGGTACCTGCCCGGCATATTCAGTGAAGACAATGACCTGAACATCAGACAAATCAGGGATCGCGTCCAATGGCATGTTTTTAAAAGACCATAGCCCCGCGATTGCGATGAAAATGGTCGCCAGCAAAACCAGGAAACGGTCTCTAAGCGAAGCATCAATCAGTGCATTAATCATGTCTGGTTCCTCCAGACTGTGCTTTGGCTTTTTCTGATGTTTCCAACATCTTGGCCGTGGCTTCCCGTAATTTGGATTCCGAATCAATCAGAAACTGAGCCGAGGTTACCACTTCCTCTCCGTCGCTAAGACCCGTTAACACCTGCACACGACCATTTGACGCAAGACCCAGTGTCACTGGGCGGGGTTCGAATTTACCCAAGCCTCGAACCACGAAGACTTGTTCACGGGCACCGGAACGTACGATGGCTTCAGCGGGAATAACGATAGCATCGATTTGTCGTCCAGCATGAATTGTGACCTCGGCAAACATATCAGGCTTGAGCAGCATCTCCGGATTATCGAAGACCAGCCGGACTTTAACCGTCCTCGTCTTGGACTCTGCGTAGGGATAAATATAATCCAGACGGCCTTTAAATATTTTGCCCGGTATACCGGCCAGTTGAATTTCACCACTATCGCCCACTTGTATCCAAGGCAGCTCGTATTCGTAAATATCTGCGTAGACCCAAACCCTAGATAAATCAGCAATCATATACAACTCGGTGGAAGGGGTGACGTATTGCCCTTCCCGGGATCCAATCTTCATCACAATACCGGATACCGGTGAATGAATATGCAGACTCTTTTTAATGAAATGGGTTTTTTCCAGCCCACGTATCTGATGCCCCGGTACGTCTAACAGTTTCAATCGCTGGAGTCCGCTCTTAACCAGTTCTTCCGCTCCACGGCGTATATCTTTGAATGGGCTAGCCTCAAGCGCTTTGAGGTTGTTTAAGGCCAACAGGTATTCCTGTTGACTGGCAACCAATTGCGGTGAGTAAATACTTAACAGATCGGTATCTTTTTTAACCCACTGCCCGGTCTTATCAACATTTAGCCTTTCAATCCAGCCTTCTGTTTTCGGATGCAAACGCGCCAAGCGCTCTTCATCGAAATCGACCCGGCCCACCGCACGAATAACGTGCGATAACGAGGCTTTTTGAGCCATTGCCGTACGGACGCCGATATTCTGCACCGTGACCGGATCAATTTTTACCGAGCCGGCAGGTGCATCGGTCGCGATTTCATCCTTCTCTGAGTACACCGGAACGTAATCCATACCCATCGCGTCTTTCGCAGGTACTTTTGAGGTGACCGAAGGATTCATCGGGCTGCGGTAGAACAGAATCTTGGGTTTGGTGTCTTCGGATCGAGTCTGTTGACTGGATAACGGGAGATCATCGGTTGATGAACGACCGGCCAGCCAATACCCGGCAGCCACTCCTATTGTAAGCATTATCGTGGCCGTTATCAGGATTTGCTTATTCATAAACCTTCTCCTCGCCAACAGCGGCTATCAATCTGGCCAACGATTGCTTGGCCTCGGCCATTGCTAGCCAATAGCGAGTTTCATAATTAAACAGGGTGATCTGACTGCGAACTAAATTCAGAAAATCCACTTTGTTTACCTGATAACCGGCTAGCATGGAGGCCACGGTTTGCCGAGCCTGTGGGATAATTCCTGTTTTGAAGAGTACAAATTGCTCCCTGGCCCGTTCATAATCGGCCAGGGCAGTAGAAATTTGTGCCCGAACCTTGCCCCATTCGTCCTGCAGCGCGTATTTCCGCTGAAGTCGTTCGGCAGTACGCTGATTTACCGCTTTTGCCTGCTTGCTATCGATGAATAGGGGTAGATTCATACTCAGCTTCAATGTCATAAAATCAGGCCGGGAGCCCGTTCTTGGCGGCGGATTGTTGCCATCGCGAAATCCATAGAAGGCACCTAATTTAAAGTCCGGATAATAATCCTTCTTCGCCAGATCCACCCGCGCGTCAGCGGCCTTAATATCGTTTCGCTGCTTTGTGAGTAAGGGCCGTGAAGAGTCCGCGATTTTGTATAGCCGGGGTTCCGATACAATATCCAATAGTTGTTTGTCAATATTCTGAGGCAGTTGAACTGTACGGTTCGCCGGCTGATCCAGTAGCGCGTTGATCCTTGCCATTTCATTGCGGCGGGTTCCAATCAGCTGGATTTCCTGATCCAGGAATCGGGATAATTCGAGCTGCGCAAGCAACACATCTTGCTGCAGTCCTTCGCCCACGGTATATTTGGTCTGGGCAATTTCCACGAACTGGCGTAGCAGCTCCTGATTGGCCGTGACAATTTCCAAAGCCCGATCCAGGTAGAATAACTGCCACCAAGTGATTTTCACATCACGAATCAGCCGAAGGCGGGTTTCGTCGACGTCATTTAATGCGGCTTCGGCTTCATATTCCGCCGCCTCAGACTTAAGGCCGAGTTTTCCAGGAAAAGGAATAGTCTGACTGATACCCAGCTGTAGCTGGGTCATGGGCTCCTGACCCGTATCGAAAGTATCGACAGGAAAATTCAACGCATTGAAACTGACCTCCGGATCCGGCAGCGTGCCCACCTGTGAGGGGATCGCCACCATCGCCTGGGAGCGGGCCTTCATTTCAGCAAGACTTGGGTTATCCTCGACAACACCCGCCACCGCCGAGTCCAGTGTCAATAAATCCTCCTTTGAAGTTTCGTTTCCACCGGTCCAGCCCTCGGATGAAAATAAAAGAAAACTAACAAACGCGATCCACACTCCGATTTTAGGAGCATAGCGGGAAAGTCTTGTGTTCCCTGCGAGACCCTGTGAAGAACCATCACTGTATAACAACGCCCATACCCTACGAGTACAACAGTTTTCCTTGTTAATACAGAAATATTTTTGAGTCATTACACCCTCGTTGCCTATAATGGATCAATCCGATTTTCGAGAACGAAATTCGGAAAGAAATATGGATAGAGGATATATTTAGGCCGCGCCAGAACGAACGTTCGGGCGGAACAAACTCACCTATCGGCGTGGCCTCCCCCGAATTAACGAGGAATGACGCCTTTTTTACACCCTCTGTCAGAGGGTGATAATAGGGGGCCTTAATTCTGGAGAAAGTAACCTGTCTTCAAGATTCGCATCAGACAGAGTAAATTGAATATTGGTGTGAAAGAGGCTGGTGAATTGATTTGAAGCGGTTAATCCAAAACTCCCGCACAAATGAAAAACACAATCTCCACCGGAGTGGCATTCCATTTCCGAAAGAGAAGAACCCTGAATATTTGTTCTACTTTTATGGGTTATTGCACCATCGGCATTGGAATCGATTCCAGTTGAGTCGGGCATCATACCATTCATCTCGATATGCTTAGCTCCTCCACAAGCGGCAAACGCGCTCGCTATTGGCAATAACCCGATGGCAAGAACTAATAGCATTGCGATAATTTTTCTTATCATAGTGTCCATACAGAGTCTTTAGCGTGAAACAGTATAGCAGATACTTTTAAACTCATTGGGACTTGTATCTGATATTTTTTAACCACCCGGATTGAGCAGCAAGAAACAAACATGCTGTAGCAATTCTTGGAATAGCATCGACGATATTCATCTGACCTTCACTGGCAGATTGATAAAAGGGACGTCTAAGACCCAACCCGAATCTTTGTCTCATGGCTGTATGCATGACTTTAGTCCACTTTCAATAACGTCCGGTTGAACTTCGAGAAGGATCATTTCGATACGACTGTCGTGACTGTGATCGATGCGGGTGATCGTCAGTAGTCTATCGCTGAAAATAAGCACGAACCATCCCACGGCGAAACGGTTCTAAACTTCTTGACACGAGGATTTCATTCGTGGTGGTT
>CAZGQY010000001.1:0-72082 GCA_964528035.1 uncultured Methylococcaceae bacterium | reverse complement strand
TCCCTGCCGCATACACTTCCTCCACAGATCACCCATAGAGGGCTGTTTCGGTAGGGGGCGAGTAGTTACGTCTTTCGAAGACTTAAATATGACTTTTAACTGACCAACTAACCAATCTTCGTTCAAAGTTCATTCTGATATTTTGTATTGAGGATGATGCGCTTCCGGTATTATCAAAACCCAAGGCCACAACTCACTTTTTTAGATTTTTGTTCCCGTATTTTTTTGCAACCTAGAGAGCTAATACTCTTTCTGTATTTGGGTTGCATCCAGTCTCTGGATTGGTGGTACCTGCTTCGACCTCTGTTAGTTTACATAATGTGTCGACGGAGAAAGAAGAACAATTATTGTCTATGATCGTTGGCTTCGAAATTGAGGTGACCACAATCGAAGCAAAATATAAGTTGAGTCAGAACCGGCCTGGTGAGGATCAAGTGGCCATAATTCATAAGCTGGAAATCGATAATATGGAAATCGCGGAGTTCATGAAGCAGGGACTGGAGAAATGAGTGCTAACGAATGAGGTTATATCGCGTGCAGCCGCGATATAACCCCTTTTTGGACGAAGCCCGATTTTTTTATTCGGTTCGATATAAATTATTTTTTCGATATTTCATGGATCTTAATAATTTATGGAGCGGGAAAACCGACCCGAGTAGTTCGGTGGTATTGTGAGCCTAATCTATTTTTAAGGACTTTGTCTTTAGAACTATGTGTCGCGCTTTTGCTGTGGTTGTCGTTTAGAAAACAATCTGCGCACGGCCTTCAAGGATATTCACTGACTGGTTTTTACCACCCAAAGTTCTGATACTGCTGGGGTGCGCATATGCATTGACATAATTAAAGCGGAACAATACGTTTTGGTTGGCCCACCAATTCAAACCGAATGTAAAGTTCCGTTCACGGCCACCTTGAAGCCCCTGGCTAGTAAGGTCAATAAGGCTGTAACGAGCAGCAATTTCCCAGGCACCCCAACCACCCTGTCCAACAACACTGCTTGGTTTAATGCGTTTGAATTGTGCAGATTTCTTGTTGTAGTTTCTGGATTCACCTGTCAGGAAATAACCGGTTTGAAAATACCAGCCATCAAAATGCAGGTCTTTGAAACCATTGGACTGATTAACAGTTGCACTAACGAATTCGCCTTGTGCATGGAACGGACCCCAAACACTTGAGAATTCGGCATTCGCCATAATTAAGTCGTCTGCATTTGATAGGGTTCCTGTATCAGCCAGCCTGACTCCCGATATGTGTGCTTCAGGACGAGCACGGAAGCGTAGCCCATTATGATCATTAAAATCCCGGTAATAGGCAGATCCACCAAAATGCAACAATTCATCTTTGCCGACAATAGGTGACCAGGTTACCCGGGAGGCCGCACCCCAGCTCTGATTGAACGCGCCATCATCATTCACGCTCTGGCCAAATATTCCGGTGTGGACAGTAAAGAAATCTCCTCCATACCAACTGCCTACGACACCGAGTCGGCGACGACCCAGTTCACCGGTGTCGATGAAAGAATCAGTCAATGCGCGTTCCTGAAACACTTGCCAGTTGGAGCTGCTAGCGGACTGCATGCCAAAAGGAACCTTTTGGTGGCCCACTTTGATACGGAATGGATCAAATCCTTTATAGGACAGCCAACCATCGGTTAATTCCGCTTCCTCGGCAAAATCAATTTCGACTTTATAGTCCCAGTCTTTCCAAACCGTGCCGTAGCCTTTTAAACGAACCCGGCGGATTTCCGCGCCATTGCCATAGGGTTTGTTGGGGAAAAAGAAATTGGCGTCAGCCTGCATACGTCCACCGACCCCGAATTTAAAATCACCATCCTTTGATTTAATTGTCAAACCCTTTACCCCGGTTTCGATTGAATATTCGTCGTCCTTTTTCTCAGACGCTACAGGAGGGCTATCGAGTACCTGAGAGGATTTGGATTCTGTGATTTCAGATAAATCAGTCTGGCTTATAAGTCCTTTTTCCAGCAGTATTTTTTCCAATGACCTGCTGCCATTTTGAATGGATCGCAAGTCTTGTTGGTTTATGACGCCTTTTTCTAAAAGAATGTCTTGCAGTGAAGGAGCTGCGTTTACGTTAGTACTGATGCCAACAAAACCGGCGAATAATATTGCCCGGAATGTAATCTTAGCTGATAGATTGACACACATGTTTTTTCGTCCCCTTATTTGTTGGAGTTGATTTTGCGCACTTGCGGGTCTCCAGTTTCTGTCGGATGCGACAGCGAGTGCACGGTTTAAATTAAATTCGGAGTTTATTTCTGACCTTTGCAATTCAGCTGTCACTGGTCTGATAAATATTCAATATTTATGCAGCAAACGACAGGTGATTAGGTCAAGTGGTGGCTAGTATGAAGTTGATTTGTTACGGCTATATGACAAGTGTAAAATTTTAAGCTGTATAAAGGTTTAGTGGGGATTTATATCTCGGCAGCGACATATGCGGCCTGGTGGTTCGCCATTACATCGTGAACCCGAAATATCTGTACGCCAGCTTGCACGCCAAGAACGGTAGTTGCACAGGTTGCGCCAATAAGCCTGTGCGCTTCTGTTTCTGCGCTGATGGATGCCAAAAATCGTTTTCGACTGGCTCCCAGCAATACCGGGTAGCCACAATTCACAAAACTGGCCAGTTCGCTCATAAGTTTCATATTGTGCTGTTTGGTTTTGCCAAACCCAATCCCGGGGTCGATGATAATGTTCGATTTAGGAATTCCTGCTTTTTGGGCTTTATCCGCGCGTTCTAGCAGGAATGATTTGACCTCTTCCACAACATCTTCATACTCAGGGGCAATTTGCATGGTTTTTGGTGTACCCTGCATGTGCATGAGAATGATGGGTAAATTATGATCAGCAGCCAGTTGGAACATTTTGCTGTCTTCCCTTCCGGCGCTCACGTCATTTAATATTGAAGCCCCTGCATTTATCGCGGATTCAGCAACTTTCGAGTTGGTTGTGTCAATACTGATGGGTATTTCGGGCGGTAACGTTTGCCGAAGAGATTCGATAACGCTTTTTACTCTTCGAATTTGTTCCTCTGCAGCGACGCGTTCGGAATACGGTTTTGTGGATTCGCCCCCAACATCTATAATGTCTGCTCCGTCCCGAACCATTTGTAGTGCAAACTGAACCGCGCTCCCTCGGTTGGTATGGCTACCACCGTCTGAAAAACTATCGGGGGTAAGGTTGAGTATGCCCATAATTAACGATTGTTTCTTATTGATTAATGCTTGCAGATCCATGGTTGTCCGGTCGATTCTCTCTAAACCTCGAGATTCTATCTCAACAGGGTTCCGGAGAATAGCTCGATCACTTTGTTTCGATCCTGTCTTATTTTGATTCTTGAGTTTAACCAAGTAAAATTTACTGCCAATGCAGATGCATAACCAACTCCTTATATCGATTGCTTTTCGTCGAAAACACGTTTAGTTGTTACGAAAATGAGACGGGTGCTTGTCACACTGACAGAGTACACGTTAATATTTCCAATTTTATTTCGCGCGAGGCGACATGAATGATTCAAGGTAGTATCGTGGCACTGGTGACGCCTATGTACGAAAATGGCGATCTTGACCAGGAAAGTTTGATGGAATTAATCGAGTTCCATATCGATCAAGGTACCGACGCAATTGTTCCGGTGGGTACGACAGGTGAATCCGCGACTCTTGATGAATCCGAGCATTGTGCGGTTATTCGTCAGGTCGTTGATCGGGTAAATGGCAGAGTCCCGGTTATTGCAGGTACGGGTGCAAATTCCACGACTGAAGCGATAACCCTGACGCGTCAGGCAAAAGATGCAGGTGCGGATGCCTGTTTGTTAGTGACTCCATATTATAATAAGCCAACGCAGGAGGGATTGTATCTGCATTACAAAGCGATTGCGGAAGCAGTAAAAATCCCACAGATTCTTTACAATGTTCCGGGACGAACTGCGTGTGACATGCTGCCAGAGACAGTGGTTCGATTGGCGAAAATGGAGAATATAGTGGGAATCAAGGAGGCAACTGGAGATCTGGCCAGGGCCAGACAAATACAAGAACTTTGTGGGGACGAGTTTCCGTTATATTCGGGCGATGATGCGATCGCTTGCAAATTCTGCTTGCAGGGAGGAAAAGGTGTGATCTCGGTAACAAGTAATGTTGCACCAAGGCTGATGCATGATATGTGTGCCGCTGCAATATCCGGAGACGCGCTAACTGCAGAAAACATAGATACCAGATTAGCGGCACTGCATGATAAGTTATTTTTGGAATCCAATCCAATTCCGGTGAAATGGGCCGTAGCCGAGATGGGTTTGATTAACCGTGGGATACGATTGCCATTGACCTGGCTATCGGGGGAATATCATGAATCTATACGCGGAGCAATGCGCCAGGCGAATGTCAGTATGTCTAAGGAAGCAGTCCGGTAAGAGTATGTGGGTTACTCGTAGTTTCGTGAACAGTTTTAGAGGCGGATAGCAGGCGGCAGATGATTTTATGTGACTTTAACAAAAAAAATGGTGCTCTGGATGCCTTTCAGGGTAAAAAGTTGAAAGTTTTTACACAGTATTTATTACGATCAATGTTTGTAGCGTTGGTTGGTAGTATTGTTAGTTGCAGTTCGTTCGATAGTGTTCTTCCGGATCGCAAAAAAGAATATAAATACAGCACCGAACTTCCACCTCTGGAAGTGCCACCGGAATTAAGTACTTCGTCAATCGAGGATAACACGATACGCTCCCGCGGTGGTTCGGTATCAGCCAGGGAGCTGCAGTCTGTACGCCAGCCTCAGACAAGCACCAGGCAGCCTGAAGTCGTGGAAAAAACCTCATTGGTTGAAAATTCTACTGAGGGTACCTACATCAAAGTAGAGGAAGACTACGCCATTGCCTGGAGAATGGTTGGCAGGGCATTGAGTCGCCTCGAGATCGAAGTGGATGATCTGAATCGAACTGAGGGTATGTACTACGTCATTTACGAGGATAAGAAAAAGAAAGATTCCGCAGGAGGATTATTTTCCAGTCTGGCTTTTTGGAGTGATGAGAATGCGATCTCAGAAAGTGATTTACGAGTGAAATTAAGTGACCGTGGCGGAAGTACGGAAATTAGGGTGTTAGACGATAATGGAGAGGTGCAAAATAGTGGCGATGGATTGCGGCTGTTGCAAATATTACAGGAAAAGCTCAATGAATTGGGACTAAACAAGTGAGCCAGGGAATTTGTCTGACAATAGAGGCGTTATTTTAACTATCGGTGGGTTAACTATTTCAATAATATTCTTAAGTGGTCACTTGTTCACTGTGAACGAACGAAAAATCTACTTCAATCAGGTTCGTGTGCCACTTTGATCTCTATTTCTCCAACAGCCTTGAGTGTTATTGTTCAACGGTCTTCAGTATTATTTTTCAGCAGCGTTGAATATTATTTAGCAATACCCTTCTGACATATAAGTAAGTATAAATGCTTCGAACCCAATACTAATTTGATTACATGATCTTAAAACTTTCCGGTTCTACAGCACATTCTGAGTTTCGTCGACAAAAACTTCGCACAGAAATTCAAACAGTTACTAAAGAAATATCAGACATTTCAAGCCGCTATATTTACTACGTTAAAGTGGAAACAGCGTTGAGTGATGCTGAATCTTTCAAACTTAAAAATATTCTTGAAGATCGTTTTGCATCTGGGGTGGAGCTACAGAATTCAACTCATACTATTTGTGTTGTTCCACGTCTGGGTACGGTTTCACCCTGGTCGAGTAAAGCGACAGAGATATTACATCGATGTGGCTTGAGTAAAATTCAGCGGATAGAACGTGGAATCGAATACCTGTTAGGGACTGTAACGGGAACGGAGTTGCCAGAGGTTGTGTGCAATAGTTTATCTGAGTGTCTGTGTGATCGAATGACACAAGTGATTTTACCCGAAGGTACAAGTAATCAACTGTTTGAGCATTTACCCCAGAAACCATTAAGTTGGGTTGAATTGGGCAGTAACGCCTTGGCGGCCCTACAGACTGTCAATGATGAGATCGGTCTTGCGCTGTCGGAAGCGGAGTTGAAATACCTTGTGAGCAACTATCAAGCACTTGGAAGGAATCCCACTGACATTGAATTGATGATGTTCGCGCAGGCAAATTCAGAGCATTGTCGGCATAAAATTTTCAACGCTGATTGGGAAATAGATGGCGAATTGCAGCCGCGCTCTTTGTTCTCCATGATTCGAAATACAACGCAGTGTAATTCTAAGGGGATACTGACGGCTTACGATGATAACGCAGCGGTTACAGAAGGTCCTGTTGCGCAAAGGTTTCAGCGTAATCCTGTCACGGGAGAATACATCTATCAGCTTGAGCCTGTTCACATGCTCATGAAAGTTGAAACGCATAACCACCCAACGGCAATTTCGCCTTTTGCGGGTGCTGCGACGGGTTCGGGCGGGGAGATTCGCGACGAAGGTGCAACCGGTCGTGGTTCGCAAACAAAAGCAGGTTTGACCGGGTTTTCTGTATCGAGTTTGAATATTCCCGGTTTTACCCAACCCTGGGAGGAACGCCACGGAAAACCAGAGAGAATTGTTTCGGCGCTGGAGATTATGCTGGAGGCTCCTATTGGCGGCGCTGCATTTAATAATGAATTTGGACGTCCGAACCTGACGGGTTATTTTCGTACGTTTGAACAACGGATTCACGAAAGTGGAGATTGTCAGCTTCTCGGTTATCACAAGCCAATCATGATAGCCGGTGGCATGGGTAATATTCGAGCTGAAAATGTTAAAAAAGGCTCTATTCCGAATGGAACACCCATTATTGTTCTTGGTGGTCCGGCTATGTTGATTGGTCTTGGTGGTGGTGCGGCTTCCTCACAGGCGTCAGGTGAAAGTTCCGAGACTTTGGATTTTGCATCGGTACAGCGCGATAACCCGGAAATGCAACGACGTTGTCAGGAAGTTATTAATACCTGCTGCGCCATGCAGGAAAATCCGATTATTTCGATTCACGATGTGGGCGCGGGTGGATTGTCAAACGCTGTCCCTGAAATATTGCATGATAGTCAACGTGGAGGATTGATAGAAATTGGAAATATTCCCAGTGCCGATCGTTCAATGTCACCGCTACAGGTTTGGTGCAACGAAGCGCAAGAACGTTATGTGTTGGCGTTATCCACGCGTAGGTTAGAGTTTTTCAAAGATTTGTGTAAACGAGAAAATTGCCCGTTTGCCATCATTGGTTTTGCAAGTGACCAGCAGCATCTGGAAGTAACAGACACCAGGCGCGACAACAAACCGATAGATATTCCAATGTCTCTGTTGTTTGGCAAACTCCCCAGATTGCAACGCCAGGCAAAGACAGTGAATGTCCGTTTTCCGCCCCTGAAAATACCGACAGATTCTATTGATGAAATGGCGCGCCGGGTATTGAATCATCCAGTCGTCGCAGATAAAAAGTTTTTAATTACTATTGGTGATCGGTCGATTACCGGATTAGTATCACGTGACCAAATGGTGGGCCCATGGCAAGTAGCGGTTTCTGATGTAGCAGTGACCACCACCGGTTTTGTGGGCTTTACTGGAGAGGCGATGGCCATGGGCGAAAGGTCACCGATAGCTATCATGAGTGGGCCGAGTTCCGCTCGAATGGCGGTTGGCGAAGCACTGACGAATATTGCTGCTGCTCGGGTTGGTTCATTGACAGATATCAGGTTATCCGCCAATTGGATGGCAGCAGCCGGAAGTGAAAATCAGGATGTGACGCTATTCGAAGCTGTTGAAGCGATTGGTATGGATCTTTGTCCTGCGTTGGGTATTGCGATTCCGGTTGGCAAAGACTCATTGTCCATGAAAACAGTGTGGCGCGGGCAAAAAGGTGACATGACTATGATCGCGCCGCTATCGGTTGTTATTTCTGCATTCGCGCAGGTATTGGATGTTCGAAAAACACTGACTCCGGAGTTGCAGCGTAATGGTGGCGATACTGATTTGGTATTGATCGATTTGGGTCAGGGAAAATGTCGCCTGGGTGGATCTGTTCTTGCTCAGGTATATAAACAATTGGGTGACCAGTGCCCTGACCTGAATAACACTCAGCTGTTCATCGGTTTTTTTGAGAGTATCCAGCAATTGAACAGAGAGGGGTATTTACTCGCCTATCATGATCGGTCCGATGGTGGATTATTCATTAGCTTATGTGAAATGGCTTTTGCGGGTCGAGTGGGATTGAAGATAGATTTGGATGAACTGGGCGACGACTTTTCCGGGGTTCTGTTCAATGAGGAGTTAGGCGCGGTTATTCAGATCAGAACAAAGGATCGTGCCCAGGTTTTAAGCGTATTGGAATCTGCCGGATTGAGTCAGTACAGTCATGTCTTGGGGCAGCCCTGTGCTGACCAGTCAATTTCATTTCGATACCAGGGGCAAACGATTCTCCAGGGGACACGAGCAGGATTTCAACAGCAATGGTCTTCAACCAGCTTTAAGATTCAATCCATCCGCGACAATCCTGACGCAGCACAACAGGAATTTGATGCAATCCTTGATAATCATGATCCGGGACTTCATTCTGAATTATCGTTTAACGTTAACGACAATTTTAATACAGTTTTTGTGAATACATCGCGCCCTCGACTCGCGATATTACGCGAACAAGGTGTCAATGGTCACTTGGAGATGGCGGCTGCATTTGATCAGGTTGGTTTTACTTGCGTTGATGTGCATATGAACGATTTAAACAATGGGGACTTTTCACTACAAGATTTTATTGGAATTGTTGCTTGCGGGGGGTTTTCTTACGGTGATGTTTTGGGTGCAGGTCGTGGTTGGTCAAACGCTATACAGTTCAACAATCGGTTAAGGGACGAGTTTGCTGCCTTTTTCGAACGCTCCGATAGTTTCGGGTTGGGGGTTTGTAATGGGTGCCAGATGTTGGCGAGTCTCAGTGATATGATTCCTGGTGGAGATTTGTGGCCTGAATTTACGCGAAATATTTCCGAGCAATTTGAAGCACGAATTGTGATGGTCGAAGTACAGGATACTCCATCGGTATTTTTTTCGGGTATGCAGGGTTCGCGGTTTCCTGTTGTGGTTGCTCATGGTGAAGGCCGTGCAGTGTTTACCCAAAAACGGGGATTAACGGAATCAATAGATTGTTTACGGTATATTGATAACTATGGCAACCATACGGAAAAATACCCCGGGAATCCTAATGGTTCAGTCTCGGGTGTGACGGGTTTTACCAGTACAGATGGGCGCTTCACTATTATGATGCCGCATCCGGAGCGCTGTTTTAGAGCGGTGCAAAATACATGGAGAACAGCCGGACTGAGTATTAATGGACCATGGAGTCGGTTTTTTCAAAATGCCAGGGAGTGGGTAGCTTAGAGATACGGCTGGTGAATTTAAGCATTGGCTTTTTTTCAATACAGTCATTACCCGATAAAAATATCGATATAATAGATAATCATAAAAAAAGACTGCTATTTAATTATTGACTCCATGATAAACAGCGATTTAGGGCATTATTTCTTTCTCGAAAGATATGTTTTTTGTGCGTGATATGCTGTACAGTGGCCCAGCTTGGTTGGCAATTTTAGTATGGATACCGATAGCTTACAGACGATTCCTTTAAATGCTTCTATACTTCAATGTGTAGGTGTAATAAGAAAGTTGGAATAGTGCACTGGGGCTAAGGGAGTCGTTAATACAAAGGGTTGTCAATTATGAAATCAGCTTCAATTACCAAGCAAGTGGATCAAACTGAATCTTACCAGAATGGTGTTGATTCAGAGTCGCTTGTATCGAAAAACAGTGATTTAATAGTTTATTATCTCGAGAAAATCGGGGTTAAATTTATCTTTGGAATTCCTGGTGGGGCTATAGAGCCGCTCTACAATGCTTTGCACAGGAGTGAATCCAGAGGAGGATTACGAGCCATCGTTTCAAGGCATGAAACCGGTGCGGCTTTTATGGCGGATGGTTATACCAGGGAAAGTGGGGTCATGGGAGTCTGTTGTGGTACGACGGGTCCTGGCGCGACCAATCTGATTACTGGTGTAGCATCTGCCTACGAAAATGAAATCCCACTCCTTGTGCTCACTGCGCAGACTGCGCTTTGTACCTTTGGTAAAGGGGCATCCCAGGAATCTTCTTGTACCAGCTTAAATACATTGGGTATGTTTCAGCATTGTACGCGTTACAATTCGCTGGTTTCCCACTCTGCGCAACTTGAAAACAAACTGGTAGCAGCTATTATGGCTGCGCACCAGGCTCCTTGTGGTCCGGTACATCTTTCAGTGCCAATTGATGTGCTGGATGCGCCTGCTGAATGCCATAACTATAACCTGGATATCAATCTTTTCGGTAATCGTGAGATTCAGGTTAATCCGGATATTCTGAGTCGCCTGTTAATTGAAATAAAAAATTCTCGGAAAATAGTATTCGTTCTTGGAATAGGTGCCAATCGTGACGCTGCTGCCGTGCTGGATCTGGCAGTATTACTGGGCGTGGAAGTTGTTACCTCTATTGATGGCAAAGGTTTGATTAGTTCGTACCACCCACTTAACCGAGGCGTGTTCGGATTTGCCGGGCATGTTAGCGCAGTCGAAACGTTGAGAAATCCAGAGGTTGACCTGGTAATTGCCTTTGGTAGTAATCTATGTGAGTTGGCGAGTGGTGGCTGGGATGAGCAATCGTTACTCAATGATCGGTTGATTCATATCGACCCTGTTGCAGCGCATTTTTTACGGTCACCGATGGCAAAATTACAGGTTATCGGGTCAATTGGAGTAGTTTGTCAATATTTGATTGAGCATGTTTCATCATTGGAATTACCCGATGTAAAAACGCGTGCCAGTCTTCAGCAATCAATCATAAAAGATGGCGTCACGAACGTCGATACGCAGCCATTGATGCCTCATTGTAAACTTAGTGAACCGCAAAAATTTATCGACGACAGTTCTCCAATAAAACCACAGAGGTTGATGAATGATTTGGGGCAAATATTTCCACCAGGTACAAGGTATTTAGCGGATATCGGCAATAGCTTTGCCTGGGCGACTCATTATCTTCATCCGGCAGAACGCAGAATCGGGAACCGACGTTCCTGGGTACGTTCCGATTTTCTCGATCCGGGTCGCCGCAGGGACGGGCAGCCATGGGTTGATACGGCAAACTATAGAGCCGGGATAGAATTTGCGTCAATGGGTTGGGCGATTGGCGCAGCCGTAGGTACCGCTTTTGCAAATCCTGAATGTCCTGTTGTATGTATTACTGGTGATGGCAGTATGCTTATGAGCGGTCAGGAGATCACGGTTGCTCAGATGGAGGGCTTATCAATTATTTATGTCATTCTTAATGACTCCGCATTGGGTATGGTTAAGCATGGTCAAAAATTAGCAAACGCAGCCGAAATCGCCTTTCAACTACCGAAAGTGGATTTTAATCTGTTTGCCCAATCGATGGGTATCGAAGCTTATACGATTCATTCGCCGAGTGATCTGGCGAAACTGGATATTCATTCATTATGTGAAAAAAGAAGCCCGATTTTACTTGATGTCTATATCGATCCCGAAGAAGTTCCGCCAATGGGATTGCGAGTGGAGTTATTAAATTCTTCGAGGAAATTGAGTGAGCAAAGAAAAAATATCGAGCAAAATCTGGAAAGAAATATCCGAGAAGAATAATCCGTTCGCAGCATCGACATGTTTTTGTAGCGGCTATGATGTGTATGGTGAGTTGCTGCGTAAAGCAAGTTGGATAGAGTATCTGTATCTTTTATTCGTCGGCGAACGGCCTAATGATGTCCAGAAGACGCTACTGGAAGCTGTTGCCCTGGCATTGGCTAATCCAGGGCCACGTGATCATAGTGTTCGCGCGGCCATGAATGGAAGTGTCAGCGGTTCGGCAAATGCAGCGAGTTTGATCGCAGCATTAGCTATAGGGGCAGGGGAGTTTGGCGGGGGGCGAGACATTGTGGAAGCGATGCAATTATGGAAAAACTGTGGGACAAATGTTGATTTATGGCAAAAACAATTAAATTTACCAGTCGAGCAGCAGGGTGCGAGTATTTGGCCGCCGTTCGAACATCCGCCAGGATTTGATCCACATGGGGTTAGCTGTGCCGGTCCGGTATTGCAAACTCTCGATTATCTAACAGAAATATACTCGACTGGGATGCTTGCCTGGCTGAAAGAAAACCGTTTGGCTGTGGAATCACTTGCAGAATGTCCGTTGGCAATGTCTGGTGTAGTTGCAGCAGCGTTTATCGATTTGGACCTGAGTGTTGATCAATCGGAAATGCTGTATCTACTGCTTCGTCTTCCTGGCGCGGCGGTACATGCATTGGAACAGAAGGCTGGATGGCGTCAATATCCTTTTTTTATGGATTCATTGGAAATCGTTTCAGAATCTGTTAAAAAATAAAAGATTGGGGAGTGATTTAGTGCTGAAAGGGAATACTGGATTATTGCAAAGCGAGGGAAAATGGCGGACTCGAATGGGCGGGTTTGTTTATCAAGAGCGGGTGATATTACGAGATAAAGAACTGCACAGAGATCTTGGGGAGATGAGCTGGATGGAAGTGTATCTTTATGGGATAACCGGCAGAACATTTACTCAAACCGAATTAAAAATTCTTAACGCTATATGGGTGCATACAAGCTACCCTGATCCTCGTATCTGGAATAATCGGGTTGCGGCTTTGGCGGGTACGGTAAGAAGTACCGGGGCTCTGGGCGTAGGTGCAGCGATAGCAGTATCTGATACCGAGATTTTTGGAGGGTTGGCGTTAACAGAAGCGCTGAAGTTTTTTATTAAAGCTCAGGAAATGATTGTTCGGGGCGATCATTTGGTTGATATCGTCGCAGCAGAAATAGCAAAAAAAAGAATCATTTTCGGCTATGGTCGACCCAAGGCTAGCATGGATGAACGTGTTGAATCTATGCTTTCTTTAATGGAAAAATTAGATTTTACGAAGGGTACTTATTTTGATTTAGCATTTGAAATAGAACAAGTATTAAGAGATTCGGGAAAACTGATACGAATGAATTACGGGGCGTTGGTGGCTGCATTGTGTGCTGATATTGGGTTTTCTGCGAACCAATTTAATATGTTCATGGTTCCCCTTTTCCTTGCTGGATTTCCACCTTGTTTTATCGATGCATCGGAGCATTCTGAAGCGAGTCTTTTTCCTTTGCGTTGCGAGCAAATAGATTACCTGGGAACAGAGAAAAGAACTTGGGATTAGCGGCCACAAACTTGTTGAGATGGAAATCATTCTCTTTTTTTCGTGTACGGATTTTATTAGCGAAAATACTTATCAATTTATACAGTTTGTTCGAAATGCATTAAAGAGTAGATGTCGAATCACAAACACTTAGATTAATAATCGAATAATGGTAATGACATGATCACGCAATTAGTCACTCAGTCACTATTGTTTTTGTTGCTATGTTTTTCGAGTTTGGTTTGGTCGATGGATGAGGACGAACTGGATCTGGATGATGCCTATGGCGGAGAGCAATATGTAAGTATCGCGACTGGAAGTCAGCAACTACTTAAGTTGGCACCCGCAGTGACTTCAGTGGTCACTGCCAGTGAAATTCAGAAGATGGGGGCGACTGATTTAAATCAGGTGCTTGAAAGTGTGCCTGGGCTACATGTTTCTGTTTCGACAACGAATTTTAATCCAGTATTTTCAATTCGTGGCGTGCATTCAGATATTAATGCGCAGGTGCTGGTTTTAGTCAATGGGATACCGATTACTAATGTATTTACCGGGCATCGGGGGCAGGTATGGGGAGGCATGCCCGTGCAGAATATTTCTCGGGTTGAAGTGATTCGTGGGCCTGGGTCTGCCGTTTATGGCGCCGATGCATTTGCCGGCGTGATCAATGTTATTACTAAAACACATGAAGACATTGATGGGTTGGATATAGGCTTTCGAGGGGGTGAATTTGATACCCGTGAAGGTTGGCTCCAGTACAGCGGGAACTTCAATGGTGTGGAAGCGGCTTTTTCATTTCAGGCGGGCTCGACACAAGGGCACAAACGAAAAATAGATATTGATGCACAGAACTTTTTCGATAGCCAATTTGGAACGACTGCTTCGTTGGCACCCGGGTCAGTTAGCGTCGGCCGTCAATATATCGATACCAGTCTGGATCTATCTCTTGAAGACTGGCGTCTGCGTCTTTGGTGGCAAGGTCGGGATAATGTGGGAACCGGTGCAGGGTTTATTCAGGCGCTAGACCCTAATGGCAGCAATAGAAGTTCCCGCTTTAATGCCGATCTAAGCTATGAAAACACAGATTGGTTTGACCATTGGAATCTATCGTCTCAACTTAGCTTTTTTGATGTGGTGAATCAATCTGATTTTCAATTGGCACCTGCAAACTCTGCTTTTCCACAACTGGATTCCCAATCGCGGGTAATCGCTATAAATTCTTTTCCTAACGGCGTGTTAGGTAGCCCGACAATATACGAGCGGCATTATCGGATAAATGCTTCGGGAACCTATGACGGTTTTAAAGACCACCTGGTGAAAGTGGGTGTTGGTTACCGGTTTGAAGACATGTATAAAGTAGATGATGAGAAGAATTTTTTTCAGAGTGGAAATCCTTTTCCAATACCTCTTCAACCTGGTGCGAGAGGCAGACCCTTCATTGATCCGCATAGTCGCAGTATCGTATTTGGTTTTTTTCAGCATGAGTGGGACTTAGCCAAGGATTGGACCTTAACCTGGGGTGTTCGATACGATCATTACTCCGATTTCGGCAGTACAGTTAATCCCAGGGCCGCTCTGGTTTGGCAGACGAACTATAGTTTGACGACTAAATTATTGTATGGCCGAGCGTTTCGAGCTCCGTCATTCGGTGAGCAGTTTGCAAACGACGAAACTCCGACTTTGCTGGGAAATCCAGACCTCACTCCGGAAACAATCAATACTCTGGAGCTCGCATTTGACTACCAGCCAAAAGAAAACATGAGAGCTAAGTTGAATCTGTATCGTTACTGGTATGAAGATATTATCCGCCCAATGGTGGATTCAGGGCCGGGAACGCCAACTCGGACATTTCAGAATGCCGGTAACCAAACGGGATACGGACTCGAGTTGGAAGGACAGTGGGCCATATTAGATTCGTTTCGTTTTACGGCTAATTACGCGTTTCAGGTTTCAGAGGACGAAACGACTAATACTAATGTCGGTTTTGCACCGACTCATCAGGTTTATGCTCGTGCAGACTGGGAGTTTTTTCCCGACTGGAATTGGGATGTGCAGACTAACTGGGTCGGTGATCGCAAGCGTTCGGCCATGGACAGGCGTAACCAGGTAGCGGATTATTTTACGGTAGACATGACGCTGCGTGGTGAGGATATTTTCGATAATTTGGGTGTCAGTGCATCGGTCTCGAATTTATTTGACGTGGATATACGTGAACCGAGCCCACCATTTGATAATGCAAATACCAGTCTGGTACCCGGCGATTTTCCACAGGCCGGACGCTTTTTTTATTTCGAACTTCGTTACCATTTAAAATAATTTATACGGATTATTGCTTTGAAATTTAGGATGAATTTAATAAACTGGACTGCGGTTTGAATACTTTGTGCCGAGTCGCGTTTTTAGCATTTAGTCTTATGGCTTCGAGTGTTTGGGGTTTTGCCAATGGCGCTCCTTTGGGGGTTGTTTACCCGGAATTGCGCGAGCCTTATAAAAAGATTTTTGAGACTATAATAGGCGGTATCGAATCAGAGATTGGTCGGCCAATCGATAAATATTCACTCAGTAAATCATTCGACAGTATTCGTCTTCAATCTGAAATAGAAAACCATGGAAATCAGGTGGTACTTGCTTTGGGCTTGCGTGGAGTTAAAGCCATTCGCCAAACCGGCCTGGATATTCCTGTTGTTGTCGGTGCTGTTCTATCTACCAGGATAGAACAACAAACGTTGTCTACAGTGGGTATTTCATTAGTACCCGATCCGAACATTCTGTTTAAGAAATTGAAACTATTCGCACCCTCCATTAAGACAGTATCCGTTGTCTATAACCCCGATAATAATCAAAAACTTATTGAACAAGCGAAGCGGTGGGCGATGAACTTAGGTATAAAACTTGATGCCAGAGAAGCCCGTGATTTAAGGGCAGCAGCATTAGTGTATCGTGAATTAAGTGCTACCATAGACAGTACTACCAATGCCATTTGGTTAATGCAGGATAGAACTACGATGGATTCAGATTCCATACTGCCTTCTCTTCTGGAAGAAGCGTGGCGCCGACGATTGATCGTATTTTCAAGTAAATTGGTCCACGCCAAACGGGGTGCTCTGTTCTCTATGTACCCGGATAACTTTAAAATGGGACAGGAGTTGGGTAAACTGGCTCAATCGATTGAATCCCGGTCGATTCGGTCTGGTGTTGAGGTATTGCGCACACTGAAGACAGCGGTCAATATGAGAACTGCAAAACATCTGGGGATAGACTTATTGGCAAGGGAAGGAAAGTCATTTGATTTGGTTTTTCCAATGCAATAGTGGGTTCTGAGGGTATGTCCTGGCTCTATCATCGTAATATAAGTTTTAATCGGCAACTGTCCACAACGTTCATATTTGGGATTTTGATTCTTTCCCTTATTTCTTCGTCGCTCATTTCCTTTGTAGTAACCCAGGCTGCAGTAGATCGTTTCGTGAATCAGGGGATTCATTTGACCGACAGTTTTGCTGCGCAAAGTAGATTGGCATTGTTATATGGGGCTGCAGAGAATGCTCAGCTTCCAGCCAATACCATGTTGGATTTTCCGGACGTTAAGCATGTGTCAATCTTTTATCCGGACTATAAACTTTTATTGGCTCAAGGGGCTGAGTCTGCTGCTGATCTGGGAAATTGGACACATGGACTAACTTTTAACGCACAACTGGTTAAAGATTTGTCGGACTACTGGTATTTCGCTGCGAAAGTTAGTTCTTCATCCTCTGAAGAAAATGTAGAATCTCCTTATGATGAAACACGAGCCAGCGTTCAGACTTTAGGCTATGTATTGGTTGCGGTAAGCAAAGCAAGTTTACAGGAGATGACTCAGAAAATATTGTTTGTTAATGCTTTGATAGCGGTTTCATTGGCGTCGGTACTATTAATTGTTCTCAGGTTTATTACCAGAAAACTGACGACGCCATTGGAAAATTTGTCGGGAATCATGCAGCGGGCTGAAAATGGTGAGACCCAGATTCGGGCAAAGCTGGAAGGACCAAAAGATATCGTGGATATGGAGCAGGCATTTAATTCGATGATGTCTGTATTGGAAGAACGCGAATCAGAATTGAAGGATGCACGTGACCAGGCTTTGGAAACGGCACGAGCAAAGACAGAATTTGCTGCTGTGGTTAGCCATGAGATCAGAACACCTTTAAATGGTGTGTTGGGAATGTTGAATTTACTCAATGAAATTGGTGTACCTGATCGACAGTCAGAATATTTGAATGTGGCAATTAATTCTGGGGATGCGTTGCTGGCCCTGATTAACGATATTCTTGATTTCAGCAAAATTGAAGCGGGTAAGCTTGAATTGGAAGTGGTCAAGTTTAATTTGCGTGAATGCCTGGAGGATGTTGCTGCACTGTTCTCAGAGAAAGCCCAGGCAAAAAATATAGAAATTTGTTTGGATATTCCGAGTGACCTTCCTGTAATCGTTGCGGGCGATATTACACGATTGCGCCAAATATTGAATAATCTGTTGAGTAATGCGGTTAAGTTTACTGATCAGGGTGAAGTCGTGTTATCCAGTTCTGTATACACGGATGATGGTGATAATTCATGGTTTAATTTTTTAGTCCGCGATACTGGGATAGGTATTCCCAAAGAAGCACAGAATAAAATATTCGAATCTTTTCGACAGGCTGACGGGGGAACTACAAGAAAGTTTGGTGGTACAGGACTTGGATTGACTATATGTAAGCAGTTAATCCAATTGTTGGGGGGAGAATTGCTTGTCGAAAGTGTTGAGGGCGAAGGGAGTGTGTTTTCATTCGCAATTCCCATTAGTATCACCAAAAAATATCAGGTCAATCCATGTTTTTCTGGAGTTCAGGTCATTGTTGCAGATACTAACCAGACTAACCGCAATTACCTTGTCGCCAATTTGCGATCATTTGGTTGCAGTTGTATTGCTGGAGGTAGTGAAACGGAAATCATGAATCAGCTGAAGAAATGGCCGGAAAGCCAGCAAGAAAGAATCTGTATATTCGACTTATCTGTATGTGTTTCGGGAGTTAATCGTTTTAGACAGGACATTTGTAGTTGGGGCAAAAATTCGAAAACGATCATGGTCATTTTGAGTAATTCCGGTTTTCTAGAGGGTGATTGCCAGGACTATGATGCGACATTGACTAAACCTGTGCGCTTGTCTGCCTTGAATGCGCGCATTGCTCAATTTACAGAAGGACTGTGGGAAACCGAAAAGGGGGTTGATAAACGCGTCAAAAAGCCACTGGTATCCGATAATTTGGGGGCTTATATATTAATTGTAGATGATAATCGTACCAATCAACTGGTTGCCAAGGCGATGCTTAAGGAATCCGGGTTTCAGGCAGACGTAGCAGCGAATGGTCAGGAAGCCCTTTTCCTGATAGCCGATAAAAATTACGACCTTATTTTGATGGACTGTAATATGCCCGTAATGGATGGCTACGAGGCAACAAGAAAAATTCGTTCATTGAATGGTGATATGAGTAAAATCCCGATTTTTGCAATGACTGCAGTTGATAACCCGAATGATATTCGGCGTTGCCTTGATGTGGGTATGAACGATTACCTGATTAAACCCTTAAATTTGGCAATTCTTAGAAAGAAATTAAAAGACCTGCCGGTCGGTAATCCAGGGCAGTTCCGGGTTTCCAATTCTCAGAAAACCTCCAGAATTGACACAGAAAGTTTCCAGAATCTCGAAAATGCTATCGGTAATAAAGTAGGTGAAATTATTGATGCATTTTTTGCGGATACACCAAATTATATTGATCAGATTGATAATGCCTTAAATAAGCAGGATTGGAGTCAACTGCATGCAACTGCACATAGTCTGAAGGGTAGTTCACGAAATCTAGGTGCCAATATGTTTGCCTCTATATGTCGTGAAATTGAAGAATTATCCCAGGAAGAAGATATTTCAGATTCGCAGATTAGCCAACGCATTGTTGATTTACGCGAAGAGTATATTCAGGTTGAAAGGTGCCTGAACGAAAAATCAACATCACTGAAATCAAGCAGAAGTCAAATTGAAAGTGGCAAGTATGAGTTGGTACTTGTTGTCGACGATGATCGTAGTACCCGATTGACCATTGCCAGTGCTTTGCAGGCGGATGGTTTAACTATAGAGCAAGCAACTAACGGTCAGCAGGCAATAGATAAATTCATTCAATTCAGTCCCAATTTGATCATAATGGATGCTGTAATGCCGGTGAAGGATGGTTTTGAAGCGAGTCAGGAGATCAAGCGGTTACCGAATGGACGCCTTACACCGATCCTTATTATTACAGCACTGGAAAATGATGAATCTGTTGATCGTGCATTTAGTTCCGGTGCGGCAGATTTTATTCCAAAACCTATTAATCTGGCTGTTCTTCGTCAACGTGTGAAGCGTGTTCTAGATGCTCGAGAGACTGAAGAGAGAGTTAAACAACTGGCCTATAATGACGGGTTGACCGGATTACCTAATCGAATCGCGTTTTCGGATCGTTTATTACAGGATATTGCCTATGCTCGCAGAAATAATAATCAATTGGCGATTATGTTTATCGATATTGATCATTTTAAGGATGTAAATGACAATTTGGGACACGCCGCTGGAGACGAATTATTGAAGTTTTTGGCCGAGCGGGTCAGCGGTTGTGTACGAAGTGAAGATACCCTTGCTCGGATGGGGGGCGATGAGTTTGTTGTAGTGCTGAGCTCGGTTCACGGACCAAAAGGGGCGGACATTGCAGCTCAGAATATTTTATTGGCACTGTCGACACCCTTTCATATCGCAGGTAAAGAGATTTATGTTGGAGCGAGCATTGGAATATCGGTTTTTCCTGATGATGGGGAAGATCGCGAAGCCCTGTTAAAAAATGCGGATACGGCGATGTACCGGGCAAAAGCCCTGGGGCGTAACAATTATCAGTTTTATACCGTGGAAATGAGTACCAGTATCTCTGAGCGTATTGATCTGGAATCTGATTTACGCCGGGTTATTCAAAATAATGAACTGATACTTTATTTCCAGCCAAAAATCGATGTTCGCCGCAGTGAGGTAGTGGGTGCCGAAGCTTTGGTGCGCTGGCAGCATCCCAAGAGGGGATTTTTATTGCCTAATTGTTTTATACCTATTGCAGAAGAAGCCGGTTTGATCAGCCAGATTGGACACTGGACGATGCGCATGGCCTGTCAGCAGTTTAAGATTTGGCAGGATGAAAATGGTTTTATGGGGCATGTCGCTGTGAATGTATCTGCTCGGGAGTTTATGGGAGCGACGTTTGTGGATGACGTCAAGGCTTGTTTGGAAATTACCGGTTTGGAGCCACAGTATCTGGAATTGGAAATTATTGAGAATCTGGTTCTGGAACATGGTGAGGAAACGGTTGCCAGGCTCAATCAGTTATCAGCGATGGGTGTAACGGTTGCGATTGACGATTTTGGTGTGGGCTATTCGTCTTTCAGTTATTTAAAACGATTACCGGTTCAAGTGTTGAAGATCGATAGAAGTTTTGTTCGTGACGTTCCCGAAGATAAGCCAGGGTCCGCCGTCATTGATGGCATGATCCAGTTGGCACATAAACTAAAATTGAGTGTGGTTGCGGAAGGGGTGGAAAATCAGGCTCAATATGAATTTCTTCGTCTTCATGATTGTGATATTGTGCAGGGCTATTTCATTAGTAAACCGGTACCATCAGTGGATTTTTACGATAAATTTGTATCACAGAATCATACGACCAGAGCGATCTAATGCGTGTCTTATCCCTTGAATCTTTTGTGGGTAACACGCCTTTGGTAAAGCTGCAACGATTGCCGGGTAATACTCGCAATACCTTCCTGGTTAAATTAGAAGGTAATAATCCAGCTGGATCTGTAAAAGACAGACCAGCGATTAGTATGATCAGGCATGCTGAATTGCGGGGAGAAATTAAACCGGGGGATTGTTTGATAGAAGCGACCAGTGGTAATACTGGAATTGCATTGGCAATGGCGGCTGCGATCAAAGGTTATCGAATGATATTGATTATGCCTGATAATATGAGTGTTGAACGTCGAGCAGTCATGAAGGCATTTGGTGCTGAGATAATTCTTACTCCTGCAGAAGGTAGTATGGAGGCCGCGATTGATAAATCCAGGCAGATGGAAACCGATGGTATAGGTAAAATACTGGATCAGTTCTCAAATCCTGATAATCCCCGTGCACACTATGAGGGTACTGGCCCGGAAATTTGGAGAGATACTGACGGACAAGTCACTCATTTTGTGAGCTCTATGGGTACAACCGGGACAATTATGGGTACTTCTCAGTTTTTAAAAGAGAAAAATCCAGAAATACAAATTATTGGCGTACAACCCCTGGCGGATGCAAAGATTCCTGGAATTCGACGTTGGCCTGAGGCTTATTTACCGAAGATTTATAATGCAGATCGGGTTGATAGAATTATCGATGTGAGTCAGGAAGAAGCAGAAGAAACGACACGCTTAATGTCCTCGAAAGAAGGGGTATTTTCTGGAATTTCTTCGGGTGGTGCAGTTGCAGCTGCTTTGAGGCTGTCGCGGGAGATTACTGACTCGGTTATCGTGACAATCATTTGTGACCGAGGTGACCGTTATTTGTCGACAGATGTATTTCCAGCCTGACTGGCAATAATTGCAGTCAGTTTTTTGTTTGGCTTTCGCGGTCACGAAATCTGGTGCTCTGTTCAGATTGTATTGGAGGATAGCTTATATAGGAAGTGGTCGGTTACGTGTCAAGCAAGTGTAACTACGCAGTAGACCGCTTTATTGGTGATATACCTGTCAATACCACCACGGTGGGCTACCAGGGTTTTTATACCCTGAGTTTTAACGGTTTGGCCCTTTAGCTCAAACACACTCAATAAATACGCAAACTCTCTAGTTAAGAATGAGCATTCGATGGCAGGCAGACGGCGAAAAAGAAAAATACCTGAAGAAATATTTACCGTCCAAGTTGATTCTTTTTCCCATGATGGTAAAGGTGTCGCCCGGGTGGACGGGATGGCGACATTCATTGATGGAGCATTGCCCGGTGAAACTGTCGAGTTCAAATACACATCAATTCGACGTGATTTTGCTGAAGCAAAAGTTTATCGCGTCATCAAAGCATCAGAATTACGTACTGAGCCCAAATGTGAGTATTTCGGTGTCTGTGGCGGTTGTAGTATTCAACATCTGGTAGCTGATCAACAAATCCACATAAAGCAACAATTGTTACAGGAACAATTGAGTCGTATTGGCAAGCTGGATCGTGTGGCGCCCTGGTCACCACTGAAAGGTCCGCTTTGGGGGTATCGGCATAAAGCTCGGCTAGGAGTGAAATATGTAGCCAAGAAAAACAGGGTTCTGGTCGGATATAGAGAGAAGGGCAATTCGTTTCTTGCGGATATGAGATCCTGTGCCACGCTTCATCCCAAAATTGGTGAGAAACTCAACGATTTTTCTGAATTGATTTCTTTACTCAGTATTCGAAGCAGGATTCCCCAGATAGAAGTTGCAGTGGGGGAATTCGCTTGTGCTGTGGTTTTTCGTACCTTGGATCCTGCGACTGACGAAGATCGGCAAAAGTTTGCCGATTTTGGGGAATGTCATGGATTTGATGTGTACCTGCAGTCGGGTGGCCCCGATACTGTTGAGCCCATTAACGGGGTTGCCAAATTATTGAGTTATTCGCTGCCTGCTCATGACATTGTCTGTCAATATGAGCCCTTGCAATTTACTCAGGTGAATGTTGAGTTGAATCGGAAGATGGTTGAGCGAGCATTGCAACTACTCAGGCCGACACAGGATGACCGGGTTATTGATCTTTTTTGTGGCATAGGCAATTTTACTTTAGCCCTGGCTCGATGTGCAGATCAGGTGGTGGGTGTTGAGGGTGATAAAAGATTGGTTGCTCAAGCCGAATCAAATGCGGCGGCCAACGGTCTAGCTAATATTGCATTTCATACAGCTAATTTGGAAACAGATTTTGTCAATGAAAGTTGGGCTAAGCAGAAATATTCACTCGCACTTCTCGATCCATCGCGTGCTGGCGCACAAAATGTCCTAAAATATCTATTTGCCTCTGGTGTTCAAAGGATCGTGTATGTCTCCTGTAATCCTTCGACTTTGGCTCGGGATGCAGGCATATTGGTCAATGAGCTGGGTTACGATATGTCCGGAGTGGGTGTCATGGATATGTTTCCCCAGACTTCTCATGTCGAATCAATTGCATTATTTGAACGATGATGGTCTCAGTCGTTGGTCGACACATATTTGATCAGAAATGTGTTTTGAAAGTGAATTTATCCTCCCAAACCTTGGATTTATTTCACAATGAACGAATTCAGAAATCGTATCCTGTATCCACAGCAAAAAATGGTTCTGGTGAACAATTCGGCAGTGAATGTACACCCAGGGGTTATCACCGTATCAGAGTAAAGATTGGAGCTGGAGCACCAACAGGGGCGGTATTTGTTGGCCGTCGGCAAACGGGAGAGGTGTTTAATTCTCATTTGGATCAACAATATCCGGGACGCGATTGGATACTGTCGCGTATTATGTGGCTTAGTGGGCTGGAACCGGGGAAAAACCGCTTTGGGACGGTCGATACTTCCTGGCGATATATTTATATTCATGGCAGCCCTGATTATGGTGTAGCCGGGTATCCGGACTCTCACGGCTGTATACGGATGAAGAATAGGGATATAGTCGATCTATTTGATCGTGTCGATCCAAACACATTGGTTATCATTAAATAGGAGGTATCTTTTCACCGAACAAGGCTATGGATTGTTCGAAATGTGAGGAAATTCCTTGTAATAAGCTTTGCTGTATCGTCCCCGATGCAGTAGCTAATCTCTCTAAAAAAAGCTTAATTAATACAAATCGGAATGGCGTCATCGACACGCGGCGGAAGTCTTTTGTCCGTGTATAATGATTCGTCGATAGCCGGTTTTTATATCGGTTTTTTATTCGGTTTTGTTTTGGGTTTAAAGTATTTGGTTATGGCGATAGAGTTTGATTATGATGTGGACGCGAGTGGATTAATTTGCCCCCTGCCACTTCTGCGATTGAAAAAAACATTGGTGAGTATGCAGAGTGGAGAAGTGGTTCGAGTCTTGGCAACCGACCCTGCTGCACATCTGGATATCGGTGTATTTTCTGAGCAAACGGGAAACCGGATTCTTGAATATTCTGAGGCCGATGGAACGCAGTGTTTTTTTATTTGTAAGAAATAGGGTTGTTCTAAATTACTGGATTTATGGGAAGCTATTATGTGAAATTCGCATTGTCCCTGTTACCTCCGGTATCCTACAGTCATCAGTTTGGATGCTGTTTCTCTTTATCCCGGAGTCGTGTCGTCGCTTGCAACACTTAGGTTAATACTTATCGTAAATGAGCGAGAGTAAGGCATAAGATAAAATATCGCTGAACGTCGTTGACAAATTATCGGCAAATTTGTCTGACGTAGCTTCATGTGGCAAATTTCACCAAAAATTCCATCGCATTTAAACTGTACCGGTTAATGCCTCACCAGGAGGTAGAGAATAACCGAGGTCGTGCATTTCAATATTGCGTATTGATGTCAATATGAATAAGATCGTCTCGTATGCTTTGAATGATAGAATGATTTCGAAAAAAATCATTTAGACACATGTCATGATGAATTTTTGAATAATAAGCGTTTAGATGGCAGATTTAGTCAGCCATATGATTTTCAAGAGCTAAAAATTAATTTTAAAGAGGAAATTATGCGGAACTGGAAAACTTTAGCCGCTTATATTGGTGCGGCACTATTGATAATTGTTATTGCCTATGTCGCTTTTTATTTTATATTCCTCGATCTTTTTGTGGATTTATGGTGGTTCCGTTCACTTGAATTTGAGGGTTATTACTGGCTTAGATTACTGTATCGCTTTTTTCTGTCCGGCGGCGTCACGCTGTTATTTTTCTGCATCTTTTTTTTCCACTTTTGGGTAGCCTCAAGATACTTGGGATTAAATCCTAAAGATGAAGTTTTGGCCGATGATAATAAACGCCAGAAGTTGCAAAATTTTGCGAATAACTTCAAGAGTGGCTCATTCAAAATTTATACCCCGTTATCATTTATACTGGCAGTCGCCATCGCTTTGCCATTCTATTTTCAATGGGAATCAGCCATTCTTTATTTCTTTGGCTCTCCCTCTGGTGTCACGGAATCGGTTTATGGTAACGATACCAGCTTTTATATGTTTTCCTACCCGGTCTATTTGCTGATCCAGAAAGAGCTTCTGGTAACCGCTGTATTATTGCTTATTCTAGTGGCTTGTCTATATTGGATTGAGCGCAAATTTGCACCCACTCAGAACAAAGAACTCCCGCTGGGAGCTAAGGTCCATCTGACTATATTAGTATTGTTTGTCGTTATGTATGTGGTGTGGGGGTTTATGCTGGATCGCTTTTCTCTATTGTATGTAGATCGCCATGAACCTGTTTTTTTTGGCCCGGGTTTTGTTGAAATTCGATATCTGTTACCACTCATATGGTTAAGTATCATTAGCTTTGTCACTGCTGCAGTTGCCAGTATTGTGTACATATTTTCAGAAAAACACCGAAGTTTGATGCCAATTGGTGTATCGTTTGGCGCATTTTTGCTGTTTCTGGGACTACAAAACATTCAATTTATACCCGACATGCTTAATGCATTTATTGTTGCGCCCAATCCGGTAAAAACTGAAAAGATTTTTATGCAGCACAATATTGATGCAACACTGGCAGCCTATGATCTCAAACACACCGATACCATAGCTTTTGACGCAAAACTTCAAGCCAGCCAGGATATTGAAAATTGGGCCCATCAACAACATTTGGAAAATATACCCGTTTGGGATCGAGAACATTTGTCCGATGGTTACAGGCAATTGCAAGGTCTTCGAGCGTACTATAGTTTTCCGGGTGTTGACGAAGATCGCTATTTTTTGCATGGGCATCAGCAACAGGTGAATTTAGCAGCACGAGAAATTAATATCTCAAAACTGCCTAAGGAAGCGCAGAACTGGGAGAACCGACACTTGCGATACACCCATGGCTATGGTGCTGTTATAACCCCGGCGGCTCAGGATGCTGCAAAGCCAATAATTTGGTATTTACGAGATTTGAACTTACATTCTGACGTGGGTTTTAAGATTAAAAAACCGGATATTTACTATGGCATGGAAGATTATCACTATGCCATCGTTCCTAATAAGCTGAATGTTGTTGGTCTTTCAGGGGCAGACTCTTCTTTTGCTGAGAATTCTGGAAAATATGAGGGGAAAGGTGGTATACCGATCCGTTCATTTTTTCGAAAAATGCTGTTTTCTAATTATTTCCAGGAAACTAATATATTTTTATCTCCGAATGTTTCCAGAAACAGCAAGATGCGTATGCGCCGAAACATTGTTAAGCGCATCAATAAACTGGCACCCTATTTACATTTGGATAAAGATCCCTATTTAGTTGTTACCGGGGATCGGTTTTTCTGGATACAGGATGCCTATACCTTGTCAAACAAATATCCGATCGCAAAACCAGCAGAAGACGAGTTTTTGAACGGAGAACATGAATTCAATTATATTCGGAATTCGGTAAAAATAACTGTCGATGCTTATGATGGTACGACTCGATTTTATATTTCAGATCCTTCAGATGCAATCATTCAAGCTTATGATAGTGCTTATCCGGGAGTATTCAGAAATCTGAGCAAAATGCCCGCCGCATTGCAAGCGCATTTGCGTTATCCCAGAGACATATTCGAATTGCAAATGAAAGTGTTTGCCAAATATCATCAGAAAAGTCCGGAGTTATTCTATGAACAAGCTGAAACCTGGCAATTTGCGAATGTAGAAGATAAACCTGTACTTCCCTATTACATTACGATGGATTTTGGTAATTGTAATGACAAAGAAGAGTTTGTAATGATTAATCCGATGACACCCATTAATAGAGATAATCTCAGTATGATTGGCATTGCCGGAATTCTGGATAAAAAGACTTGTTCATCTGTTTATTCGCCTCACATTAGTATTTACAATTTTAACAAAGATATACAGGTAAATGGCCCGGCTCAAGTTGATGCGCTAATAGACCAAAGCCCTGAAATATCCGCACAATTCACTTTATGGGATCAACATGGTTCCAAGGTGGTACGGGGTCGTATGATTATTTTACCAATGGGGAATTCGATCTTGTATGTGCAACCTATCTATTTGATATCAACGAAAACAAAAATTCCAGAATTGACCCGTGTTATTGTTTCTATTGAAAACGAAGTGGTGATGGATAAAACTTTGCATTCAGCATTTAATCGGTTGAGAAATAATTTCGTAAGAGATCAGGGAAATGGTATTAGTAGTGCTGCGAGCGGGCTCGATGAATCTTAAACAGGAAATTAACTCAAATTGGGACGTCTAGGAGGCTGTCCGAGAATAATGAAGTGGCCTAAAATAGAGCCGCAATCTGGTTTTGTATATTCAACGCGGCATCCCGAGGTTTTTCTGCATCACGAATGGGTCGGCCGACAACGATATAATCAGCGCCATTGCGGAATGCCTCTTCTACTGTGACTACCCGTTTTTGATCATCGTCCGGGCGGTTGTCAACGGGGCGGATACCGGGAGAAACGACTAATAATTGTTGATCGATTTCTGCTCTAAGCAGCGGTATTTCCAATCCTGATGAAACCACTCCATCGCAACCGAGAGCAAGCGCGCGTCTGGCTCTTGATAAAACCAGTTTTTGCACGTCGCAGACGAATCCAAGGTCATTGAGATCGCCCCGATCCAAACTGGTGAGTACGGTTACTGCGAGAATTTTCAGGCTACCTTTTTCTTTTGCAGCACTGGCCATAATCGAGTCGTTGCCATGAATTGTTGCGAACTGTATATCTTTATCGCTCAATGCGCGCACTGCGCGTCCTACAGTAGCTGGCACATCAAAAAATTTAAGATCAGCAAATACCTTTTTATTTTTTTGCCGTAACCAATGGATGAGTTCGAAATACCCTCCTGCCATAAACAATTCCAACCCGATTTTGTAAAACTGAACACTGTCTCCAAGTTCTGTGACCAATTCTTTAGCGTCGGCTATAGTGGGTAGATCAAGTGCCATGATCAGGCGATCCGCTGTGTCGATAGATTTGGGAGTTTGGTTCATAATTGTTATCGGTTTCCGGGGTGTTATTAGATTTAGAGGGGAAATTATAACCGGGTGAGCTGTAGAGTACCCGTTCGCTAACGATTGTGCGAATAGATCTATCTATTTATAAAGAGTTGCTCGATATACTTTTTTTTGGATTGGATTAAAATAGAGTTGTATCCTTTTGTTCAGGCTGATTCGTGGACGAGTCATCAGTTTATCTGGTTTTCCACAATTGCGCGTAGCCATTTGAAGAGGCACTTAACAGTTTCTTTCCTGTGGGTAGAAATTCAAGTGCGAGTATTGTTGAGGCAGAAGGTCGCCACGTTTCTGATTTTTTTGGTGTCCAGTGCTTTATATTTTTTCCGGTTTTGATTTTCCATAAATCTATGCGCTGAGATGTTCGGCCTGTGGCGAGATATTTTCCATTCGGTGAGAATGTGGCAGAGGATACGGTCATCAGCTTTGGCCCCAGTGTTCTTTTTAGCTTTCCACTTTTTATTGACCAAATTTGGGTTTTACCCAAAGCTTCATTGGTCATCGCATACCTGTTTTTTGGATCCAGAGCCAATGAGGAAATTTTTGTTGTGTGTTGCCATGTATGCACTTTTTTACCGTTTTTTAAATTCCAGAGAATAACGCTGGCATTGTCTGCGCCAGTCAACGCATATCGCAGGTCATTGGAAAGGGCGGTGGCGCTGATACCGCTGTCGTGCTTGAAGGCATATATTGTTTTACCATATTTCAGGGTGAAGTAGACGGCCTGGTCAGCCAGGCCAATGAGAGCAAATTGACCGTCTTTCGACAGGCTAAGTGATTTTATAAAATCGAAACCCCATGATTTAAGTAATTTGCCATCTTTTATTCGCCACCAGGCAAGGGAGTTACGTTGAGCTGTCAGGGCGTATTTTTCATTATCGGATATCGCTACTGCTACCATACCTTCAGGGTTGTCTTTGCCATGCTGCCATGAATATTTGGGTGCTTTTTTTCCCAGTACCCAAAGATAAGCTATGCCATTGACTGAACCGAACAGCGCGTGTCGACCTGCAAACGCAGCGGAAAATATTCCCTCGGATGCAAGAGGCCAGGTTTTTTTTGCTTTTGGCGAGTAATCGCAGGCTTGCAGCAAACAAAGGCTGTAAAGTAAAAAGGTGCGGGTTAGAAGCTTGGATTGATATAGAGTATGCAGCATGAAAGTAAAAGATAAGAGGTTTCATGAAAACCAGTCCTTTCAGCTTAGATTATTTTCAGGTTTTTTTATCCGTGTTAGGCAAAAATATTCTCCGAGAGTCTTCTATGAGCCTCCGGGTGGTGTGTGTCGGTTTCTTGACCATCGGATTCCTTGTTTGATTACTTTTGCTGGATTTCCACCGATTATGGTAGAGGTTTTGCTGAAGTATCTGGTAACTACGGAACCTGAGGCAATGACTGAGTTATCTGGGATATTCACACCTTTTAGAATAATACAATGGGCGGCAACCCAAACCTGATTGCCTATAGTCACATTTTTCGCAGGATTTATTCTTTCATTAGTCTCCAAATCGATTATTGCATGTGAATCTCCGGTACGTACATCAATATCTGAGGCAAACATACAATCGTTGCCAATGATAATTTTACTATCTGGTTCCGTAACGGCCAGAAGAACGCTGACAAAACTGCATTGGTCACCGATCTCAAGTTGACCACCGGTGTCTTCCATCCACAAATTACCGCCATTACTGAATCGGCAGTTTTTCCCGATCTGAATTCTATGGTTGTCACCTCGAATAAAAAAAGTAATAGAATTCAAGGTGCACGCTTCTCCAATAACAATTTGGTTGCCATTGCCTATAATGTCAAAAACAACAGATTCCATGTTGGAATTTGAGTAGCTGACTGAATTATTTGATCCCCGGATGTTTTTACTGACTGTATTGGTTTTCCTGTTCCCGTATAGTGGTCCTAACACTGTTCTAAGGAACGGGAATCTATGCAAAATGACTTTGCAGGTTTGTTTAAATTCGGAAAGCATGTTGAATTTTCTGTAGCCGGACTTTTTAAATTGTTTTATTCGCTCAAAGTGGATGGCGAAGGTGTTTTCTTGCTAAACAAAACTCCTGTCAAAGCACCAATCAGTGTGATTACCATAATGGGTGCGATGTGGTGACTTAGGATATGCATTGGCTTGTACATGCATGCGAATTGCATCAGTAATGCGGGAATTGCACCGGCGCTGATACCCAAATATACGCCAGTGCGAATAGTATTAAGTGGATAACGTCGAAAAATCCAGGAATAACCTAATAACAATGGAGGGATACTGTAAAAAAACGCTTCCATCACACAATGGGCGCGTTTGCCCTCCATTGAAGGTTCCAACGCGGGAGTGATGATGCCAATTATGTGGATACCCACCCAGACTGCAGCGACTAAGATGGCGAGCCACATGATCTGGTCGTTATCACGACCGGGTATTGATTCACGAAAGGCAAGTAGACAAAATAAACCACTGACCATTAGTCCGGTAGTGGATTCCAGTGCAAAGTGCGAGGACTGAGTTAAAGCCTGTAAAGCGCCGACGCGTATCGGGCCGATCTGGATGGCTGCGAATATAACGTACAACCAACTGACCAGTAACCAGATTCCCGAAGCTATAAGAATATTACCGGGTTTCTTTATTGGGTTTAAATTTTTGCTCAGTGATTGAATAAGTGCCAGTCTGTCTCTGTCAGTCATCGACATTCAGCCTCTAGAATTTTTCGACTTGCTTTAATGGCTCTATGTACCCTGACTTTTATTGTGCTTTCAGAGACGTTAAGTTTTTTAGCGGCCTCTGCGGTACTTAAGCCTATTATTTTCGTTAAGGTCAGTACTTCCCTGTGTTCCGGTTTCAATGCAGCGAATACGCTTCCCCTGTTAACTATAGTATCGAATGAGTCGTTCAGTTTGTGATTTATCTGGCTTTTTCCAATTAAAGACCGATAATTTTGTTGTTTGCGCAACATATCGATAGCTTTGTTTCGCACAAGTGCAAACAACCATGGTCGAAAGGGGCGACCAGTATCGTACGTATGGCGGGCACAGTGGATTGCTATGAGGCATTCCTGTACGCAATCTTCTACAAAATCCAGGCGACCAAATCTGGCATGAAGGTAAGCTGAGATCACTTCTCCCAGTTCTACCAGTAAAATTCTGTATGCCTGTTCATCTCCCAGTTGAGCTTTGCCCATCAACTGAGTCCAGCGTTGTTCGTCAATAACTTTATTTTCCCCAGGGCTGGCGGAAAAGTTTCATACTCAAAACTGTTTTACAATTTCTGGTCAGGATGTATGCAGCAGTTAAAAGGCTAAAAAAAATTGGACAGTCTTGAATGCTTGTCCGAAGTTTCGATAGCTAATTGGTGGCAGCCCTCGTTAAAACTGCGGGTTATGGACTCATAACCCGCAGATAATGCTAAAAACGAGCTATCGTACTCTTGTTATTACTACTCTTGCAACCGGGTTCCGCCAGTCATAAACATCGGGGCCAAGAATTTCATTGCCTTCGGCATCCTCGGTGCCAATGTCGTGGAATCCATTGCTGACATATACAAACCCTTCGTCACTATCGTTGGGTCCGGGAGAGTGATCAGCACCTTTGCAGCGAGGTCCGGGAATATTTAAACAATTTTGGTCATTAAATTCAGTTCCTGCATCGTGAGCGATGACGGTATATACTCGAGTCCCTCGACGAGGCAAACGTACACCATTCAGTGCGGCAACCGTATCATTGGTAGGAATAAGCATCGCGGCAAAACTCAGATGCCTGTAGTGGCGGCGAGTTTCGATGGTTATCGATGAAGACTGACCCGGACCGAGTAAACCAGGAATGGTGTCTACTGAGCCGACTTTATAAGTGAGCGCATTCAGTTCATCGCTGAGTGGGCCAGTATTGCCAGCTTCGGCAAGGATCTCAAAGGCTTCTCCTGCTGCTTCACCTAGAGTAAATAATTTGACTGATCGCCGATGTGTGGTGACCAGCTGGGGTGTAAATGTTTGTCCTTTGGTAATATTTGTAACTGTGACTTTGTATTTGACGGAACCTGAGGCTTGAGCCTGCATTGTGAATAACGCCAGTACAATAAACAAAATATTTCTAAACTGCATTGTTTTCTCCTCTTTTTGACAAAATGCGATACAGATACGTTTCGTCAGTCAAAAAGGTTACAGCAGTGATGAAATTATATTTGTCAGATTCGATATATGAAGAGGTGGCTTCGGTTGGTAGGATTTTGTTGGCAGAGATTTTCTGCATCCCATAAGATTCATGCGGGACAATGAGGTGCAGTATCAATACTCCCTATAATGTAATAAAGTTTGAATCGTATCTTTGATTGTCGGGTTTAAGATGACAAGGTATGGGTAAAAGTCGACGCGCACTGTTATTGTTTGATAGGGTCAGGAAGATGAATTAGAAAATTACTTTCGTTGCTATATTGACAGTGAAAAGGAATGAGCAACTTTATTGATGAATAGGTGTAGCCAAAAAGAATGTGATGCAAGAAAGCTTCATTTTCTTCTTCCGAGTCTGGATACTGGAGGCGGAGAGAAAGCCTTTCTGCAAATCGCTGAATGTTTAAGCAGGCGAGGCTACTCTGTGGTACTTCACTCACTTCTGAATCGTGGGGATCTGAGGATTCAAATGAGTAAGGGGCTAAGCTTTAAGCCCTTATGTTTTTCCAGTATAAAACATTTGTTTCCTGGCGTATTGCTTGCTGCTTTTTCATTAGCCTGGGTCATCAAAAAAAGTCCTGATAGTGTCTTTATATCAACACTGACTGGAACAAACTTATTGTTATTGTTGGTAAAAACTATAACTCGTGCCCATGTTCCTGTCATTATCGTAGAGGCGTCAACACAGGCCAATCGGCCATCAAAGTTGATCACTTGGTTGATGCGTTTTCTATACCCGAAAGCAGACTCTATTGTCTCTGTTTCGGATGATGTGCACAGAGACCTGTCCGGCAGACTCGGAAATCGGTTGAATAGCGCTGCTATGACAGTAATCCCAAATCCAGTAGAAATCAAAAGTGTTTTGGCTAAGGCCGGGGTATCCGACGTTGAGAAGATAATCAGTGAAGACCCCAGGGTAAATCTTCTCTTCGTGGGGCGATTAACGAAAGCAAAGGGTCTTCAGTTATTGATAAATGCCTTTGCCAGTACCGACTCAAGCCGTGTAGCCAAGCTCGTTATTGTTGGTGACGGAGAACTTGCTCCGAAACTTAAGGGCATGGTTTCTTCGCTGGGATTGGAAAAAAGTGTATTTTTCACCGGAAGGCTCTCAAATCCCTATCCTTACTTTGATGCGGCTGATGTTTTTATTTTGAGTTCTCTTTGGGAAGGGCAGCCATTGGTTTTATTAGAAGCCATGGCAATGAAGGTACCAAAAATTATTTTGTCAGATTGCTCAGGTTCAATGAGCGAAAAGTTAGGATCTTTAAAGTGTGTGGATGTTTTTTCTTCAGGGAATATAGCGAGTCTGTCGCTATCGTTGCAGCGCACACTATGCCATAAGAGCTATCCAAAATCAGATTATTCTGCAGTGCTTGAGCCTTATTTTCTGGAAAATGTGGCTAGAGAGTATGAAGATATAATCGAAAAGTTATAAGGCTATTTTTTGCAGGCTGAGTGGTCGATCCTGAGAAAATCATACCGGGCGTTTTACAGAGAGTGCTCTATAGCAACTTCCAACACCGGCAGTTACTGTCTATTTTCTCCCTTGAACCATGCCAGTTTGGAGTGTAAATTAACCACTTCGCCGACGATGATTAATGTCGGTGCTTTCACATTGGCAGTTTCAATTTTGTCCGCCAGTGTTTCCAGAGTTGAGCAAAAAACCCGCTGTGTGGCGGTAGTGCCCCGTTCAACCAATGCAGCAGGTAATGTCGGATTTGCGCCGTGGTCAATCAGTGCCTGACACAGTTTTCTCAGGCCCAGCAGGCCCATATAGATGACCAGTGTTTGATTTTCGACGACCAGTTGCGCCCAGTTTAGATCTATGTCGCCATTTTTTAGGTGGCCGGTTACGAAGGCGCACGATTGTGCGTAGTCCCGGTGCGTTAAAGGGATACCGGCATAGGATGCACAACCTGAAGCTGCTGTAATGCCGGGGATTACCTGAAAAGCGATGCCTTGTTGCATTAGAGTTTCAATCTCTTCACCGCCGCGACCAAAGATAAACGGGTCGCCTCCTTTTAAACGTACGACCTGCTTGCCTTGTTTCGCGTGACGGGCTAACAGATCGTTGATTTTTTCCTGGGGGATTGTGTGTTGACTGCGTTTTTTTCCTGCATATATTTTTTCGGCATCACGGCGTACCAAATCGAGAACCGCAGGAGAGACCAGGCGATCGTAGACTACAACATCAGCCTGCTGCATGAGTCTAAGGGCTCGAAATGTAAGCAAATCGGGGTCTCCTGGGCCGGCGCCGACCAGATAAACTGCGCCCGAACGTGTCTGTGGCCCGGCATAATTTTGCAATTGTTTATCCAACTCATCACGTGCTTGTGGTTCTTGCCCGGAATATACCAATTCGGCAATATGTCCCTGAAGCGTTGATTCCCAGAATTCGCGTCGCCGATCCGGATTATTGACTGTATCCTTTACCTTTTGCCTGTACTCACGAACCAGGGTGGCCAGTTTTCCATAGGCGGAGGGTATCAGGCTTTCCAGGCGTTCTCTCAACATTCGAGCTAACACCGGCGAGGCGCCACCTGTAGAGATGGCTGCGATTACTGGAGAACGATCGATAATTGAAGGAAAAATAAAACTGCAGGATTCGGGTTTGTCGACCACGTTGACGGCAATATCATGGTGATTTGCAGCCTCAGCAACATCTGAATTTATCTGGCTACTGTTGGTTGCAGAGACCACCACGCAGTAGCCGCGAACATCTTCGAAGGAAAACAATTTTTGCAAATGAGTGATTTTATTATCCAGTAAAAATTGAGTTAATGATGATCCAAGCTCCGGCGCCAATACGGTAACGCGAGCGCCTGCTTTGAGTAGCAAAGAGACTTTTCTGGCGGCAACCTCTCCACCTCCCACAACAAGACAGTTGCGGCCGGATAGTCTGAGAAATATCGGTAAGTATTCCATAATCAGGTATTTGAATAAATCGGGTGGAATTCCATTAATGAGTTGCGGTCATGTGTGAGTCATGGAAGGCTTTTCAAGAAACTGCGAAGCATTTGCGGACAGTCGAAATTGAGTAATATTTGGCGTCGGGTTTTCGGCATTTTATGCTATGCTTGCTCACCCGTCATGGTTTCTACTGCCAGACTCTCTTGTCTGGGTTGATATTTTATAGCGAATAATGCAAGAACTTAATCCCATATACAACTCTATTACCAACCTGAAAAATCGTTGTGATGCGTTAAGGGGGTATCTTTGACTTTGATCTGAAAAAGGAACGTCTAACGGAAGTTCTGAGAGAGCTTGAAGATCCCGGAATCTGGAATAATCCTGAACAAGCACAATCTTTGGGCAGGGAGCGTGGACAACTGGAATTGGTGGTAAATACCATATTAGAACTGGATCAGGCTGTGATCGATGCCCAGGAATTGCTGGAGATGGCGCGTGAAGAAGATGATAGCCAGACCGTGGATACCATTGTACAGGATTTGGCGGTTTGTGAATCACGTGTTGCTGTGTTGGAGTTTCGGCGAATGTTCTCCGGAGAAATGGATGCCAGTAACGCGTTTTTGGATATCCAATCAGGATCCGGCGGTACCGAGGCACAGGATTGGGCGGAAATGTTATTGCGTATGTACTTGCGGTGGGGCGAGCGCAGAGGCTTTAAAACCGAGCTTATAGAAGCTTCAGACGGTGAAGTGGCGGGTATAAAAAGTGCCACTGTAAAGTTTGAGGGTGACTACGCTTTTGGCTGGTTACGGACTGAAATCGGTGTCCACCGTTTAGTGCGTAAATCACCGTTTGATTCCGGAAATCGACGCCATACTTCATTTGCTGCTGTGTTCTGTTCGCCTGAAGTTGATGACGACATTGATATTGATATTAATCCGGCGGATTTGCGTATTGATGTCTATCGAGCCAGTGGAGCAGGGGGGCAACATGTCAACCGTACGGAATCTGCAGTGCGAATTACACATCTTCCTACCAACACGGTTGTACAATGCCAAAATGATCGTTCGCAGCATAAAAATCGTGCGACGGCGATGAAACAACTGAAGGCGAAACTCTATGAATTGGAAACTTTGAAGCGCAATGCTGAGCAACAGCAACTGGAAGAGACCAAGTCGGACATAGGGTGGGGTAGTCAAATACGCTCCTATGTACTGGATCAATCCCGAATTAAGGATTTACGCACAAATGTGGAAACTGGCAATACCCAGGCTGTGCTGGACGGTGATCTGGATCAGTTTATCGAAGCCAGCTTAAAAAGCGGGTTGTGATTGATCGCTTAAGTGTTTGTCAGCCGGAGTCCTCGAATACGAGGATGCATTATATTTTTTCTATTGTGAGGGACTAACTTATAGATTGTTCAGGGTGAGTGAAACCATTGATGTATGTGCTGCGGTAACATTTTTGTTGCTAAGGAGCGAGGTTTTAGTAATATGCGAAAGATAGACGCAGGATTATTGTTTGTCTTGAAGGCGAAGCAACAGGCGCATAGCCGGGCTACGCAACTGTTGCTACAACGCAGAAGACGGACAATAAGACAAGTCAAGATTCGTATATTATTGAATCCTCGCTCCTATCTACTGTTTCTCCGACTGAGGCCAAAATGAGCTGGAAAAAGTTGTTTCCAGTGTCATTGAACCAGAAATTCTGTAAAAAACAGATCATTCAGGCCCTTGCTGCTGGCGTATTTGTCCAAAATTGTTTTGGCTTCCTCTAGCGCTTTTTTGCGAAATTCTTCTCTTTGTTCCATCGAGCTCAATTGGTCTGATGAGTATTCGCTAACCATCATGATTAATGCATGACGGACGGCTGGTAGATGTATTTTTATTTTTTCCGCATGTTCTGCGTTGTCGACCATAATTTGCACTGCAGCGCGAAGATAGGTTCTGCGTCCCTGTAAATTAACCATTATATTAGGTTCCAGGGGTAAATATGCAACAGGTTCGGCTTCTGCATCATCTTCCGCCTGCACGATACCAACAATAAAAAGCATACTCAAAATAAGAACCAGTTTGCGCATTGAAGTCTCCAGAATTAAATTAAAAGTTGCGGTATATTCGACGATTAGAATGGGCGGGTGTTTGAATCCTGCTCCAATATGAAAATTCTACTAACGATTAGTTTTTCATGGCTCCCTTGGACAGCTTCGTACCGCTTCAGTAAGATTATAGATCAATTTTTTTTCAATATTTTTCGAAAAGGGGTGGTATGGGTACAGATTTACCAATAGGACCATTAATGATGGATCTTGAGGGATACGTATTGACCGGTCATGAAAAATTGATGCTTGCTCATCCGGGTGTCGGTGGCATAATTCTGTTTAGCCGAAATTACCAATCCATTGATCAGGTTTCTTCTTTGATTCGTGAAGTGCGTGATATTCGAGGCGCCAGATTTTTGATTGCTGTCGATCAGGAAGGTGGTAGAGTGCAGCGGTTTCAATCAGAGTTTACGCGTTTGCCCGCTGCGGCTTGTTTTGCAGAGGCCAGTTTAAATGACCCAACGCAATTACGGACGCTGACTGAATCGGCCGGTTGGCTGATGGCGGTTGAGCTGTGCTCGGTGGGTGTCGATTTTAGTTTTGCGCCGGTGCTTGATGTCGATTTTGGAGTGAGTACCATTATCGGTGACCGTTCGTTCGCAAAATTACCTGAGCGGGTTGCTGAATGTGCCAGTGGTTTCCGCAAGGGTATGCAGCAGGCTGGAATGTCAGCGGTGGGTAAGCATTTTCCTGGTCATGGGGGTGTTGCTCTGGATTCTCATTTGGCTTTACCGATCGATGATCGAAACTATGAAGAACTCATGGCCTGCGATATTCAGCCGTTTAAAGCTATGATTGATCAAGGTTTGGAGGCAATAATGCCGGCTCATGTTGTGTATTCCAGTGTTGATAAAATGCCGGCAGGCTTTTCGGAGTATTGGCTAAAAACCGTGTTACGTGATCAGCTTGGCTTTGAGGGTGTTATATTTAGTGATGATTTAAGTATGGCAGGTGCAGAATTCGCTGGAACCTATACCGATAGAGTTCGTCTGGCCCTTGGGGCCGGTTGTGATATGGTATTGATATGCAACAGTCCCGGATCTGCAGAAAGCGTCTTGGATGTCGTTGCAGAATACTCTACGACTGAACGCAACAAACGCCTCGAGTCAATGTGTGCCAAGGTTCCCAAATACTCAGATCCTGTGGGAAGTAAGAAATGGCAGGATGCTGTCCAACATATAAAAGCGCTAATACAATAATGCCTGAATTAGAAGAAATAAGCCGCGTTCGAGCGGACGCCACTCTATTATATTCAGAAAGTCAGGTTTATTCGGCATTGGATGCCATGTCGATACAGATTAGTGTAACCCTGGCCGATCAGAATCCTCTGGTATTGTGTGTGTTAACAGGAGGCATTATGACGGTCTCGAATTTGATGGAACGATGCGATTTTCCTATGACCTGTGATGTTATCCACGCAACTCGATATGGCAATGATACTGTGGGTCATGAACTGGACTGGATCAGTTTACCCAGGGAGTCGATGAAGGGGCGAACTGTCTTGCTGGTAGACGATATACTGGACGAAGGACATACCCTGAAAGCAATTAGCCAATATTGTAAAGATCAGGGGGCAGAATCAGTCTATAGCGCCGTGTTGGTAGAAAAAATATTGTCGAAACAAAAGCCAATTAAAGCAGAATTTGTTGGCTTGCAATGCGAGGATCGATATCTGTTCGGTTTTGGCATGGATTATAAAGGGTATTGGCGAAATACCGCGGGTATTTTTGCGTGTAACGGTGTATAGAAGAGTGTGATGGGTGTGCTTGGAATTATTGGTGGGTCGGGCTTAGGTCAGCTGGATCAGCTCCATGTTGCTAAAAAAGAGTCTGTTGCGACGGAATTCGGTTTACCTTCTTCTGATCTGGTCTTTGGCCAGTATCATGGCTGTGATGTTGCATTTCTTACCAGACATGGTGAGGGTCATTCAATTCCACCGCATCGGATAAACTATCGCGCCAATATTCGAGCGTTGAAAAAAGTAGGTGTTACCGAAATTCTTGCCGTTGCTGCGGTGGGTGGTATTCGTGCAGATTTGCCTCCAGCCACTATAGCAATTCCTGATCAACTTATCGATTATACAGTTGGACGAGAATCTACCTTTTACAATGGCGACAGGAATGGCGTTGTTCATATTGATTTTAGCTATCCTTATAGTCAGGCAATCCGTGCAAAATTACTGAGTGCTGCCGCCAGGGCTTCTGTTGTTGTTGTGGATGGAGGCGTTTATGGTTGTACACAGGGACCCCGTTTGGAGACTGCCGCAGAAATACGACGCATGGAAGGCGATGGTTGTGATATGGTCGGGATGACTGGAATGCCCGAAGCCGCTCTGGCTAGAGAAGATGAAATCGACTATGCGTGTTGTGCGGTGATGGCTAATTGGGCGGCCGGTAAAACCGAGGGTGAAATTTCTATGGATGAAATTCTCAGAAATCTGGAAACCGGGCTGGTTAAGGTTTCTTATATTCTGGAAAAATATTTAGGTATTTCATCGTAAATCAGGTTTTCCTGAATATTGAAAAATCAAAGAGGAGGTGCACTTCCCTGTGCAGGAGGAATAAGAGAATAGTCCTAACTGACACTACTATAAGGGGTAATTCTCTCACACTAGTTAGTGCATACTTAGTGCCAATTTTATTTAATCTAGTAATAACAAATGAGTATAATCTTATGGAGGAGGTTGTTTTAAAAAAGTGTAAAATTTTCTGATAGATTTTTGCGAAGCGGGAATTTGTCGAAAACCGGTAAGTGTTTTGTCCATATTTTATAAAATCCAGGTTTTTTTTAAGCGTCGCAATGACCATTCATTAATGTGGATTGGAGTGCTTCTGTCTATGGTGATCGATTTAGGTACCATTCGATATCCGGAATCCCGATAGTAAGTGTAGTCAAGAGACCGGGCGCGCTGTTCTTCTACGGTCGGGATCAGGCCAAACCACGTCATGACAAAATCTCCAACGAGGAGTGAGAATGTCAACGTTCCCAGGGCAAGACACTATTCCCTTCGCCGATCAACTATCCAACGACGGCCCCGATCCATAGCAACCACACCCGGCCCCAGGAACAACCACATTAACGAGCCAATTCCGACAATCAGAATCGATTTCGAAACCCCCGCGTCATTTGCCGAGGTAACGAGAAGAATAAATATCCAGCTGAGAGATCCCGCTACCAACAGTTGGAGTATCCAGACCCATAACGGCCAGTTGTTGGGTGGGTTCTCATGGTTCATTTGTGATTCCTCCAGAAAGCTGCTGATTCTATAATAATGTCGAGAAATAATGGTCAAATATCATATTGACCATTCAGTATTTGAGCAACAACGACCCTGTAGTTGTGGAAACCATTGAACGGTAGTTATCAAAGGGTATGCTTAAACTTAATGGAATGGATATGCAAAACTACAATCGCAGACTCACCCGTGGTGGTTCTGGTTTTCAAGTACGGTATAAGGGGATACTGATAGAAAAACAGAAAATATTGCGTTATGTCGTACTAAATTCAATTTGGGTGGGAATGGTTAAAGATAGGGGAAATGGCCCTGGAGTAGTTATTGTGCAATGATGGGTCAGACGTCTGCCTATGAATAGAAGACTTTCCGATAAAAACAAATAGCCACCGCTTTTTGGCGTGCATTTCTCAACTGTAAAGGGAGCGATAATAAACAAATCAGGCAATAATGCATGATTGCAAGGCTTGACATAATCTCCTCTATTTCCATTAGTAAAAAGATGAATATCAACTTATTTAGGGCAAAACGAATAATTCCAGTGACAGTTCTCATTTTAGTGATGGGTCTTGCATTGCAGGGGATATATTACTTTCTACCAAATATTTCTGGACATAAAAAAAATAAGGTAGGGAATGCTCTTTGCAATCCGCTCGATACTTCAAATCTTAAAGTCTTCAATGAATTTACCTGGCCCACTGAGTTTTATCCAACCTTTGGTGATTTCAATTTCGATGGAATATTTGAGTTTGCCGGGCTTATCCAAACAAAAAGTGGCGATTTCAAATATTCTCCGGCCAGGGATATGGGGGGATTTATACATGGCAGAAAGATACCATACCTGGTTGACCTTAATAATGATGGGCAAAATGAATTATTGATTACCGAAAAAAATGGGATCTACAATAGCTACGTGTATTTATATGAGTATGAGTCCCAAAAGGAGCGCTTTACTTTAAATAGAAGTTTTTTTGATAAGCGGCTTCAGTGTCATTCTGAACAGGTACTTTTTTTCGATTATAACAATGACTCCCTGACCGATATTTTGATTACATGTTACACACATAAGCCCAATACCTCGTTCTACTTTATGAAGAATCTTGGGGGGTTGAAATTCGAGAATATTAAGAGTGTTTCTCGACACATGAATTTTATTGAAAAAAAATTTAGGGTTGAGGGTGCTCAAGTGGCTGATATTAATCGTGATGGATATCTCGATTTTTATGCTGCAAGTAAACTGATGCTAAATGCAGCCGACGGAACATTTAACTCTGCGTCAAAAACTTATGGAATCAGACGAGTTTTTGACGAAGGGGTTTTGATCAATGATATAGATCTAAATGGGTCTTTGGAATTGTTACGGTATATTCCGAAAAAAGGGGTTTTTAGTGCTAATCTTGCACCGAATTCTAATCCCGAAGATTTCTCAAGTCTGAAGCTGGGAGGCCATAAACCCTATACCGGTTTATTATATGGTGATTTTAATAAGGATGGAAAAGTCGACTTTGTTCTTGGCTCGGATAATGGGTCTGTTACATTTTCAATGCATTTATCCAAAGAAAACTCCTCGGATTATGAATGTTTTGTTTCCAAGCCCATCTTTGAATCACATGAGAAAAAAGTCATTGTTGTACCAACATCCACCGGGGACGTTGATGGGGACGGCTCTTTAGACTTTAGTTTGCGAGTCTTGCAATATTCAAAAGCAATTATTGAAGACTGGGAAGTTGTTAATGTTCTTTTTAAAACTAAGATTCAGAGCGCCGGATCGACATACAGAGTACGTGTAGTAGATCAGGATGGAAATATGAACCTGTTTGGAAGGCAGCTTGATTTTTTCGACAAATTGAGTGGAGAAAGAGTTGCGTCACGGATAATCGACGGTGGATCGGGCTATCTCTCACTTAATGCGTATGACCTGCTTATTCATACACCGCGTCCAGTGGATCTGATAATGAAGTATCTTGAACAGACTTTTGAGTTGGAAGAAAACCGTCGCAATGTAATCACTTTGAAAAATCTGGTCCCGATACAACAGTCACAATCGAATTGAAATGGATGGTGGGCAACTCTGTATGTCAGGTTGATGATGTGATCAGGATCGACCAGAATATGCGGTGGTCGTAGCGTAATTTCTGAAAAGATTATTTTGAATTTTAGCCAATCCTAATTTTTCGCGATGTACTATAGATTCAATGGGAATCATGATTGCAAAAAAGTCATTCATTTTTTTCTTCATCAGACTCTATATTTGCGAAGAGTTTCTTAATTGCTAGAAAATGAAAGTATAAAAATCACTTATTATTTTTTGTGAAAATCAGGCAATACGGTAATTCTAGACAACGACATTTTTCTAACATGGCTGAAAGGGGGTAGATCAATGCAGATATTAGTGACCGGAGGGGCGGGTTATATTGGTAGTCATACCTGTGTAGAGCTTTTAAATGCTAACTACGATGTCGTTGTTGTTGACAACTTGATGAATAGCCATGAGGAATCGCTGCGAAGAGTCGAAAATATAACCGGGAAAAAATTGACATTCCACCAGGTCGATCTTTTAGATGAAGCAGGCCTTGATGATGTTTTCAAAAAACACTCCATCGGTGCGATTATTCATTTTGCCGGGCTCAAAGCAGTCGGTGAGTCTGTGTCGATCCCTTTACATTATTATCATAACAACATCACGGGAACACTGATTCTTTGCGAATTAATGCAGAAATATCAGATTAAGAATATTGTTTTCAGTTCTTCCGCTACCGTGTATGGCGATCCTCAAACGGTACCCATAAAAGAGGACTTCCCGGTTGGGGCAACGAATCCCTACGGCCGAACAAAACTAATGATAGAAGAGATATTACAAGATCTTTATGTTTCAGATAAAGAATGGAATATTGGGCTTCTACGCTATTTCAATCCGGCTGGCGCTCATGAAAGTGGATTGATTGGAGAAGATCCCAATGGTATTCCCAATAATCTCCTGCCTTTTGTTTCTCAGGTTGCGATAGGGAAACTATCCGAACTGTCAGTTTTTGGAAATGATTATGCAACGCCCGATGGCACTGGTGTTCGAGATTATATTCATGTTGTTGATCTGGCTATCGGTCATTTGAAGGCTTTGGAAAAGCTAGCATCAAATCCGGGCGCTGTGACTTATAATCTCGGTACCGGTCGAGGCTATAGTGTGCTTGAGGCAATCTCTGCATTTGAGAAAGCTTCAAACAAGGAAGTTGCTTATAAAGTTGTAGAACGTCGTGCGGGAGACATTGCAACCTGTTACGCCGATCCGGGGTTTGCCAGACAAGAATTGAATTGGACTGCAGACATCGGGCTCGATCGAATGTGTCTGGATGCCTGGCGATGGCAATCGATGAATCCAAATGGTTATCAATAATCTTCTAAAACTGAAATTAAATCGGAAATTTTCAGGAGTGCGCTAAACAATATTTGTTAAAACTGTAGTCACCCGAGTATTTAAATTAAATTGCGAAAGCAGTCGCTACAATTCGTGGTGGTTTTACTGGAAGAATGAATATTGGCTTTAACCAGACTCTGTCGATTATATAGGGTGGTCGAATGGTCGCTTGTAATCACAAAAGCAACTCGATATTTTCCAAAAAAAGGCTATAACTTAATAGTGTATTAGCCAATTTCAGCGTAAATGAATTCTAAAATTAATATTCTTGCGATTGATGATGACAAAGTCAGTCGAACAGTGATCGAAAAGTCCCTTACAGATGATAATTTAAACGTCAGTTTTGCCGAAAGTGGTGAGACTGGCCTTGAAATTGCTATAAAAAACCTTCCAGACATTATTTTGCTCGATGTAGAGATGCCTGGAATGAATGGTTATGAGGTGTGCGAAAAACTCCGTAGTAATGATGTGGCAAAAAATATATCGGTCATATTTTTGTCCGCTAATTCTTCGTTAAGAGAGCGCATGCAGGGTTATGAGGTGGGTGGTGAAGATTACCTGGTGAAACCCTTTGAAAAAGATACGTTGCTTGCCAAAATACGAGTCCTGGCAAAGTATCAGCAAGACCAGAAAGAATTACGCAGCCAGTTTGAACAAGCCCAGAAAACCGCGATAATCGCCATGACAGGTTCAAGTGAACTGGGACTTGCTATGAAGTTTATTGAAAAAAGTTATGGTTATTACAATTTCACTGACCTGGCTAACGGCTTGTTGCACCTGAACCAACAATATCAGCTTAATTGCGCGTTGATGATTCTGGAAGATGATCAACCGAGTTGGTTTTCTATAGAAGATGCGATTACACCTCTGGAAAAAGAAATGATTGAAATGCAGGATAGAAGTCAACGGTTTGTTGATTTTGGTCCACGCACTATTGTCAATTATCAAAATTTAAGCTTATTAGTAAAAAATATGCCTCTGGACGATATGGAACGTTACGGACGCATGAAAGATCTTTTGCCCGTTATTCTTTCTGCTGTGGATTTAAAGATTAATGCCATCCGGACGGAACAGGCACTGGGTGATCAAAGTGAAGAATTGTTTAAATCATTTGGCATCGTTAGAACCCGGCTTTATTATTTGGCGAAAACACTCATTGCAAATCAAAGTGATAGCTCCGATTTGCTTCGCCATATGGTCACTGATCTCAATGCAGATTTAATGCGTATGGGTTTAGAAGAAGATCAGGAAGCTTATGTGCTTAATTGCATAGACACCGCGATAGACGACGCACAAAATCGAATAGATGCCAGTGCCACCCTCTACACTGCCTTTTCAGATATTCTTGCGCGTCTTAAATTTATTACGACCAGACATCAGGATATTGTGGGTATTTTTGCTGAATTGAATACACCTGATGAGGATGAGGAAGTTGAGGACGAGAGTATAGAATTGTTTTGAATTGGGTTTAAATATTATAGAAACAGCCCTCTATGGGGGGCCTGTGGAGGAAGTGTATGCGGCAGGGAAGCCGCATCCAAGTCTACAGGGATGTATTTACGGCGTCTTCCGGAACAGATTACCCATAGAGGGCGGGCAGTTACGACCATTTTACGATAGATGCGATTTTATGCAGCGAAAATATACCCAACGTATCGCATTTGAACTGACCGAAAACAGGCAATTGTTGTTTGTTTCCGGGCCACGTTTAGTTGGTAAAACGACGATCGTACGCGTTGATTCTCCGGAATCTTTTAAAATTTGAAGTGTTCCAGATCGTTGTTTAAACCTTTAAACTCCAATAACCCTCCTAAACCAAACCCAAAGCAAAAACCACAAGGTCATCAACGCAAAAATCCACCGAATATCTGTAGATACAGGCATCGAAACGGCCAGATTTTTCGCATTCAGAATTTGGCCGAGCTGTCGGGCAGATTGCAATCGCCGGTACATAAGTCCTGTAGTGTTTGCCAGGGTGATGAGTGCGGATTCCTGCAAACTTGATAGATAGTTCATTTTTGGATCGAGTTTCGGCGGCTGGTTTGTTGCAGTAGTGAAATCAACGTTTGTGACTTCCTCATTCTTCCAGTAATCGATCACTTGGTTATCCTTATCCAGTTTTGGAATTGGGCTTGGATGGGTGCCGCCTACACCGATGATAAATCCTTTTACTGCTGCAAAGTGCTTACTTAGGGGTGGTCTGTGCAATTCTTTGATGCTTTGTTCGCCGTCGGTAAAAAAGACTAGATTAGTATGATCCTGCCATTTTCTTAGTGTCAGGATGGCAGAATAAAGACCGCGTTCGATATTGCTGTCTGCTGCCCAGGCCATGCGCCAGTCGATATGAGAAATCATTTCATCTATAACAGAATAGTGACTGCAGATTTCTACCGGTTCGATCAAAATCATACTGTCCTTGGTGGTAAATAATCCAATACCGGTTTCTGACCCACAGGGTAGATGCTTGATCGCTTGTTGAAGGCTTTTCTTGGCGAATGATAAGCGGTCGGGCGGGAAACCGCTAATTGTGTAATCCCGGGTGTTCATGCTTTGGGTGATGTCCAGAATAAATACATAGCGGTAGGTGTTTTGCTGTTGTGTCCAGGTCGGATAAAAAAAACAAACTAACAGTGAAAACAATGCCAATGCAACTATCCAAAAGTCAATGCTAAAGGTACGGAAGCGGTTCACGGGCTGCCTCCAGGGATTCCTGGATAGATGGAATGGACGCTGCTTTTGTGGCCTGTCCAGTCGGCTTTGTCGACTTCTTTAAGCGGTGGTTTGATGCGCAGGGCATATTCAAGGTTGTAGCGTGCGTCCCAATTATTTGGATTTTTGTTTAATACTTCACGAAAGGCCTGTTCGGCCAGTCCTGTCCATGTGTTGACCTGAGAATAAGCCCATACACCTTTACTATTCCAGTGTTTAGCTGCTTGTTTCAGGTATAGCGTTCCCATGTTGTATTTGACGCTTTCAAATAACGGCTTATCGACGCTGTTGTCGAGGCGGTTGTACAAGCGCAGTGCTTCTTGAAATTGACCGGTGTTTTCCAGGTACCAGGCTTTTGCAAATACCAACTGAGCTGGGGTGTGTTCGTTTATCTCGATGCTTTGGGGAGAGGATAGTGCCTGGTTAATATTCTCGATTCGGTAGATTTTAAAACTCTGAGCCAGGCTGGCGATTACCAATAAAAACAGCAAAATGTATACAAGCATCGGTGATTGAAGCAGACTGAAATTGGGTCGTTTCGAATGGATCATTCTTTCCACAAGGAGGTCTCCAGTGCTTTTGAGATCAACAGTAAACTGAGCAATATGCTGGCGAAGCCGTAGCAATAATTTGCCAGGTCAGTCTTCGCAACTTTTTCCTGATAAACGATCGGTTTAGTTTCCAGCGCACTGATGTCACTAATTGCTTGTTTGACTGCTTGCGGATTTTCCGCTTCATATGAGCGATAGGGTATCGCCATGTTTCTAAAAAACTGATGCAAAAAGAATTCGGGCGATGTGGTTTCGGTGGGGTTGTTCGGTTGTTCCGATAAGTGGCTGCTGTTAGGACTGCGCATGTAAATCCAGTATAAGGTCACTCGGTTTTCGTAAAACCATTGGTGCAAAGCGTGTTGAGTGTCTTCGTCTATTCGGGTTGCCCCATCGGAAACTAACAGGATGATTCGTGAACCAGAATGTGATTGATGATCAAAAAACTTCAAAGCCATTGCCAGTCCTGAAGCGATATTGGTAATTCCGCGACCTTTCATCGATGCGGCACGAAGTGCAGCCAGAATAGCAGTTTTATCTTGAGTTAAGGGCAAGGTATAAATCGGCGAGGTGCTGAATGAAACCATTGCAAATAAATCGTTTTCTCTCTGTTCCACAAATTCTGACAGGAGCTTTTGTGCGTATCGACCTTTGGTTTCGCTGGAACGGCCTCCCATGTGTTTGCCCGAAAAATTTTGGTTCATGCTGGCGCTACGATCTAGTAATAAAACTATTTGCGCGCCAGTCCCTGGTTTTTTAATCCAGTGACCGCCTTTATAAGGTCCGGATAAACCCAGAATAATCGCGAAAAAGCTTAGACACGCGGCGACTCGTATTACAATGTCGACAATCCTGGAAATGGAATCCGTGGGTATCATTGCGTTCCAGGAATAAATACAGGGCGACTGGAAACGATAGAGCAATGGTACTACGGTGATGATCAGCGCAAACAATACCCACGGGTTTGAGAACGAAACAGTCACGACAGTGTTCTTTCTATTTTTCGGTATTGCTGGCAAAGTGATTGAAGCCACGGGATGCCGTAATTTTCGCTATTAATAGTCTTAGCCTGCTGGAAGAATGTCTGTCTGGAGAGCTGAAAAAACAGCTCTGTTTGTTTTCTCAGCGTACAAAATTCAGGGTTTTTCTGGAAAAATTGGTCAAGTTGAGATGCAAATACAGTTTCCCCCGCAGTATGATTGAATGCCTGGTGTACAACACGCATTGCATCACTCATTGCGGCAGTATCTGTGCGTCGCTTGCGCAGTCTCTTTAAATTGCCGCACGTGGCAGCGAAAGGGCGTTTCGTACTGTTTAAAAATCCAGGTAAATAGAAAATCCTGGCGATTAACGCGGATAAAATAAAGACACCGATGACTAATCCAATCAATATTCTGTAGTGCACTTGCAGAGGAATTAACAAAGGTTTTCGGGGTGGACGGATTACAACGTCCTGGTCAGCGCTTTGTTCAGAGATCAAGGGCATCATTGTCAATTTCCAGGGTGGCGTCTGCGCCTCGGCCCACTGGGTTTTCTTGGTGGCTCGAATTCTAAATCCAGGAATGATTATTTCTTCAGAGCGCTCTACGCTACGATACAGTTGATATTTCAGGTCAATTAAGTATTTTGTTGCTGTTGTTAATTGATTTTCAGATATCTGAATAGTGTGTACGCTTAACCCAGGGTTCAATGCTCCAGGCGTGGGGAGTATTGCCAAATCCAGGCGGTAAGGATTTTCAATAGAAACGAAAATGCGGTGATGTACCAGGTCGCCAATTACGTAGCCGAAATTCCGATCAGCCTGTAATTCGATTTGTTGTATAGGTTCAGGAGTGATTGGTTTATTCGTGGCCAGTGCTGTATCGCTCCGAAAAATTGTACAAAAGAAGACTATAAAGCCAATAGGAATTGAGATTCGATCCAATACAGTGTTAGCCATTTCCGGAAAAATACGCAGTCAACTGGTCAGCGTTAAACGGAGCCGTCAAAAATAAGGCTTCTCTGCCAAATTCAGTAAAGGTTTTTTTAAGCAATACACGACGTTCTTCATATGCCTGGATAATACGCTCGCGTAGTTTTGGACGTAGAAATAAGCAGCGCTCCTGTTTTGATTCGCTATCGATTAGACGTACTATGCCCCAATTTGGAAATGCAGTTTCAGGAGAATCCCAAATGACAATCGGAACAACGTCGTGGGGGATTAGATTTTTAAGTAAATTTCTTAAAAATTCAATCGGAAAATGAAAATCCGAGATCAAAAATACCAACGAACGTTGTTTACCCATTATATCCCGGGTTTCCATGATTCCATCAACAGATTGTCCATGAGGAACATAGTGGCTTAATTTCTCTGTCAAACTCTGAGTGATTCCTCGGTTCCAGCGAAGTGGTGTGAATAAGTCCCACAGTATAGAGTTACTGCAGGGAATAAAGCCAAAAGGATCTCCGTTACGATAGGCGGAATACGCGGTACATTGGCTAAATTCGGTCAATAAACGCATTTTGTTCTGTCGGCCTTGAATTCCCATGGAAGCAGACAAGTCTGCGATTACATATACAGGAATCGAGCTGCGTTGCCGGAAGGTTCGAACCACATATTGGCCAAATGGATCGTGCAGACTGGCGTGAATATCAATTTTACGTGGATCCGGGTGTGAAACCAGAGGCGCATGACCATGAAACTCATAGCCTCCTCCGAACTGGGTGCTATGGTGACGACCGGGGGTTGCACTCCGTGTTCGCCAGGGTACATGGTAGTGAAATTCCTGTTGTTGATAACCGCCTTTTATTTCGACGGTGGGTCTGTATTGAGTCGACATACTTTGTTTTACAGCCCCTCTTATCTATAGTTGTTGTTAGAAACCGTTGGTTAAGGCGATGAAACAGCCTGTAAAATGCCTGTAATCAGTGGTTCTATCAACTGTTGGCGGCGCATTTCCCAGGTGGGTGTCAGGAATATACGGTGAGCGATGGTTTCGTAAAATATTTCCTGAATGTCTTCCGGTACAACTGCTGTTCTGTCGTTTAACCAGGCGGTAACTCTGGCGGCGCGTAACAACATACTCATTCCACGAGCACTTGCACCTGCCATGATCAGATTATCCATATCGACATTGTCCAGCTTGATGCCGAATTCTTTCGGGTTGCGAGTGGCTTCCCATAAATCCAGCGCATAAGATTGCAGCGTTTCACTGGTAACGACCTGTGTTTGAATTAAATGGCTGATCGAGTTGAGTTCTTCGAATGGAAGGTTCCCTGGGGCTACCTGGTCGACCAGTGAGGCTGTGTTGTGAAACTTTGTATCGAATATTAAAGATCTTCGGATGTTGGCATCGTTAGGAGTTTCAATATTGATTTCCATTAAAAACCGGTCTCGTGCTGCTGACGGCATTTCAAAGGTTTCTTCTTTTTCTACCCGGTTTCGGTCAGCAAAAACCTGTAAGTGCGGAAAATGATATTCACGATTGAACGCGGTCAGGCTGCGCTCAGCCATGATCCGAAGTAACAGTGAGTGAACTTGAGGCCGGGCACGATTGACTTCGTTAAAAAAGAACGTGGAGAGCTGTTCGCCGTGTTTTAGCACTGGCCCAGGGTCGACTTGCGGTTTGCCTTGTTGATTGATATACGTGTGGTAGATCAAATCGTTGGGCATTAAGTCGATGGTGCCTTCAATGCGTTGGTATGCGCCGCCGATGCCTCGCGCGACTGCGCGGAGCAGCGTGGTTTTTCCAACTCCAACATCGCCTTCCAGCATGACATGGCCACGTGAAAAGATCGCAGTAGTAATCAGGTGAATGGATCGATCCAGGCCAAAAATTGCTTTTTTGAGTTCATTTTCAAAATTATTTGCACATGATTTCCAATCCGCGAGTTGGCAATCGATATTGTCGGTAGTCATAAAACAAATGTCGCAAAATGAAGCATAAACAGGATAGAATTAAACAATTATAGAAATATTTGTCAAACAAAAATAAAGTACCGGGTTGCTTAATTTCGAATTTCACCGGTATTAGCTGGACAGTCGGGTAGAATTGAGAATAACTAATCACTGTGTTTCCGCAGAGTATGCGAAATGTAGAATGTTTCGGTTTCTCAACAGCCTGGCTTCATTAGAGTTTACAGGGTCTTAATTGTGCGTCTCTAACAAACTATAATCTGTGTCCTGTACAGTAAGTCAACCGAATAAATACGTATGGATATCACTATGATTGCGGTTGGAACTAAAATGCCATCCTGGGTAGAGCAGGGGTTTTTGGAATATCAAAAGCGTTTAGTGGGTGAATGTCATTTGATCTTGACCGAAATTCCTGCGGAAAAACGTAAAAGTCGAAATAGTGTTCAGCGTTTGATGAAAATCGAAGGAGACAAAATAATGGGGGCCGTTCCGCGGACTGCACATGTCGTTGCGTTGGATATGAATGGAACACAGTGGGGTACGATTGAAGTGGCGGCAGCATTGTCCAGGTGGATGTCGTTGGGCAAGAATATCACGCTTTTGATCGGTGGGCCCGAAGGTCTGTCAGAAGATTGTCGGGCAAAAGCGAATGAGACGTGGAGCTTGTCCAGACTGACCTTTCCTCACCCCATGGTACGTATTATCGTTGCCGAGCAGCTCTATCGCGGTTGGAGTATGCTGCGAAATCACCCGTATCATAAGTAAGCGTGTCCACGAGGTTGCCCGAAAATACGGAGCCTGTAGGCGCGGCGCAGATTGTACTGGCTTCATCCTCGCCACGGCGTCGTGAATTACTTAGCCAGATTGGTGTCCGATATGTTACTTTGCCTGTTAATATTGATGAGAGTCTTCGTCAGAATGAGAAGCCACCTGACTATGTATCTCGAATGGCTGCTGAAAAGTCATTGCGTGGTTATGAATTAGCAGGGGACAGTTTACCGGTACTCGGAGCGGATACAATCGTTGTTTTGCATGATCGTGTATTGGGGAAACCCGCAAGCGAGGGTAAGGCCATGGAAATGTTGTCGCGGCTTTCGGGGCAGGAACATTTGGTTATGAGTGCGGTTTCTCTGCGTGGTGCCCGGCATACTCAGACTGTCAGTGTTACACAGGTTTGCTTTCGTGAAATAAGCGAGCAGGAAATCAGGGATTACTGTGCCACGCAAGAGCCTTTGGATAAAGCGGGAGCATATGGGATTCAGGGGCTTGCGGCTGTGTTTGTCAAGCAAATTCAGGGTAGTTTCAGTGGCGTGGTTGGTTTGCCTCTTTATGAAACAAGTGAGTTATTGGTAGCAGAAGGTGTCTCTATTGGAACATTGTCGTAGATCGCTTAAATGGCTATTGGTGGCTCAATGGCATCCAGTCACTACGTATTATGGTCAGCGGCGCAAGTCTTTATTAGTCTGGCATGCTTAAACTACGGTTCGCTATTCTACTGCAAAAACAGCATTGCCGAGGTATGGACAACAGAAGTCAATGCCTTTTTTGGTAAAGAAAGCCAGAGTGAATACACAGTGTTAAATTCGATCAGCCTGGATCGTCGGCATCAATTAATTAAAGCTTTTATATATGAGTGATGAAATATTAGTCAACATAACACCTGAAGAGACACGTGTTGCAGTCGTTGAAAATGGAATTGTTCAGGAAGTCATAATTGAACGAAGCAGAAAGAAAGGTTTGGTTGGTAATATCTACAAAGGTGAGGTGTGTCGGGTTCTGCCGGGTATGCATGCGGCATTCGTTGATATAGGGTTTGAATGGGGTGCATTTTTGCATGTTTCAGACCTGAATTGTCGGGACAGGGAAAACCAGGGGTCGGAGGATATCGATCATTTGTTAAGGGAAAGGCAAGAATTGGTCGTTCAGGTAATAAAAGATCCTTTGGGTTCCAAAGGTGCTCGTTTGACAACTAAATTATCGATACCGTCGCGCTATATGGTGTATATGCCCTATTCTGATACTTCTGGATTGTCCCTTAGGATAGAAAATGAAATAGAAAGAGAGAGATTAAAAGCGTGTATAGACAAATTCAAGGATGAATTTAGCAGTGGTGGGTTTATTGCTCGAACGGCTGCCGAATGTGTTGATGAAGAGTATTTGCGTTCGGATATGATGTTTCTGGTAAAGCTTTGGCATTCGATTTGTGAACGTATGCATCGATCAAGCTCTAAAACATTAATCCATGGCGACTTGCCTTTGAGTATTCGCGCTTTGCGTGATCTTTATCGCAAGAAAGTGGAAAAAATCCGCGTAGATTCCAAGGAGACTTATCAGCAAATGGTGAAGTTTTCTGAAGAATTTTTGCCAGATGTTACGCCCATGATGGAGCACTACTCTGGGGAACGTCCGATATTCGATATGTTCTCAATTGAGGATGATATTCAAAAAGCATTGGCGCGAAAGGTTTTCCTTAAATCCGGCGGGTACCTGGTTTTTGACCAAAACGAGGCGATGACCACCATTGATGTTAATACCGGTGGTTATGTGGGTAAACGCAGTCTGGAAGAAACTATTTTTAAAACAAATCTTGAAGCTGCGCAGACTTTGGTCAGGCAACTGCGCTTACGTAACCTGGGCGGTATCATCATAATCGATTTTATCGATATGCAAGACGATGATCATAAAATTCAAGTCATGCGGGAGCTGGAAAAAAATCTGGAAAAAGATCATGCCAAAACCTGTATTTCTGAGGTATCTACCTTGGGATTGGTGGAAATGACGCGCAAGCGGACACGTGGCAGCCTGGAAAATATTTTGTGTGAAAGCTGTTCATCCTGTGATGGCCGAGGGGTTCTTAAGACAGCGGAAACTACATGTCTGGAAATCTTTCGAGAAATTATCCGTGAGGTCAGGCAGTATAGTATGGACAGTCTATTGGTTCTGGCGTCGAATGATGTGGTTGAAAGGCTGCTTGACGAAGAAGCCGCTACGCTTGCAGAATTGGAAAAGTTTTTGTCTGTCCGAATTCGAATCCGTGCTGAGATTCACTATACTCAGGAACAATACGATGTGGTTATATTGTGATGCGATTCCTGTCTGTTTTTGCTACCAATACGGATCTGGAAATCTGGAAATATTGGGTTAAATGCAGCGATTTCTCCGTGCCCGTGTTATTTACAGTCTATAGATTTGTGTGTATCTGATCTTTCATTTAAGCCAAGTCGTTCGTGGCGTTTTCTTATTCATTCTGGTCGGTTTGACAATCTTGATGTTGGCAATCCGAATCGTTCTGCCTGATATTGAAGAATACAGGGAGCAAATCGTTTCCCAAATTAGCCAGGCCATTGGTGCTCCGGTAGAAATCGGTAAAATCAGAGCTGTGTTGAATGGGTTTCAAATCCAGGCTGAAATGACTGACGTAGCGATACTTCACAAGGATAGTGGCGAAGTGTTGTTGCGTTTTGCAGAAATGCGTGGTGGGTTGAATACAAGAAAATTGCTGGTTAGTGGTGAGTTCCAACCTCAGGCTTTGACAGTCATTGGTGCGCAAATATCGATTCGCAGAGAAGTCGATGGTGAATTGAAATTAGTTGGCTTTGACTCGGGCGGTGAAATGCCGCAATGGTTTGTTGAAGATGGCCGATTTCAGTTACTGGACAGTGAAGTGACCTGGCGGGATTTAACAAAAGCAGGGGTAGAAGTGACCCTTTCCCATGTGGATGTTCGTGTGTCGAATCATAACCATCGCCACAGAATGGCAATCGACCTGGCTTTACCGAATGAGTATGGTCATTTACTCTCTATAAGGGTGGATTTTCGGGGGAATCCGTTTCTACCCGATTGTTGCGATGGGCAGATTTATTTCGAAGCCAATGATTTGGAATATGGGGCGCTTTTAGAAGATCTTACTGTCTATGGGTATGGTATTCATTCAGGGCATGGGAATATTCGCTTATGGAGTACCCTGGAGAAATCTGCGCTTAATGCTCTTTCCGGTGAAGTTGAAATTGATAAACCTCATTTGTTTCGCTCTCAAGCTGCTAATGGTGAAGCGGATTTGTCTTTCTCACCCAATCATTTGTCGACTTTTTTTAATTGGGTAAAAGACGATAAGCAATGGAATTTTTCACTTAATCGATTGTTTCTGGAGGATGCAAAAGTAGTGGACGGGTTTCGTTTTGCACAAACTCGTAACAGTACAGATGGTCGAACTGGTTACAGCGGGGTCGCTTCGTATGTCAACTTGCAGCAGATAAACAACATAGGCTTAGGCTTGCAGATTGTTGGCTCGGATACACAGCAACTGTTGGAGACTCTCGCGCCACGTGGAGAACTTCACAAATTTAGGGTGAACTATGATGAATCGTCGGAGGCGTTGCGAGAGTTCCAGGTATGTGGAGAATTTCTCGGTGTGGGAATAAATTCATGGCGTAATTATCTCGGAGTGAAAAATCTAACTGGCCGAATTTGTGGCAATGAAAATAAAGGTTGGGTGAAATTGGGCGGAACGAATACGGAGTTTAGTCTGCCTGAAGTATTTCGATATCCGATTTTGCTAGACACTCTTCAGGGAGTTCTACATTGGAATACCAGTGCTCAGGGTCGAGAACTCAGTAGTGAAATGATCGTAGCCAATACGGCAGATATATCCACCCGGTCTCGACTGACTTTAAACTGGACTAAAGATAGCCTTGGGCCTGTTATTGATTTGCTGGTGAAATTTGATAAAGGAAACGGATCAAAGGTATATCGTTATCTACCGTATAATGTGTTATCCAAACCAACGATCGATTGGTTAGATAGGGCATTTTTGTCTGGAGTGATCAGCAAAGGTGGAATGATACTGCGTGGCCCGGTCGAGGCATTTCCATACAGAGGTTCGGAAGGTGTGTTCGAAGTTTTGTTCAATACGCGTGACGTCGAATTAATTTATCATCAGGACTGGCCTCATGCATTCATTGAAAATGGTGACGTTCGTTTTTTTCAGGCAGGTATGGAAATTCATGTTAATCGTAGCAGTATACTTGGCGCCGCAATAGATACAGTAAATGTAGTTACGTCTGATTTTGATTTTGATGATTATATGAATATAAAGGGTGCCGCCCACGGCTCGATACCCAAGATGTTGGAGGTGCTTAAGCGTTCTCCTTTGGGTTCCGACTATGAATCCTTGTTAAATGTGGTTACTCTGAGCGGTGAAAACAATTTGAATTTGAAGCTGAAAATTCCTGTTTCAGACCGTGTTAGTGAAGTTCTTGTTGAAGGTGTCATAGATCTGAAAAAAGCCAAAGCAAGTACGTTCTCAGTAAATTTTGAGCAGATAAAAGGCCGCTTGAATTTTACTCATAGCGGGTTAAATGGTTCGGGAATCAGTGCGCGGATATTCGGGGCACCGGTCACACTTGAATTAAGTGATATCGAATCGGGTATGGCGCTGAAAATATCCGGGGAAATGGGGGTTGGTCAACTGAGAAAACACTATGCTTCCGATTTGTGGGAGCATTTTGGTGGCCGTTCTAATTATCGAATAGATTTGAACATTCCCAAACTCAGCGAGAAACTTTTTGCTGATATAAGTTTGATGTCGAATTTAAAGGGAATCGAGGTCAAATTGCCAGCACCGCTTGCCAAATCAGCGCGACAGATTCGGCCACTGAGATTGAAAATGCATCTTGAGAAGGACAGGGATATTCCACTGAATATAGAATATGATAGAGTGTTTAAAAGCCATCTAATCTATTCTGGGGATGAAAAAAATCTAAACTTGAAACGCGGTGTTGTTCAATTGGGGGGTACTACGATAGCGGACGACCCCAGTACCGGGCTGGGAATTTATGCACACGCCGAATCGATTGATCTTGATCCCTGGCATAGGTTTTTTAAATCCTTTTCTACAAAATCGGCAACAAGTTCCGGGTTACTGAGCAGAGTAGAGATTAACACGTCTCATTTGAAATATTCAAACCAGGATTTTGGTGCTCTGGAATTCAGTATGCGCAAGCAAGGAAAGAAATGGCTTGGATTTTCAAAAAACCAATATATAGATGGATATATCAGTACTTTCGGTGGTGGTGAAAAAAATTCGGGCATAGAAATGGATTTGAATGTTTTAAAACTCCCTCAGTTTAAGGATAAGGAAGGGGTCACAGTAGAGAAAACCACACAATGGGAACCACAAGCAATTCCACCTCTAAGGATTAAGGCGGCTGATTTTATTTTGAAAAAAATACATTTTGGACGCTTGGAATTACTGACCTCTAAACAATCAAAAGGCATAAAAATCAACCGGCTGACTGTTGCTGATACGAATCATCGTTTAAATTTGTCTGGAGACTGGTTACAACTGGGACGACGAATAGCATCGTCTGTAAGTGGAGATTTGAAAATCGATGATTTAGGACTGTTTCTTTCTCATATGGGAAAGGCAGACGTGATTGAAAAATCAGCGACACAAACTAAATTTAATCTGAACTGGAAGGGTGCACCCTTCCAGTTGCAGGCCGATTCATTATCTGGAAGTGCGGATATTGAATTTGGGCAAGGACGTTTATTGACTGTCGAGCCAGGGATCGGTCATTTATTTGGCTTATTTAATCTGGATGCCTTGAAAAGCTTATTGCTACTTGATTTCGGGCATTTGTTTGGGGTTGGTCTGGCATTCGATGAGTTGAAAAGCTCTTTTCAATTACTTGACGGACGTGCGACAATTAGACAGTTTTATATTAACGCCGTGCCGGCAAATATTACCGTTGAGGGAGATATTGATCTGGTTGATGAGAAGCTTGACGACATAGTTACTGTAATACCCAAAGGTGTTGTGGCAATGGGGGCGTCAGTTTTGTTAAACCAGCAACTACCGGGTCATGCAGTTGATGGATTAATTAGTCGGCAATACGGGGTGACTGGTAAATGGGACAGTCCAGCTATTACCCGGTTACCAGGGTCTGGTGGTCTATTGCGAAATGGTTGGTTACCTGATTTCAACCCTGCGGAATGATGTATTTGTTGATTGTCGTAAATTGTAATATTTTAGTATATCTCTTTAATGGGGAATGCAAGCTGTTAGTTATTTAGGCTTGTGTAGCAGGGATGGTTTCAGGCCCCGAACAAACAAAGGCGTACACGCTGTCTCTGAAACTCGTTGTGTGGATTTCGTTAATAATTGAAGTATCTTAGTGGTGTCTGCTATTTGGCGGTGTGCGGCGGATTTAGCTAATTGCTTAAGTAGTATCGGATTCGATCAGTACGGGTTTTCAGTGAATTATGAGCGATGCCGAGAAAAAACAGATAGGTTTTGAAAGTATGAATAAATGTGCAGCGATCCAGATGGCATCAAGCCCGAATGTGGACGCAAATTTAATTGAAGCCGGACGTTTGATCCGGGAAGCAGCAGATGCGGGTGCGGGTTTGGTTGTGTTGCCGGAAAATTTCGCTTTGATGGGCATGACTGAATTTGACAAACTGGAACATATTGAACAAGAAGGAGAAGGCGTCATACAAAATTTTTTGATGCAGTCTGCGAAAAAAGAATCAGTATGGATTGTCGGAGGTACAGTTCCGTTAGCAGCGCATTCGGAGAATAAGATTCGCGCAACCTGCCTGGTGTATAACGACCAGGGTGAACAAGTTGCACGATACGATAAAATTCACCTGTTTGATGTTGATGTTCCAGGAACAGATGAGCAATATAGAGAATCAGATACCATAGAAGCAGGTAACAAGCCTCGAGTACTGGATACGCCATTTGGGCGATTGGGAATTGCAATCTGTTATGATCTACGGTTTCCTGAATTGATTCGCTGGATGCTGGGTCAGGGTGTGGATATTATTGCTATTCCTGCTGCATTTACTGCAGAGACTGGAGCAGCACATTGGGAGTTACTGGTACGAGCCCGGGCGGTGGAAAACCTATGCTATGTTGTTGCTGCGAACCAGGGTGGATTTCATGTGAACGGACGAAAAACTTTTGGTCATAGTATGATCGTTGATCCTTGGGGTACGATATTGGCAAAACGTTCCACTGGCGCTGGTGTTGTTTGTGCGGATGTCGATCAAAATCAACTTGAGCGTGTTCGGGGCAGTTTTCCTGCTTTGCAACATAGACGACTTGTTTGCGGTTAATACGATGGATAATCAAGACTCCCTGCTCGTAGCTCGCAACTCAATCTTAGACCCGGCTGGACTTGCTGACCACGACATTGATCGAGTGATGTCGGAATTGTTGAGTAAATCTGTGGATGCTGCGGATATCTATTTCCAGTCCAGTCGATACGAATCGTGGGTGTTGGAAGATAGAATAATAAAAGAAGGCAGTCACAGTATTGAACAAGGTGTTGGTGTACGGGCTATATGTGGCGAGAAAACCGGCTTTGCCTACAGTGATGATCTTGAACTGCCGTCTTTGCTTGCAGCGGCAAAAAATGTTGCCAGTATTTCTCGCAGTGGTGGCGAGGTCATAGTCAATTTGAAATCTGCACCTTGTGTTAATAATTTGTATAGGCCTGCGGATCCTTTGCAATCTATCCCCGAGCAGGAAAAAATCGATTTATTGAATTCCATTGACAGGGAAACTCGAAAACTCGATCAGCGAGTTGAGCAAGTTATCATCAGCCTTATTGGCGCATACGATGTGGTCATGGTGATTTCTCAGGATGGTCGAATGGTCAGTGACGTGCGTCCTCTGGTACGTTTGAATGTGTCTGTGATTGTCGAGCAGGATGGACGCCGCGAGCAAGGTGCTTCGGGTGGCGGTGCGCGATTGGATTATGGCTATTTTCTGGATAAGCAGCGGGGACTGGAATATGGTCGCGAAGCAGTGCGGCAAGCTTTGGTTAATCTTGAGGCAGTTGATGCACCTGCTGGAAATATGGTGGTTGTTCTTGGGCCGGGTTGGCCGGGTATATTGTTGCATGAAGCCATAGGCCATGGCCTGGAAGGCGATTTTAACCGTAAACAAACCTCGGCATTCAGCGGCCGTGTTGGCGAGCGGGTGGCGGGAGATTTATGTACAGTGGTTGATAATGGTACATTAGCTGAACGAAGAGGTTCTCTGAATGTTGATGATGAAGGAACGGAAACTGAGAACACAGTGCTCATAGAGAATGGTATTTTAAAGGGATATATGCAGGATAAGCTCAATGCCCGGTTGATGGGAGTTACATCTACCGGTAATGGTCGCCGAGAGTCCTATGCGCATTTACCGATGCCGCGTATGACTAATACCTATATGATGCCGGGGCCTCACGAACCTGCAGAAATCATTAGTTCTGTGGAAAAAGGTTTGTACGCCAAAAATTTTGGGGGAGGACAGGTTGACATTACATCTGGAAAATTCGTTTTTTCCGCCAGCGAAGCGTATCTGATAGAAAAGGGAAAAATTACCTCGCCAGTCAAAGGTGCAACCTTGATTGGTAATGGGCCTGACGTTTTAACCCGTGTCACTATGGTTGGAAATGATCTGGAATTCGATAGTGGTGTTGGAACCTGCGGAAAAGACGGGCAAAGTGTGCCGGTCGGTGTCGGTCAGCCCACATTGAAGATTGATGGGCTTACTGTGGGTGGTACCAGTGTTTGATCGAAATGGAAATTCTGGACGTTCTCAATTCCTGGACAATTTTCTGTTAATCTTAAAGAGGCATCATCATTGGTGAGTAAAGTTGCAATTGAGTTGGATTCCAACGGGCTGAGCCGTTCCTTGGAAATTGTTAATGATTTATTGAAAGAATCGGCCAAACAGGGAGCCAGTTCAGCGGATGCCGGTTTGAGTGTGGATGTTGGTTTGTCGGTGACAGCCCGATTGGGCGATGTTGAAACAGTGGAACACCACAAAGGTCAGAGTTTTGGTGTAACGGTTTATTTTGGTCAGAAAAAAGGTTCGGCGAATACAACAGACTTTTCACTTTCCGCTTTGAAGGATACGGTAAGCGCAGCGTGTCGCATAGCACGATATTCAACAGAAGACGAGTTTGCCGGACTCCCTGATGCCGACATGTTAGCTACACAATTTCCAGAGCTGGATCTTGATCATCCCTGGGCACTAAAAGTTGATGAGGCTATCGACCTCGCGGTTGAATGCGAGAATATTGCCCGTGGATATCACGAGGAAATTGTCAATTCAGAAGGTGCAAATGTTGATACCTACCAGGGAATGCGCGTATTTGGTAATAGTCTGGGATTTCTTCAAGGCGAGCGTGGTACTCGCCACAGTCTGCATTGTAGTGTACTGGGGAAACGAGGCGACAGTATGCAACGAGATTACTGGTATACGGTTGCGCGTGATAAAGCTGAACTGGAATCGGCTCATACAGTGGGTGAAAAAGCGGCAAGCAGAACATTGCGGCGCCTGCAGGCAAAATCCTTGTCCACTCGGACTTGTCCGGTTATATACGCAGCCGAAGTTGCCTCAAGTTTAGTTGGACATTTTATAGGAGCTATTCGTGGCGGTAGTGTATACAGGAAGTCTACCTTTTTGCTCGATTATATTGATAAATCAGTATTTCCACCGTTTGTAAGGATTCACGAGCAACCCTACCTTATAAAATCCCTAGGTGGAGCTTGTTACGATAGTGAAGGAGTGAGCTGTAAAACGCGGGATATTGTTTCCCAGGGTATTCTTAAATCGTATGTGTTGAGTAGTTATTCCGGGCGTAAGCTGGGAATGCCAACAACGGGCAATGCAGGAGGCGTTCACAATCTTACAGTGGATCCTGGGAGTCTGGATCAACCAGGATTGCTCGCTGAAATGGGAACCGGCTTACTGATAACGGAATTGATGGGGCAGGGGGTGAACATCGTGACCGGAGACTATTCCCGAGGCGCGGCAGGTTATTGGGTGGAAAATGGAGAAGTACAATATCCAGTTGAAGAAATCACTGTTGCAGGGAATCTTAAAGATATCTTCAAAAATTTGGTCGCGGTTGGCAATGATGTTGACCTGCGTGGTAATACCAGAACCGGGTCGTGGCTGGTCGAGCAAATGACCGTCGCGGGTTGCTGAATAAACTAAACAGATAAAATACAGGTGTAACTACTTACCCCCAAATCGAAACAGCCCTCTATGGGTGATCTGTGGAGGAAGTGTATGCGGCAGGGAAGCCGCATCCAAGCCTACAAGGATGTATTTACGGCGTCTTCCGGAACAGATCACCCATAGAGGGGCGAGCAGTTACATACAGGTTTCCGCAACAGGCCGCTTTCTAATTTCGGGTCGCCTTTCGCTGAGGTTGTTTTATGTCTAACCATTACAGAATATTTATTCATGTTTTTGCATCAATTTTATACCGGGCTTGATGCCCAGGTTGTAATCAGCGCTGAACAGGCGAGTTCTTTTGCGAAAGATATTGCGGGCGATTTTAATCCGCTGCACGATACCGATGCGAAGCGATTTTGTGTTCCCGGTGACCTCCTGTTTTCTATTGTTCTTGAAAAATATGGTTTGAATAAGCAAATGAGCTTTACTTTTGCCGGTATGGTCGGGCGTGATGTGCCCCTCAATTTCCCCGAAAGTGATGCCAATATACTGGATATTTGCGATGATGCGGAAAAGGCATATTTACATGTGAACCGAAACGGTAGCAACACTCGGAATAGTGATCTTATTGAGGCATTTCTGCGTGAGTATGTTGCTTTTTCCGGCCCTAATTTTCCTCATGTCCTTGTGCCATTGATGGCTGAGCACAATGTCATGATTAATACTGAGCGACCATTGGTCATTTATGAAAGCATGTCGTTTGAACTGGATCATCTGGATTTTAGTGATCCGCAGCTTGAGGCGGCAGATACTGATTTGGAAGTTAATGGTAAACGCGGAGTTGCTCGCCTGCATTTTGATATCAGTGCCGATTCAAAAATTGTCGGCAGAGGTTTTAAACGATTACTGATTAGTGGGATGCGTGAATATGACTATGATGTAATCCAGGAATTTGTCGACAATTATCTTGCCCGTATGGATGCCTATAACAAATGTCGGACTGCTGCTGGTTGAATCAGTAATCGAGTATTTTGGGCGGCTATAGTCGATAACTGATCGCCTATAGTGTCCTGCTTTCAAGCCGTGTCGAAACTTAACCCACAACAACAGGCTGCTATTCAAGAGCTGAATCGGCCGTTATTGGTCCTTGCCGGTGCGGGCAGTGGAAAGACTCGGGTCATTACCGAGAAAATTGCGTATTTAGTCGATCAGGGTGTTTCTGCCCGTAATATTGCAGCCATTACCTTCACAAATAAAGCAGCACGCGAAATGCACACTCGAGTCACCAGGCTTTTGGATAGTCGTCGACTCAGAGGTCTAAGAGTCTCTACTTTTCATTCCCTGGGTCTGGATATCCTTAAATCGGAGCAGCAGTCCAAATCATCGGTTTCTATATTCGATGAGCATGATCGACTTACATTGATTCAGGACTTGCTGAATCAATGCGAAAATTCTGAGGAATCCGAACTCCTGTCCAGCGTATCGGATTTCATCAGAACATGGAAAAACCAGTGTATAACTGTTGAAGAGGCTGTAATGCAATCTGCCAATCCGGTGCAAAGTATTGCAGCACATTTGTATGAAGAATATAACAGAAAGTTAACAGCTTACAATGCAGTTGATTTTGATGACCTGATTTTTCAGCCAGTGCTTATGTTTAAGCAGAAAGGCGATATTCTGGAGCGTTGGCAGAATAGAATTCGCTATCTGCTTGTGGATGAATACCAGGACACGAATTTGACGCAGTATCAGCTTGTGAAACTTGTGTCCGGAAAATTGGGCCAATTTACAGTGGTTGGCGATGATGATCAGTCTGTCTATTCATGGCGAGGTGCCCGTCCGGAAAATTTGTCGAATCTGAAGATGGATTATCCACGCCTTAGAGTCATCAAACTCGAACAGAACTACCGCTCCACGGGGCGGATTTTGAGTGCAGCCAATACACTCATTCAGAACAATCCACATGTTTTTGAGAAACGCTTGTGGAGCGCTCATGCCCCTGGCGCATGTTTGCGAGTGATGAATCATCGGTCGGAAGAATATGAAGCCCAACAGATTGCCTCGGAAATAGTTCATCACAAATTCAAATTTGATTCAAAGTTTCATGATTATGCGGTTTTATATCGAGGCAACCATCAGTCTCGCTTAATTGAAAAAGCCTTACGTGAGAATAATGTCCCCTATCACCTGAGTGGTGGTGATTCTTTTTTTAATCTAGTCGAAGTTAAAGACATTCTTGCTTATCTCAGATTGCTGTGTAATCAGGATGACGATCCGGCATTCTTACGGATCGTCAATACTCCCAGACGGGCTATTGGTAGTGCCACTCTGGAAACTTTGAGTAATTATGCAACTAAGCGGGGATTAAGCCTGTTTTCCGCGAGCTGCGAGTTGGGTTTACAGACACTGCTATCAACAAGAGCTTGTGCTCGTTTAGATGTATTTAGTAAAACAATTATGAATACTTCCAAGCGACTTGAAATGGGCGATACCTTTGAGGTGGTATCGCAGTTCCTAGACGAGATTGATTACGAAAACTGGTTGAAAGATTCCAATAAATCACTCAAAACAGCGCAGCGAAAAATCAATAACGTTAATGATTTGATCCGCTGGTTACAGACAGTTGGGGGTGAACAGGGCAGCGAACTGACACTTGCTGAGAGAATAGCAAAAATGGCAATACTCGATGTGTTGGATAGGAACCAGCAGGAAAATGAGGGTGACTGGGTGCAGTTAATGACCTTGCATTCGGCCAAGGGTCTTGAGTTTCCACACGTTCACATTATGGGTTTTGAAGAAAATTTATTACCCCATCGGTCGAGTATTGATGATGACAATATAGAAGAAGAACGCCGGCTTGCCTATGTCGGAATTACCCGTGCGCAACGAACGGTTACATTACATTACTGTACTCACAGAAAACGATACGGAGAGCTGCTGGCAACAACACCGAGTCGTTTTCTCAATGAATTTTCTGCGGACGATATAGATTGGAAAGCTAGAGAAGAGGTTGATCAGGAGGCTCGACGGGATACTGCTCGTGAAAATTTAAGCCAGTTGAAAAGTTTGTTGAGTTAGCGGAAAGACTTCTGGGGTGAGATTTAAAGAAAAAGAAACCGGGGTCGATGGCAAGAAATGGTAATTTAAGACTGTGTCCCTTGAATTACCCTTGTTGGGCGTGAATTTATTTAGTGGCCACCAACACATTGTTTTCAGGAAGTGAATCATTAATCCAAAGGTAGCTATTATTTCGATACAGTTTGATGTTTGTGAATCCAGCCTGCTTTAATGTACGCACCCAGTGTCCTTTGCTTCTCAATCTTTTATTAATGTAGCCATCGCTGTCAATTTGTACATTCAGCCCGTCTAAGAAGCCAAAATGGCCGCCGATGATAAATAAACCACCACTCTTCAGTGTATTAGCGATGGAAAATATTGTATTCTGCCATTCGGAATCATCAATAATGTGGAACATGACTCCAACGGCATTTATTATGTCAAAACTATTATCAAGGTTGGCGATTACTTCAAGAGCTTTCCCTTGGTGGATTTCTATGCTGGCATCTCCAGAATATTTCTGCGACAGATATTTGAATGATGAACGCGAAACATCCATTCCAGTAATACTGCCCACTTCGAGTGTTTTGTAAAAATCAATCCAATGGCCTGAACCAGAGCCTATATCCATTAGATTCGATTGGTTGACATGTATTTCTTTGTTTCGCAGGTGCTTGAGAATCTGCAATTCCATCGATGCGTAGTGGTACTTAGCAGTAATGAAGTTTTTTTTCAACGAAATTGTTTGCCTATCCGAAACACCTTCCGTATAAAATGAAGTATCCCACCATTTTGAGTCGTCATATTTTTGCCCTTTTTTCCTAATGTAAGTATTCAAAAAGCCAAAGGTTATTTTGGCTTTTTTCAGTAGGAGTTGTTTAATCATTAGCTTTCTCTTATTTATCTGCGCAATCTAAGAGCATTTAATCTGTAGAGCGATAGTGTGACGGAAAAAATTTGTTAACCTAAGCTTCCCCAAAGGTTGGGTTTAGTTAACTATATTTATAGGGGATTGTATTGATTTTGATGGAGGGAGTCTAAAATTAATCGGCAGTTTTGATATTTAGTTATCCAGACAGAGGTTTAATTGCTTTCATCGTAACTCTTTTTCTTTAAATGGACTGTTTTCTTTAGTTGATAATGGACTTTTCGAGGTTTTCGTTTCTTGGGACTGGACATCAGCCGAGACGTTTTAGTGCCGGTTTTTAATCCTTTATTGTTGCTGATGGCAATATTGAAAATTGGCCCCATCGGGTTGTCTGGCGTGATACTTCGGTTGGTTATGAAGTTGATTTTACTCTGCCGCACAGGATTATGGGGTTTATGTGCGTTCAACGCTGACCGCTGTCACTGCCGGCTTTTGTAAATCAATTTGATTCATGCTGTGTGGAGAATAATGCCGTCCATGCCCTCCATGATGCCCCCCGTGTCCTCCGTGATGTCCTCCATGCCGGGAAAACCAATGGTGACACCCATTCAAAGAAAGTGAAAGCACAATAAGTAAACTAATTTTAGAAAATTTCAATAGGGTCATTGCCGTCTCCGTTTAGATCAATTCCTGAAGTGATCCGCGTCAAAATAAATGAAAACTATACTTGGGGTTGCCTGAATCATAAATGAATACGAACATTTTTCGGTCAGGTTGTTCGGTTTTGGCGCATGCCAAATTTGAATATTTGGGGGTATATACGATCCCAAAAATAAACTGAGGAAAGGGACTGGTGCAAAGTAACGGATCTTGCACGATCTTCAGGCTAAATGCACTTTTCGATTAATAGTAGCTATTCTGGTTTTTTTCTAGCTGGTACATTAGGCTAGTTAAATCAGCTTCAGGGAAATAAAAACCATGTCAAATCCTATAAAAACGACTAAAAAATTCAGGTTTTTGTCGTCTTCAATCGCTTTTATATTATGGGGTGGCTGGGCTTTTTTTATTAACCAGGTGGATGCACTTCAAGCGGGGGTTATCTCGGGTGTTACGCAAGGGACTGCCAGCTTTTTGATTACTTTATTTTTGGTGCATGCAGTGACGCATTTGTACCATTACTTTAACCATGCGATTGCCAAATTGCTGTTTCCGGCGATCGTGACAGTAAGTTTAACTGGTTCTTGCTTGTTATTTATTCATTATTTAGCCCAAACACCTCATATTGTATTAACTATTTTACCGGCCATAACCGTAGCATTTAGCTTTTGCCTGTTTACCTCTTATAAATTACATAAATCCAGTCAAGCAGCAGGTACAGATGATGAGTGAGAATGATGTAAGACGACCTTTGAAAATTCGAGGTGTAAGAATTGTTAAATCAATTGCTCAGAGCTTGAGTCGCAGGGACATAACACCTAACCAAATTTCGATAGCCAGTATTTTTTTTGCAATACTGTCCGCCCTTTGTTTTTTATTGTTTTCGTATCAAAATAGCGGGTGGTTATTAATACTGGCGGCACTGTTTATACAGCTAAGACTATTATGTAATTTATTTGACGGTATGGTGGCAGTTGAAGGCGGTAAAAGCTCACCTTCTGGTGAATTATTTAATGATATTCCTGATCGCATTACCGATCCAATGATATTAATCGCCGCGGGTTATGCGATTAATATAGTGAGTTGGGCGGCTGAAGTCGGCTGGTGTGCTGGATTGTTTGCTGTGATGACAGCGTATATAAGAACATTAAGTGCCAGTATAGGCGCACCGGTTGATTTTAAAGGGCCAATGGCAAAACAACATCGAATGGCGGTATTAACAGTAGCCTGTGTAATAACCGTGATTGAAATGTTGATCTTGAATAGTCATTATCTGTTATTACTTGGCTTGATTATTATTGCAGTCGGCAGTGTTATCACTTGCATTCGTAGAGCCATAGCTGCATACCATTATCTGGAAGCGCAATGACTTTATTTAATATCCCACAAAATTCATTTTATGCGATGCTGGTTATTTTTGGGCTGCTATTGCTGGCTTCATTATGCCGGTTGTTTTTAAAGCTAAATAAACCAGATAAAGATTACACAGAACTACGCCAAAGAACTCAGTCCTGGTGGTGGATGGTGGTTATTTTATTTGTTTGTATCAGCGCGAGTACAACCACTGCAATTGCCTTGTTTGGATTTATCAGCTTCTTAGCCTTAAAAGAATTTTTTTCAATAGTGCCGACTCGCCATGCTGACAGGCGGGTTATTTTTTGGGCTTATTGTGCGATTCCTGCGCAATATTACCTGGTCAGCATCAGTTGGTATGGTGTATTTATTATTTTTATTCCACTTTATATCTTTCTTTTTTTACCGGCGCGTATGGTCTTAATTGGGGAGACAAAAGGATTTATTCATTCGGCCGGGGTTATTCATTGGGCGGTGATGTTGACTGTTTTTTGCCTTAGTCATATTGCCTATTTGCTCGTTCTTCCCGTTAAAAATATAGCGGCAGGAAATATTGGCTTAGTGATTTTTTTATTATTTATCACTCAATTTAACGATGTATGTCAATACATCTGGGGAAAATTGCTGGGTAAACATAAAATAATTCCTAAGGTAAGCCCCAATAAAACATGGGAAGGTTTTTTGGGCGGTGTTTTTACAATCACAGCGGTCTCTGCTTACGTTGGTCCGTTACTCACGCCATTATCATTAGAATTTAGCTTAATAGCAGGGTTTTTAATAAGTTGTTCGGGGTTTATGGGGGATGTGGTTATTTCTTCCATTAAACGAGATTTAGAAATAAAAGACAGTGGCAGTTTGATTCCCGGACATGGCGGTATTTTAGATCGCTTTGATAGTTTGATTTTTACCTCGCCACTGTTTTTTCATTATCTTTATTATGTGGCTTATTAAATGAATAAAGTCCTTAAAATTTTGTTGTTTGCCTTTTTTGTTAAACCATTAGTTTTTGTGGTATTAGGTTTGAACATCAGAGGAAGAAATAATTTACCCAAGAAAGGCCCTGCTATTATTGCGGCAAACCATAATAGTCACTTAGATACTTTTGTTTTGATGAGTCTTTATCCTTTATCTCAATTACATAAAATACGGCCTGTGGCAGCAGCAGATTACTTTATGACTAACCGAATACTCGCCTGGCTATCTTTAAATTGTATCGGCATTATCCCTTTGGAACGAAATCGTCGGGCAAAAAAAGCCGAGTTATTCGCAAGTTGTCATCAAGCCCTAGACAATGATCACATTTTGATTCTTTTTCCAGAAGGCAGTCGTGGTTTGCCTGAACAGATGGGAAGTATAAAAAGGGGTTTGTTTCATATTGTTAATGATAGAGCAGATACAAAAATAATACCCGTTATTTTGCATGGTCTGGGGAAATCATTACCACGCGGTGAGGCTTTATTCGTGCCTTTCAACTGCGATGTGATTATTGGAGAAACATTGCCAAAGGCCAGTACATCTGGTCAATTTGTAGAGCAAATAAGTGCTGTGTTTGAGAGGCTGCAACAATTCTGCGTGACAAAATATCAACCTAGACTCTGAATTCCATGCTTTATCACTCAAATTACCAATTTATTTGGATGTCGGTTATTTCATTAGGACTATAAGCAGTAACAAGTGCCGAACCTTTATCACCAGAAATGGTTAGACTGGCCACAATAGCGTATTTAGTAATGGCGATCACTTATCTGCCGACGCTCTCTTTTTACAGAAATAGCCCTGTATGGGCGCTATTTTTGCCAGTCTTCGCTGTCGTGTATCTTTGATGACCTGGATTTCCGCCCGGCGATATTGGAACCGAGAAACCAGTCGCTGGAAAAATCGGATCTATGCGAATGATGTGTTGACCGAGAACCCCTGAAATTTTTGCGGGGTACTAAAGGGGTCTCATTTTATCTATTATCATTGCTTGACGGATGATGACAAATCCATGATTCTGTTGCTATGGACTCAAGCATTCAATTTATACCTTACAGCAGATTATTTTTAGCACTAATTCCAGCGCTGGCTGTTATTGGCATTCTACATCGATGGTCAGTCGATGGTGGCAATGCATTGTACTCATTGCTGAGAATGGTCGTTCAGCTTTTAATGGTCGGTTATGTGCTGGTCTATATATTCCGGACAGACAATTCCTGGGTCGTTTTAACGGTACTCTCTGTAATGGTTTTCGCGTCAAGCTGGATTGCGCTGAGAACCATCCGGGAGCGGAGGCGGGCACTTTATATTGAGGCGGTTATAGCAACTTTGGGTGGTGGAGGAGCGACCTTGGTTCTGGTGACTCAGGGTGTGTTGAGTCTGGATCCCTGGTATTTTCCTCGCTACTTTATTCCCTTGGCGGGAATGATCTTTGCCGGAGTCATGAACAGCATCAGTCTGGCGGCAGAACGGCTGGTTGCTGAAATCGATAAAGGTTCCTTATTTCCTGAAGCCAGAAGCATTGCTTTAAATGCGGCTTTGATACCGATTATCAATTCATTGTTTGCCGTGGGTTTGGTCTCTCTGCCAGGGATGATGACCGGCCAGATCCTTTCTGGCATTTCTCCTCTGGTCGCGGTTAATTACCAGATTTTGGTGATGTTAATGATTTTTACTGCTGCGGGGCTCTCTACTGTGTGTTTTTTGGTATTGGTTAGAAGTGAATTTAAATAATGAAGCGAGGAACAATAAAAACATCGTAACTGCTCGCCCCTCTATGGGTGATCTGTTGCGGAAGACGCCGTAAATACATCCTTGTAGGCTTGGATGCGGCTTCCCTGCCGCATACACTTCTTCCACAGGTCTCCCATAGAGGGCTGTTTCGATTAGGGGGCAAGTAGTTACAAAACATCATAACAAAGTTTCTTCGATGGCAGCTTTAAGCTGGACAAAGCATTGTTCCAATTCGGGTTGCTTTTGGCCAAAGGTTTCCATATCTCCTGCTTTGCCCGCTTCTTCCATCTTCAGCGCATGGGCACTGAGTTTCATGCCGCCAACATTTGCAGAGGCACCTTTGATTTTGTGGGCTTGGGCCGTAGCTTGCTGTACATCATTCGACACGACCATAGCGGCAAGTATTTCAATCTGTTCGGTCATATCGATCAGGAATGATTCAGCGACAGTGCGGACTAATTCTACATAACCCATTAAACGCTGGTTAATCGCGACAGCATCAAGCACCGGAATCGCAGATTCCGATACTTTTTCCAATTCAGGAATCGTTGTGTTTGATTCTTCAGGTGTGCTTTGTGTACTTTGTGCCTGCTCGGGTAGCCATTGTTTCAGTATCTGCTGCAGTTGCTTGAAGTCGATCGGTTTGGCCAGATAATCATTCATTCCCGCAGTCAGGCACTTTTCACGGTCACCTCGCATGGTGTGTGCGGTCATTGCAATTACCGGAATCGTATTGTCCAGGACGATTGAGTTGACGTCTCGAATATGACGAGTCGCTGTATAACCATCCATTATCGGCATTTGACAATCCATAAATACCAGGTCGTAGATTAGCTCCGATAATGCTTTGATGGCTTCTTCACCATTATCAGCAGTATCAATATGAATGCCAAATTTGTTTAGCATGCCGCGGGCGACCTTTTGGTTGGTAGCATTGTCGTCTACTACGAGTATACGGGCATTAAATTGAATTATATCGAGTTGAGTCGTGCGTGTTGCGGTTGAATCAGCATGTTTTCCGTCGAATCCAAGACCGGCTACCTAGTACTCCGTCACACTTGTATTGACGATTATTTAAAGTAATATATTAAGTTTT